>JAYVRW010000294.1:0-14535 GCA_043775925.1 Blastocatellia bacterium
AAAGTTGTTTGGCGGGCCGATTTTACTTGCAACCCTCTGGCAATTAATAAGCCCGCGACTACGCCGCCGCCGATACTGCCCAGATCGCCGAACACAAAGGTGACGGAGTTAAAATAGGCGCTGTCCTTAATGCTGAGGCCGCGCACATCGCGGAAATATTTCGGCATCCAGTACAAATAAAATTCGACGACTGGCCCGACCCAAAAACGACACAGCATCAAGCCCCACGTTTGCGGCAAGCGTAACAATTGCCAATTGGTCGGCTCGGCTTCTTTTTGCTCAGGATCGCTGTCGTTGCTGATGTGCTGTAACTCAGCTTGTGTGATGCTCGGATGGTCTTTTGGTTCACGATAAAAAATCCACCACACGATCACCCAAATTACGCCTAACAAACTTGGCACCAGAAAGCCCGCACGCCAACCATAATGCTCACGAATCGGGATGATAAGAAACGCAGCTATAAACGAACCAGCCATTGAAGCGCTATTAAAAACGCCAATCGCAAAGGCACGTTCGCGCACCGGAAACCAAGTCGCTACGAGTTTGTTGCCGCCGGAATAATTTCCGCATTCGCCTGTGCCAAGCCAAAAGCGAAAAATCCGAAAATGCCAAATCGAATTTGAAATTGTATGCAACCCATTTCCGAACGACCACCACAAAACAGCGAATGCTAAGCCAATGCGCACGCCGACGCGATCCATCAAAAACCCCATCGGAAATTCGCCCAGCATCATCCCAAAACGAAACCACGAAACGATTGTGCCAAAGGCTGTATTCGATAATTTAAATTCGTCGGTAATGTCGTTGCCAAGTACCGCGAGTGCCTGACGATCTACAAAATTGATGACCGTGACAAAAAACAACAACGCCAAAATCTGCCAACGCACTTGGCGGTAAACGGGCGGCATTGATTGTGGACTTGATTGGCTCATTATTTTCTACGATTTTTTAGACAGGGTTTACAAGATTTTCTGCAAGATTTACAGAAAAATCTTAGTACATTCTTATCCTGTTAATTTTGAAACAAATCTTGTAAATCCTGTCTAAATTTCCTTGCCTTATTTAGCCGCCGGATGTTGACCGGATGAAGTGAATGCTTTCGTCAAACGATACAAATATTCCTGTCCATCAAAGAAAGATTGCACAAGAATTCGTTCATCTTTGCCGTGCGCACGTGAGTCGTCTATGTCACCGAAAATTCCCGATGTGCCGTACATTGCAATGCCAGCTTTGCGCAAATACAAACTGTCTGTCGCGCCTGTGCTCATTGTTGGCACAACCGCTACGCCAGGCCACATTTCGCTGGTGATGCGTTCGATTGCGCTCATCACATCAGCACGCAGCGGCGAAGGCGGGCTTGGTTTTGGTTCTTTGATTGGCGTAATGGAAATGCGTTCGTCGTTGACGGTCTTGATGAGTGTTTGACGAATTGCATCCGCCGTTTCCGTTGGTAGAATGCGGCAATTCACTTTTGCGCGTGCGGTTTGTGGCAAAGCGTTTTCAGCGTGTCCGCCTTCGAGCATCGTCGCTACACAAGTTGTTCGTAGCGTAGCGTTATAAGCAGCTTGATTGCCGAGTGTCGCCGCTGCATTCGTGTCCGCAGGATTTGCAGCAATCGCTTTCATCGCGGCGGCGGTTGCGCCGGATTCATAATTTGCGCCGCGCTCAAAATAAAGTTTCGTGACTTCGTTCAGGCTTACCGGAAAATCGAATTGCGATAATTTTTGCAGGCCATTCGCCAATGTATAAATCACGTTGTCTTTCACCGGACGCGAACTGTGACCGCCTTTACCTTTCACTGCGAGCAGAAAACTTTGGTAGACTTTTTCGCTAGCCTGCACAGAATTAAATAATTTTTTGCCATTGCGAATCGCGCCGCCACCACCTTCGTTTAGTCCAAAATCCGCGTCAATTAATGCCCGATGATTTTTGATAAGCCAGTCTACCCCATTGAAATCTCCGCCTTCTTCGTCTGCGGTCAACGCCACAATAATATCGCGGTCGGGCTTGTAGCCTTCCTGTTTGAAGCGAATCAAATTCGCCACAAAAATTGCCGCCATCGCTTTGTCGTCCGACGTGCCGCGCCCGTAATAATAGCCGTCCTGCTCTAAAAATTTGAACGGATCAGTTGACCAGTCCTCGCGTTTGGCTTCAACTACGTCAATGTGCGCGAGTAACAAAATCGGCTTGCGTGCGCCTATGCCGTGATAACGTACGACAAGATTTTGTTTGCGCGGATTCGGGCCAAGAATTTTTATATCTTCGTCAGGAAATCCCGCAGCCTTAAAACGTGCAGCCATCGCTTCGACTGCTTCAGTACAATTGCCAACAGAATCGGTGGTGTTGATTTCGATGAGTTGTTGGAAAATATCGTAGGCGAGTTGGCGCGGGGGCGAGAGTTTTTGAGCTTGTGCGAAAACAGTGATTGTAAACGTGAAAAGCAAAAGGCAAATAAATTTTTTCATATAAATTTCCTATGAATGCGGAGCGCCTGGGAGCGCAGGCGGCTCGCCTGCTAAGAGCAAGTGCAACGACGCTCGCAAACGTGGCGAGATAATCGCTTCATCTTTAGCGCATCGCATCGCTCGCGCAGCAGGCGAGCCGCCTGCGCTCCCAGGCACTTCGCATTATCCGCTATACGCTTCAAGATATTTCACGCCCGTGCCTGTATTAAAAATCACGACGCGATCATCCGCCGTGACTGTGCCTGCCGCTAACATTTTCTTGAGCGCGGAAAAACACGCAGCGCCTTCGGGAGCGCAGAATAAGCCTTCGGCTGCGCCTACGACTTTGGTGTCGGCAATCATTTCTTCGTCGGTGACAGAAATCGCGCCGCCGCCGCTCTTGCGCAGAATGTCGAGCATGATGAAATCGCCAATGGCTTTTGGTACGCGCAAGCCGGATGCTGCCGTATGCGCGTTTTCAAATTCCGGCGCCTCATCCCAGCCGTTGTCGAAGGCACGAACAATCGGTGCACATCCTGCTGCCTGAACTGTATACATACGCGGACGCATGCTTCCGATCCAGCCCATTGCTTCCATTTCATCGAATGCTTTCCACATACCGATTAAGCCGGTGCCTCCGCCCGTCGGATACAAAATCACGTCGGGTAAAGCCCAATTGAATTGTTCAGCTAATTCATAGCCCATCGTTTTTTTGCCTTCGATGCGGTACGGCTCTTTCAGCGTCGAGACATCGAACCAGCCTTCGGCTTCTTTACGCCGCCCAACTTCTGCGCCGCAGTCCGTAATCAAGCCGTCAATCAACGTAACTTCTGCGCCGAGTTGCTCACATTCAATGCGATTTGCGGCGGGTGTATCGCGCGGCATAAAAACATAAGCAGGGATTCCGGCAGCAGCCGCAAACGCCGCCATCGCGCCGCCTGCATTGCCTGCGGTGGGGATCGCTAATTTTTTGACGCCCAATTCTTTCGCCATCGAAATCGCAGTCGTTTGCCCACGCGCTTTGAATGATCCGGTCGGATTCGGCGATTCGTCCTTGATGAAAAGATGCGGAAGATTTACCTGCGCGCCTAATCGTTTCGCATGTAGCAGCGGCGTCCAGCCTTCGCCTAAACTAACGATGTTTTCGTCGTGCAGAACAGGCAAAACTTCGCGGTAACGCCAGAGCGAAGAGACACGGGTTTTCAGACTTTCTTTCGTCAAAGTCTCTGCTGCTTTTTTCAAATCGTAGCGCACGAGCAACGGCTTACCGCATTGTGTGCAGAGGTTATAAAGTTTATTGGCTTCGTAATTCGTGCCGCATTTGGCACATTCAAGATTGGTAACAAACATAGTGGTCGGTGGTCGGTGAGCGGTGGTCGGATTCTTTTAGCAAGCTTCCTTTATTTTATCTGCTAAATTAATGGGCTGGGGTTTTACCGACCACCAGCCACTGACCACCGATCACCTTTTAAGTAGTGATTGAATCGCCTTTGCCATCCATGAAGTCTTTGTTTTTATCGCCGACCCAGTAACGCGCTCCGGCGATGCACCAGATGAATTCAAGCGGGTCTTCCTGTGAAAATACCGGATGATAATTCATCATCGGAATCGTCACCATATCGCCTTCGTTGACGTTGTGAACGAAGCACATTTTTTCAGGCGCTTCGTAAACTTCCATGGAGCCGTGACCTTTGATGAAGATGTACACTTCTTCCTGATCGGTGTGATTATGCGGCGGCCACGAACGTTGGTACGCCTGGAAAAATGTGTAGCCTGCAATTAATTTGTCAGCAGCTTCCGGCACATCGAACATCATGAAAACGTCTTTGCCCGCGAGATGACGGATGCGGTCTTCGCGTTTTGAATACTCTGAAAATTTTGAATAATGCACGGGATGTACATTGTCAGCCGTCGCCGAACAACGAATCACTTTCGCGGTTTCATTGCTTGCATTTGATATTTGATATTCGGCTCCGCGTGGGATGTAAATTGTATCGTATAAGTCCAGTTTATAATCGTTACCGCCAACTTTGACTTGCGCATTGCCTTTCCACATAAACAACAAACTTTCGTCCGTCGCTTCGCACAGAGTTGTAATTGCTGAGCCAGGAGGCAATTCATATTCGCCACAACTCAACCATTCTAAATTTGCGGTCGCGGGAGTGAAATGTTGACGATACGAAACCTTCGGCGCAGTGGTGCGAAAGACTGTACCCGGCTTAACGGTTTCGCTTTTGTGGACGGGATCGGCAATCGTTGCCGGAGGAACTGCGAGTTGTACAGCTTGTGAGGCTGAGTCCATTTTTTACTCCTAAAGAAAAGGTGGCTGGTGATTGGTGGTTGGTAGAAATTCTCTTACCAGCCACCAATCACCAACCACCGTTTTAAATTAATACTGTAACCGCAATCCAAACTGCCATTGACGTGGAGTTGACAGCCGGAACAGACCAGTAATTTTACCAGCCGAGCCGGGGCAATCTACGCAGGTGTTCGGATTCGCCAGATTCATGTGGTTCACAAAATTATATGACTCAGCACGGAATTGAGCTTTGACTCTTTCCGTGATGGAGAAATTTTTGAAGAACGACATATCCACTTGCGATAAGCCGGGACCAAGCAAACGATTACGTCCGACATTTCCGAACGTTCCGGTTGCTGGACGACGCCAGGGACCGTCCGCCGTGCCAGCAACTCTGGCAAATGGAGTCGCAGCAGATGGGTTGATAAATGCACCCTGTGTTAGCGGCGCGGCAGCGGTAACAAACCAACCATCGCGGGTCGGATTTGAAGATTTCCAATTTCCTACCAAGTCAGGTCGGCACCAACCCGTGTCACGATCATTGTTACAATCGCGATACGTTGGGGTGAATGGTAAGCCACTCTGTAATTGCCAGACCGTATTCATCTGCCAACCACCGAGGACAGCATCTACGGCTTTGTTCGCACCGTTGAGGAAGGTTTTTCCTTTGCCAAATGGCAGTTCAAAAACACCAGCCAGCAGGAACACATGGCTGCGCGTGTTGTCGTTCGGGCCATACGCCTGTGTCGCATCAATGTTGTAATACGTGTTCGTATAATTGAACGACCGCGACCACGTGTAGTGGCTCAAAATTGAGAAGCCTTTTGAGAAGCGCTTATCGGCTTTGAGTTGTAACCCGTGATAGTTGTTGCTCGCATCCGAACCGTAATAGCGGAAATTTTGCGACCAGCCAAACTTATTGAAGAATGGCTTGCGTGCGTTGGTGCTGGAGCCACGTGTGCCATCAGCATTCACGAAGCCCTGAATCGTCGCTTGGTTGAAATCGTAATCGCCGCCGTTGCCTGCGAAAACGTGTGTACCTTTTGTTCCCACATAAGCTGCTTCAACAGAAACATTGCCAGGCAATTGATGCTGGATTGAGAGGTTCCATTGATCGCTGGTTGGCAGGCGTAACTTTTGCGGCAGAATAAACGCCGTCACACCATTCGGCAGAATCGGCTGACCGTTCGGGCCTTTTGGCTGACTGTCCAGCACTGTGCCGGGTACAAGAGCTGTTGGTCCCTGCGCCAGTGTAAACACCGACAAATAATTTGATGCCGGAACGTTGGATTGAATACCTAACACGGGTAGGTTTTGCGTGACGTTATGTCCGAAAATTGAACCGAAAACACCGATGTCGAAACCACGACCATAGCCCATACGAACTACAGTTTTATCCGTAATGCGATAGGCAATGCCAAGGCGTGGAGCAAGATTTGTCAGCGATCCGGTTTGGGTCAGATCAAGACCGACTCCTTTACTGCCGGCAACCCTAACTTCGCCGGTAGCAACATCAATGAATCCACCTTTACCTGCACCAGTGACGGTTTGCGGACGATAGAGTTCCCAGCGTAATCCGTAATTTACCGTCAATTTGCTGGTCACTTTCCACGTATCCTGTCCAAAGAAGAACCAGCGATTTTGTCGTTCTTCAGCGTCGGTGATGGTACTGACATATCGAGCAAAACTGCTCACATCGCCTAATAAATAGCTTGCCAGCCCCGTGCCACCGCCGCTTGGTCCTGCAGTCCGCGCCACATCGAAGGTTAATTCACCGGCACGATGGCGATCACTCGGAATGCGCAGGTTCGCCGCACGTCGAATATCTGCACCAAACTTGAGCGTGTGATTGCCGCGTAAATTCGTCCAGTTATTTACGAACTGTACTTGCCGTTCGTTTTCACGCAACGGACAGTTACAGGCGTTGACGCCAAGCGCATAACCGAAGGCGAATCCGGCGACGCCATTGATTTGAAAATATGGCAGACCACCAGTGAAACTATCGTTATTCAATCCCAAAAGACCCGCGTCTTTGGCAGGTGTCGTCTGCGCCTGACCAGGGTCAACGTTCACACGATAACGATAAAAACCAAATCGGAAGTCCGTTAGTAAGTTGGCGTTAACTGTATAATCAAATCCTGCGGCGATGCTCTGGTTACGCGTTTTTGATTCACCCGCAAAATTTGAGTCAGGATTGAAGCCGCTGCCACCACCTGCGCTACCAAAAACGCCAGGAGAAATCAGGCGATAATCCGCCAGACTGTAGCGCCCAAAGGCATGCAGCTTTTCGCTGAAATAATAATCCCAACGTGTGTTGGTTAAGTCTTCATCAAATTTCACCGCACCCGCGCCAACGTAGTTTGGCAAGTCAGCCGAAGCTGGAGTGAAATTTGGTAACGGAATAAATTTATTGAGAATATTCAGAGCTTGTGGTGAGAGTCGCGCTGTTGGAATTTTATTGCCAACAAACTGCGTACGATTCGCCGGAGCGACTCCGCTTGCCGGATCAAAAATCGCTGGTAAACCCGATGCTGAAAAATCGCCTGTGCGTTCTGCGGCTGTTGGTACGCGAACAATCACGGATCCCCCGATGTTACGGCGCGTACCTTGATAATCACCAAACCAGAATAATTTGTTTGGAATAATTCTGCCGCTCACCGCGCCGCCGTATTGATTAAGCTGCGTGACAGGAATGTAACGATTATTGCTTCCTCTGATTGGATTGAATTGCGTGAACGGATTACGCGCATTGAAATGATCGTTGCGAAGAAATTCAAACGCAACCGCGTGAAAATCATTTGTCCCGGAACGCGTTTGCGAACTGATGACCCCGGCATTCGCGCCGAATTCCGCATCGTAATTTGCGGTGGTAACTTTCGCTTCGGTCACAGATTCAAGAGTTGGATTAATAACAATCAAACCCAGCATTGAATCGTGATTGTCAGTTCCGTCGAGCAAATGTGATGAACCGGCGAAGCTTTGTCCGTTAACCACTTTGCGGTAAGAACCTTGCGGGTCTTCGCTCGCGGCGGTTTGTCCGGGGAAAGCCGTCACACCAGGCGAAAAGATTTCGATGGCGGTAAAACGACGATTAATGATGGGCAGGTTGGTCAGTGTTTTTTCGCTGAACGTCACCGCCACATCGCTGCGCTCGGTTTTGAGTAATGGCGCATCAGAGGTGACTTCGACTGTCTGGCTCAGCTCGCCGACTTCAAGCTTGATGTCCGCACGTGATTCCTGATCTACAGAAACCTGAACATTTTGTATAGTAACCTTGAAACCTGCCGATTCGACTCGCACTTGATACGTTCCTGCAATCAGGAATCGTTGCGTGAAGTTTCCATCACTGTTGGTGGTCGCTGTATAACTGACGGCCCGTTGCGTATCGGTAATGACAATTTTGGCATTCGCTACGGCAGCGCCTTGCGGGTCAAGAACTGTTCCCACAATGTTACCGTAAACCGCTTGTCCAAAAACCGCCGCCGGGGTCAACAGCATAAGCAAAGCAAAGAGAGCTATTACTTTTCGCATAACTGAATACCTCCTGGTAGGATTAAAAAAATTGAGAATTTTTCACAAGAGAATTGATGGATTCTCTGACAATTTGAATTGCCGGAAAGGGCAATCATAATTTCATCGCAGTAAGCTTAAAATCGTTCAATTTCGAGACTAATGCTCGATTGGTTGGTATTTAAAAAGGGATACTAACCGATTCAGGATAATTTGACCAATCACGGCAAAGAAATTTTCTTTCAAATATGGAGTGCAGAGGCTCGACACCGCTACTATTGCTTGCAGCTTTAAGCAAAACTGACGACTTCAATTAGCAGTCGTTCTTTTACGGCGTGTTCAGCCAGCAAGAGTTTATCAATTCGATCCAGCACTGTGGCGTGGAAGTAACGTTCGCCGCACTCGGAGCAGACCTCGGCTTCGACATTTTCAACCAGATAGAGCTTGCCCCCGAGCCAATGCTGCTTCCTGACTTTTCGGGTGACGGTTTGTCCGCTGCAAAATTCACAAATCATAATTCCTCCACTAAAGCATAAACCGTAATAATCACTAAATTACTTTCTGCCTTGAACCGACATATTACCTGCATTAATCGCCCATCTTGAGCCGGACCTTCAACACGATACCTCGTACCGCGTTCATCGTGAGTCATCTTCTTTTCGATCCTGCCTTTGAAAATCGCATGCTCAATATCTGTGCGCTCAAAATTATCCGCTGCCATCTCTTCTTCGGCATGCGAAGAAAGATAATAAGCCCGATCTATGATCTTCTGCCGAATTTTTTGAATCCCGACCATTGTAATCCCTTTACCGTTTCAAATTCGTCATCGTGGTTAACCTTTGGAGTACGGTGGCTCGACACCGCTTTGGTGTTCGTTACCAAATTATTTTCGTAGCAATGAAAGTTTTACGCTGTGGTGTAGTAGCGCAAACTTTCCAGTTTACGTCTTTGTTCACCAAGTCTGCTGGACACAACCCTATCATTTGGTAGGCAGTACAATTTCCCTTTAGCTCCGTCCTGCCCTGCCACGCAAACTGGAAAGTTTGCGCTACTTCTTCCCCTCCGCCATCCAGTTCAGCACGACCGTGAACGGCGGCAGTCTAGGGGTGTCGTTCGTCGGGAAGAGAAAACGCTGTCCGTCACCCGTCACCATGAGACTGCCACTGGTGGCTGGTCGTAGCCCTGCGAGCGAAAAAAGTTCGCGTGGCGGCCCGGCCTTTACTTCTGCGCCGAGCGTCACATCTACCGCCATCAGCTTGTTGTCAGGCGTATTAAAAAACAGTTCCCGGCCATCACGCCGCCAGGTCGGGTTGATGCCGCTCTTGGTCGAAAGCTGCCATTTGCCGCCCGCTGCCGCCGCGCCCGGCACAAACGCCTGCACATAGATTTCCATGCGTCCTGACTCGTTGGACTGGTACGCGATCCATTTGCCATCGGGAGAAAACGCGCCATTGCTTTCGGCGAATGGCGTACTTAGCCAGAGCAAGGGCGTGCGCTCACCAGCCATCGACAATACCCAGAGATCGCCATTGGTTTCCGGGGTCACTTCTCGATACAGAATGAAGCGACCATCCGGTGACCAACTCAGCGCCGCCTTGGGCCACGCAGACCGTAACAGTAATTCATCTTGTCCAGCCCCATTGGCCGACTTCTGGTACAGATTGGGTACACCCTCACGATTGCTGGCCCAGACAATGCGATTGCCCTCCGGCGACCAGATCGGACGCTGGTCGTGGGCGGGATCGAAAGTGAAGCGGGTATCAGAGCCACTTGCCAGATCAAGCAGGCGCAGATCGGCATTTTGCGATTGGCCTTCCATCCGTTCAGCCACCAGACGTTGACCATCAGGAGCAAGCTGCGAGGCCAGCCAACGACCCGGCGGCCCGACCATTTCCAGCCGTTTGCCCGTCCGATCAAACCAGGCGAATTGCGTATTCTGCCGCCCTTCCAAAAACGCCAGCGTTCCATTACGCGCCACCGAGAATTTGGCAAGGGCATTATTGTTAATACTCACTGCTCCAGCGAGGCGCAGCGGTTCTCCCACGACCTGATGCCGCCGAAAGTCGAAAGCCTGCGCCAGCAACGCGCCCTGCCGCACAAAGATAAGGCGGCCTTCGCTTCCTGCCGAGGGGTCGCTCACCACCCCAAAACTCCCGTTATCGCAAGCCACAATCAGCCTGGCCTCACCGCCATCGAGGGAGTTCAGATAAGCGCCGCTGCGAGCCGGGTCGTTGTAGTTGCTGAAGTAAATAAAGTGGCGGCCATCCGGCAAAAACAGTGGCGTGGTCATACCGAGTTGTTTCTGTGCAGGATCAATCTTGAGGAAAGCCGCAGCAGCGCCGCCATTGGCGGAAACGCGCTTGAAATCGCTGGAGCCTTCTGCAAACAGGATGATCCCCTCCTGATTCCACGTTCCGCCACGAAAATTCAACAGGTCGCACAACGGCTCGGCGGCGCCTCCGGCAACGGCAATTTTTTTGAGCTTGCCCTCACTATGAAACGCCAGATATTGACTGTCCGGCGACCAGAAGGGTGCGGCTCCGTTCGGCACGTGATCCGCTTCCGCCAATGCCTGGGCTGTTGTCGAATTCAGTGGACGCACCCAGAGTTGCGTTTTGCCGCCCTCCGCCGCAATAAAGGCCAGCGTGCGACCATCCGGCGAAATCACTGGCCAGTCAAAACTCACCGCCTTTTCCGGTGGCGTAATGGACAGCCGCATCGGTTCCGCTTCCAGCGCCGGACGCCGGACATACGCCACGCCGAGTGCGAGCGAAGCCAATGCGAATATGCCCGCAACGATCCACGCGATGCGCCCTGGGAGCGCACGCGGCTCGCGTGCGTCGCTGGAGACGGTGCTGACGCCAGTCGCAGGCGAGCCGCCTGCGCTCCCAGACATCGCTTCCAGCGCAAAGCCCAGATCGTGCGCCGAGTGAAACCGCATCTCCGGTTTCTTCTCCAAACAACGCCACACAATCTTTTCCAGTTGCGGCGAAATCTTCGCATTCGTTTCGCTCAACTCCGGCGGGTCTTGTTTCAAAATCGCGTGCATCACTTCCACTTGCGATTCGCCTGTGAACACTCGTTGCCCGCTCAGCATTTCGTGCAGGATAATACCGAAACTAAAAATGTCTGACCGATGATCCACGTCTTTGCCCTGTACTTGTTCGGGTGACATGTACGCGACCGTTCCCATCACTGTGCCGGGGTTTGTAATTTGCTTTTGCGTGGCAACTTCAGAACCCGCCGCAGCATTGTGTGGCGGTCTTAGCTTGGCTAAACCGAAATCTAAAATCTTGACGCGACCATCTTTGGTGACAAATAAATTCTCTGGCTTGAGATCACGATGCACGATGCCTTTTTCATGCGCCGCCGCCAAACCCGCCACAATTTGCTGTGCATACTCAATCGCCTTGCGTGGCGGCAATGCACCATCGTCCAATTGCGCCCGCAGCTCTTCGCCTTCCAGCAATTCGGCGACGATGTACGGCGCGTTGTCATGCATTCCGAAATCATGCACTGTCAAAATGTTCGGATGATTGAGCGCGGAAGTCGCTTGTGCCTCCTGCTCAAAGCGGCGCAAGCGGTCGGTGTCCTGCGCAAATTCCGGGGGTAGGACTTTGAGCGCGACTTCGCGGTTCAGGCGTGTGTCTTTCGCGCGGTACACTTCGCCCATGCCGCCTTTGCCGAGGAGTGCAACAATTTCATAAGCGCCGAGCATTGTCCTGGCAGTAATTTTCATTGCGGAAATTAGCTCCTGATGAATGACGTTCCAGAAAAACCTTTACCCATAGACAGGATTAACAGGGTGTACAAGGTGAAAACAGGAGAGCGATAAATATAGTGTCTTCAGTAATCCTGTCTATACCTGCCTTATTTTACATATCCTCAATAATCTTTTTGCCCGTCGGATCAAATTTCATCCGCTTCTTTTTCCAATACGCGGCTTTTGCCAGATGCACCGGATTGCAGGCGTCAAGTCCGGTTTGAATATCAGCGCTGGGCTTGGAATTATTTTTGACTGCCTCAAGAAAATTTGCCGCGTGTGCGACTTCTAAATTTTCTTTGGATTCGTAAACTTCCGGCGCACCTTTGTAGGGCTGAAAAATATAACCACTGCGCGTCAGGTCAAGCGTGCCTTCCGTACCTTCAAAAAATACGCCGGGACGTTCGTTGCGAATTGGCAGCACGGAAGACTCAAACGTCAGATTCCAGGTTTTGTATTGCAGCACCGCATTGACTGTATCGTAGTTCACACGCCCATCATTAAGCTGATAAATCCCACCTGTGGCAGTTGCATTCAGCGGACGCGATTCGTTCATCATCCACTGCGCTACATCCGCCCAATGCGTCAAAATATCCGCGAGCAAGCCACCGCCGTATTCAGGAAAATAACGCCACGAATCATAGCGAATCCATTCATACGGAATTTTTTTCGCAGGCCCTAAAAAACGATCCCAATCAAGTCCGGCAGGCTTGGGCTGCGGATCAATTTTGCGCCGTTGCCAGGGAAAGTCATGCCACACCGCACGTGCAAAAACTACTTTGCCTAAACGTTCTTTGTCGAAGAATTCTTCTTTCGCTTTTTTGTAATGTGCGCCGCTGCGTTGCTGCGTTCCGGTTTGCAAAACCTTGCCGCTTTTTTTCACGGCTTCGATAAACGCCGGAGCTTCATCAAAATTATGCGAAGTCGGTTTCTCAAGGTAAATGTGCTTGCCTGCTTTCAGTGCAATTTGTGCCAGCGACAAATGCAAATGATCGGGTACTCCGATTAAGACAGCGTCTACATCTTTGCGGCTGAGCGCTTCTTCAATCGAAATTGTTTCGTGTGGCGTCACTCCCAGAAAATCTTTGGCGCGTTGTCGTTGTACATCGTAAATATCGGCGATGCAATTCAGTTCAGCGCGACCCCTCGAAAGAAACGCTTTCATGACATCGCGCCCACGGCGTCCGCTGCCAACCAGTGCCATTCCCAGACGGTCATTGGCACCATAAATACGCTTGTAAGAAGCTGCCGTAATCGTAGCAGCACTCATTGCAGTTAAGAAGTTTCGTCTTTTCATGATTAGCGGGTAAAGAATTGGGGAGATGGAGTTCAGAGGCACAAGAGCAGATGTCAGGAGAATACTCCCCCAGTCGTTCTCCCAAACCTGCTCCGTGCTCTCTGTTACAAGAACTTTTTCATATTTGCCTTGTTTTAGCAAGGCTCTATCGTTTGAAAACTGCCTTCAATGCAGCTCTCGCAGGGGTCACGGCGGCATCTCCGGGTTTCTCGCCACTCAATCGTTCTTCTTCATTCAGCGCCCATCCATGCCACTTCACTTTGTTAATAACGGAAACCAATTGCAGAAGCGGAAACTCCCCCTGTCCCAACGGCACTTGCGTGTCACCTTTGAAATCGCGCAGGTGTAATCCGACGATTCGTTGGTGATGCTTACCAAAAAATTCCGGCACATTCATCCCACCGCGCCATGCCCAACCGCAATCCGTTAGAAAATCTACCAGCGCAGGGTCAGTCAATTTGTACAAGTCTTCGATTTCAAGTCCGTTATTTTGAAATTCCGGTCCGTGATTGTGGTAAGCGAGTTTGAGACCTTTTGATTTGCAATACCTCGCTGCGGCGTTGAGTCCATCGGCTTTGCGCTTCACGGTTTCCGCGTCAACTTTGCCATCCTGAATCAACCCAGTACCGCTTAAAATTAAGCGTTGTGCACCGAACGCAGCCGCGCCGTCTACGATTTGCTTCACTAAACCCAGGGGAGCCACATTCGTTTTTTCATCATATTGATCGAGAAAAATATGGCAGCCGAAAAACTGTAATCCGTGTTTTTCGATCTGCGCACGAGCTGACGAAATATTTCCAAATTGCGGCTGAAGATTACGAAAGCCTGTTTCAAATCCATCAAAGCCCAATTCTTTTAGCTTCGCCAAAACATTGAGCAAATCAGAAAAATTCGCAGGATTAATACGCCAGGCATTGGTTTGACAGCCAAGTTTGACGGAGGCAGGTTTTGCAATTGCATTGAGGCTGAAAACACTCAGCGGAATGCCAGCTAAGAAGGTTCGACGATTGAGCATGATTTCCTTTATTCAATTGTTGATTTTAGTCTGAGCCAGACTAAATCATAATGAATAAAACCATGTCAATCTAATAGACTACAGATCACGTGGATCATGCGGGTTTTCGCTGATCTGATCCGTAAAAACCTGCTTAACCTGCGTCACCTGCGGTCTATTCTTAAAACTCAAATCGTAAACCAAGTCGCATCGTCCGCGCCTTCAATG
>JAYVRW010000295.1:0-53345 GCA_043775925.1 Blastocatellia bacterium
AAACGCCATACCGGAATGCGAAGGCTACATTTACAGCCTTTTTGAAATTGTTGCCGATGGTGATTACACCAAATGGTTGATTGGATGTCGCAAAAAGTATGTTGCTGATTGCTCGACAAATCATTCAGTTTTTCTGGAACCTCACGATTGTAACTGATTTTTCATTTCAACTGTATCAACCATTTTCTTTGTAGTACCATCTTCACAGACGGAGGCTGTTTTTATTATGTCTATCGCCACAGCAACTGATTATCTCAAGGTCATCGCTCACATCCCACGCGGCACGGCTTTACGTGCTGATGGGGTTCGATGGATGCAATACGAGCAACTCTTACGCGATCTCAGCGAGACCTCGTCGGTGCGCATTTTTTACGATCAGGGAAGGATGGAAATTATGTCTCCGATACCAGCTCACGAAAAGCCTGTGAAGATTCTTCATACGTTGATTACAACCCTGCGCGATGCCCTTGATATAAACATCGAATCGCTTGGATCATCCACGTTGAAAGAAGAACTGACCAGCAAAGGAGCGGAGCCGGATGATAGCTTTTACATCCAGAATGCCGCCGCTGTCATTGGCAAAGAGGACCTTGATTTGCAGCACGATCCTCCACCTGACCTTATTATCGAAAGTGATTTGACCAGTTCTTCACTGGATAGATTTGCGATTTATGCGGGATTGGGAGTAGCTGAAATCTGGCGTGTCTTCAATCGTCGCGTTGAGATTTGGCTACTCAATGATTTGGCATATTCAGAATCTGAAAACAGCCGCGCCTTTCCATTCTTAACAATCGAAGCGCTTAACGAATATCTGACTTTGGGGCTGATTGAAGGCGAAAGAAAAGCTGCTAAGAAATTTCGGGAGTGGGTCTTGAGAAATATTTAACCTAATCGGTCTTAGACACCCATCATAAAACCGCCGTCTCTTCCAATAATTCACCTTTCGCAAATCGTTCGACGCCGAGTGATGAAACATCGAAGGCTTCACATTTCCCCTTTAAAATCAGGTCTGCCGTAGCTCTCCCCGATGCCGGAGAATGCATCACACCGTGACCGCTGAAGCCGTTGGCGAAAAATAATCCTTTGACGTTTGGAGCTTCTCCGATGATCGCGTGATGATCGGGGGTGACTTCGTACATCCCAGCCCAGCACTGGTTGGGATTGACGGCAGCGTCTTCCAAAACGGGGACGCGCTCGACGGCTCGCATTAAAACTTTCTCAATAAATTCGGGAGTGAACGCGCTCTGGAATCCGTAGGTTTCTTCGTCGTCAGGCCACGCCAGCAAAATTGCATCGCCTTCGCGCCGGAAGTGAAAGCCGTTCGACATATCAATCATCATCGGGAATTTTGCAGGCAGGGCATCAAAACTTTGCGTTTTGACAATCTGGCGTCGTAGCGGTTTGACGGGTAAATCTACGCCTGCGAACGCAGCGATTTTTGCCGCCCACGGCCCGGCAGCATTCACGACAACGGGGGCGTGGACTTCGCCATTTGAAGTATTTACGCCTGTGACTTTTCCATTTTCAAGATTGATTCCCGTGACTTCTGTTTTCGTCCAGACGCGGATGCCGAGTTCTTTGGCGCGTTTCGCAAAGCCCGTCATGATGCTGTTGGGATCAACGAATCCATCGGTTGGGCAATAGCTGCCACCGATGATATCGTCCGTCACCATTTGCGGAATAAACGCTGCGATGTCGGAGGTCGAAATCATCTCGACATTCGTGACACCCATTACTTTTTGTTTGCGCAGATTTTCTTGCAGGTACGCCAGATGTGAATCTTTCGTCGCGCAAAACACGTAGCCGTGCGGTTTGTATCCGGCTGTGCTGCCCGTCATTTCTTCAAAGCGCGAGAAGCAATCAATGGAGTACAGTGACATCTGAATATTTATTGGAGTAGCGAATTGGACGCGAACCCCACCCAGGCTTTTACTGGTAGAGCCTAAGCCCTGCTGCTCTTCACGTTCGATAATCAGGACATTCGTGCAGCCTTGCACAGCCAAATTATAAGCAATGCTGGAACCAACGATTCCGCCTCCGATAATCACCACATCTGCTGTTTCAGTCATAAAAACTCCTGAAAAATTTACAGTTTGCTAGTTAACCTTGAAAACATTCTGTCTACTCTATCACTCAATTTACACGTTTGCTTCGACCCTTCCAGAAGCTGTCACGCAAAATATTTTTCTGAATTTTCCCTGTTGCCGTGCGCGGCAAAGCGTCCATAAAATAAATCGAACGTGGACATTTGAAGTGTGCCATGTGTGCGCGACAGAATTCGATCAAGTTTGCTTCGGTTGCGGATTCGCCAGCTTTCAAAACGACAATCGCACCGGGAGCTTCGCCCCATTTTTCGTCAGGGACGGCGATGCACGCAGCTTCTAACACGCTTGGATGTTTGTACAGCATTCCTTCAATTTCAATCGAAGAAACATTTTCGCCGCCGGAAATAATCACGTCTTTTTTACGGTCTACAACTTCAATCGTACCCTCGCTGTCGAGGTTTGCCATGTCGCCAGTATGAAAATATCCATCCACGATTGCCGCGTCTGTCGCATCTTGTTGTCGCCAGTAACCCGCCATCACGACGTTGCTGCGTGCGATAATTTCGCCGACGGCTTGTCCATCGTTCGCTACGTCGTTGCCTTGTTCGTCCACGACGCGAATGTCTACGCCCGGCATCGGGTAGCCGGTGCGCGTTTGCATCCGATATTTTTCATCAGTTGACCAATCCTGCATGTGCGGTTTGATTTTGGAAACAGTCAAAAACGGCGCGGTTTCGGTCAAGCCATAAATCTGAATGACCTGCCATCCCAGACGTTCCTGCATCCCTTTGATTAAAGCCATGGGCGGCGCTGATCCGGCAGTGCCGACACGAACATTGCGCGGAAAATTTTCGGGTAAGTCGGAACTCAGCGGATGATTCAGCGCGAGGTTGATCATCGTCGGCGGCATACACACGAACGACATTTTTTCGTTAATTGCCAGATCAAAAAACGAAGCGGGTTCGTATTTTTTGACGACGACGTGCTTGGCGCCGACGCCCGTGATCGCGTAGGGCAAGCCCCAGCCGTTGCAATGAAACATTGCCAGCGTATGCAAGTACACATCGGAATCACGCAAGCCAAATTCAATAATTGAATTCATCGCATTCAAATATAAATTGCGATGCGTCAACATCACGCCCTTGGGACGCCCCGTAGTTCCTGATGTATACAACAACGCCGAAGTTTCGTTTTCATCAATTTCGGCAGGCGTTGGTGCTTTGTCAGAAGTTGCGGTCATCAACGCTTCATAATCCTGCCAGCCTGCGGGAATTTCCTCGTGATTGTCGCTGCCAACTAAAAAATGTTGCACGCTTGGCAAGCTACCGCGAATTTCATCAATTAAATGCGTGAGTCCTTCTTCGACGATGACGACTTTGGCTTCGCCGTGATTGAGAATGTAATTGAAATCATCAGGAATAAGCCGAAAATTCAGCGGCATCAAAATCGCACCGAGCATCGGCGTTCCGAAAAATGCTTCGAGCATCCGATGGCAATTTTGCGAGAGGATGGCTACGCGGTCGCCTTTTTCGACACCTAATTCGCGCATCAAATTTGCCCATTGATTGACGCGGCCCTGGAATTGTTGGTAGGTAAAACGATGCTCGCCGCAGACCACAGCTTCGCAATCGCCGTACACCGTCACAGCGCGTTTTAGAAAGTCAGATTCATTTAGCGGAACAATCACGATAGAGCCTCCAATAGACAGTTCAGAGTTCAAGCTTCAGCTTGAGAAGGGCCAAGCTGAAGCTTGAACTCTGAACGATATTATACGCATTGTTGGAAGAATCGCTATCATCTAGTCCGTTGGGCACTCGCCAATTCCTGATACTCGTGGTAGCTTTTCAGGGCTGGCGAAGGCTTGCATTTCTAACCTCCAATTTAAAACAAAAGGAATAACCAATGAAGATCAAATTGCTTCTCCCCGTTACATTATTATTGGCGATAACCGCTTTCGCACAAACACAGGCTCCCGCGCCGGATTCGCCTGAAGTTCTCAAACAGCGCATTGACCGCATGCAAAATCAATTAAATGACTGGCCTAATCTGAAACGCTATCGGGATAAAAATACTGAAGTCGTCGCGCCTGCCAAAGATGAAAAGCGTGTAGTTTTTTACGGCGATTCAATTACCGATGGATGGAAATTGGCAGAATATTTTCCCGGGAAGCCTTACATCAATCGCGGCATTAGCGGACAGACTACGCCACAGATGCTGCTTCGTTTTCGTGCAGATGTGATTGCGCACAAACCCAAAGTCGTAGTCCTGCTCGCAGGCACAAATGACATCGCAAGCAATACTGGGCCGATGAGTTTAGAGGCGATTGAAGACAATTATACTTCGATGGCAGAACTCGCCAAAGCGAACGGAATAAAATTTGTCTTCTCTTCCGTACTGCCGATTCATGATTACAATCCGAAGCGCAAAATGTCAGAAGGAAGACCGCCGGAAAAAATTCTCAAGCTTAATGAGTGGATGAAAAAATACTGCGCCGAACACGGTCACACGTATCTTGATTACTTCAGCAAATCCGTAGACGATAAGGGATTCCTGAAAGCTGAATTAGCCGTTGATGGCTTACATCCGAATGCGGAAGGTTACAAACTGATGGCTCCGCTGGCTGAGGCGGCGATTCAGGTGGCATTGAAGAAAAAGAAATAATTTCAGAAGTTATCTTAAAAAGTCCAACAAACTTCGGTTTGTTGGACTTTTTTTGTTTATTTGGCAAAGCTGAACCGACTAAGGTAGGATGGCAGATGGTTCATTCACTTTCGCTGAAGAAGTCTAATTTGAGGAAGAAATTTTATGTCAGAAGCAATTATCAGCCCGCTCACCAGCTTGAGCGAATTAGAGCAAATGTTCGCGCACAGCGTTGTCCGTCAATTCGCCGAAACCGAAATTAAACCTTATGTCAATGAGATGGACGAAACGGCGCATCTTCGCCCTGAAATTATTAAGCAAGCTTTTGATCTTGGCTTGATGGGTATTGAAGTTCCCGAAGAGTACGGTGGTTCTGGTGGTACATTTTTTATGGCGTGTCTTGCCATCGAAGAACTCGCCCGTGTAGACGCTTCCGTCGCCGTTTGTGTTGATGTCAACAACACGCTGGTCTGCAATGCGTTTCTCAATTACGGCAATGAAGAGCAGAAGAAAAAATTCCTGCCACGGCTGGCGACTGACACGGTTGGCGCGTATGCACTGAGCGAAGCGGCTTCCGGTTCTGACGCTTTTGCTCTGCAAACCAAAGCCGAAGATAAAGGCGATCATTATCTTTTGAATGGTCGCAAGCTGTGGATTTCCAACAGCAAAGAAGCCGGAATTTTTCTGGTTTTTGCGAACATTGATCACAGCAAAGGCTACAAGGGAATCACCGCGTTTATTGTCGAAAAAGATTTTCCGGGCTTCGCGGTCGGCAAGAAAGAAGACAAGCTCGGCATCCGCGCTTCTTCGACTTGTGAATTGTTGTTTGATAACTGCGAAGTCCCGAAAGTGAATGTTTTAGGCGAAGTTGGCAAGGGCTACAAAATTGCGATTGAGACTTTGAATGAAGGACGCATCGGTATTGCCGCACAAATGGTCGGTCTCGCACAGGGAGCTTACGAAGCCGCAATTTCTTATACGAAAGAGCGTTCGCAATTTGGAAAATCCATCAGCGAATTTCAAGGCGTCCAATTTCAATTAGCAGATATGGCAACGAAGATTGAAGCCGCTCGCTTGATGGTTTACAACGCCGCTCGCTTGAAAGAAGCGAAACAGCCGTTCATCAAACAGGCAGCGATGGCGAAACTTTTTTCATCAGAAATTGCTGAAGAAGTGGCGTCGTTAGCCGTGAATTTATTTGGCGGATATGGCTACGTGAAGGAATATCCGGTCGAGAAATTTTTCCGCGATTGCAAGATCGGACAAATTTACGAAGGCACTTCCAACGTGCAGCGACAGACGATTGCGAAGATTTTGTTGTCTGAGTAATTTTTATCTCTCAGATTGGTAAGGCTCGCTGATAACCATTTTCTTTTACTTTTATTTGTACTGAGGTGGTGGGAAACTCAAGCGTATCCCCTTTAAATTTGGGATACAGAGCAGCAAGTGTGGGAATGATTTTTTCCAACGCGGAGAAATATATGTCGTCAAGCTCAACGCCTATCGAATCATAGTCAACAGCCTGACAGGCTGCAATTGTTGACCCTGAGCCACAAAATGGATCAAGAACACACCCTTCGCCAAGCGGGAGCAGGCTTCGCACTAATATTCGCAATAATTGCTGAGGTTTTAAGGTTGGATGTTCGGAAGTAGCTTCTTCCAGACCAGGGGTCTTGCCGCTTTGAATTACGTCAGGAAGAGGTTGGTCTATGCTTAATCTTCGCAATGCCCCCGTGCCCCACACTCTTAAATTTTCAGCGACAGTCTTTTCGGCAATTGGTTTGCGAAAAAGCATCCAGGGTTCGTAGGCTCCTCGCGGCGTGACACAAACTTCCGGGAATTCCTGCTCAGCCAATTTGGGTCGGTCTCCACCGCGAAAACCTCTGTACAAGCGTAAGACTGCGCCTCGCACTTCAAATCCTGCCGCATCCATTCCACTTTGTACTAAGTGTTGTAGCATTGGAGTGCCAGCTAAAAACACATGCGCACCAGGCGTGAGTACGGGTAGCAAAGCTGCCCCGAATTCCCGGAAATATACTCTGACGTGTTCGCGCTCTTGCGGCGAAAGAGTAGTAAATCTGGGCAGTGGCGCACGCTGGCTGCCTCCGATTGTTGGCGGTAAGCGCCAAACTCCCCCCTTACCTTTTCGCAATTTTTCCACCTCATGGGGCAAAAACTCTACAATCCCAAACGGTGGATCAGAGCAGACGCCATGAATAGATTGAGACGGTTGCTGGCGCAGCCACTCAAAGGCATCGGCGTGAAATAATTTATATGCGTGCATAATTATAGTTTCGCCTATAGTTGAAAGACTGTCAAGCGAATGATCGGTACAATGTCGCAGCATGAAGGAAGCTCAACAGATCATCGGTGCTTGTGTCCGCGTCTTCCGCGAACAGCAAGGTTTTTCACAGGAAACACTTGCTGTCAGGGCAAATATTAGTTACCAGTATCTTTCCGGCATTGAAACCGGCAAAGAGAATTTTAGCATGCAAGTTCTTGAATCGCTTGCTGATGCGCTTGGTGTTCCGGTCAAGACTCTGGTTCTCACTGCTTACGACAAATCTGAGATGATGAATGCCCCTCGATTGGAATTGCGGTTTTTTAGGCCCCAAGTACCATTACCGGAAGGGTTAAGTATTACTCATATTGAAGCTGCCGCGAATCTAACACAATCAATTGTTCACCGTATTAATCGAAATCTGATGCTTGAAATAGAGCAGCCTCTGCAATCTCTGTTACAAGGGAACAATTTTTCAGGACTCGTTTCCAACCTCTTCATCAATGCGCTGGATCAATGTTCGCCGTACAAACACAATCACGACCAGAAATATCCTGATTTAATTTTCAAAAGTAGCAATACTGACACTGGGCTTGAAGTCAAAACAACTATCAATATCGGGAAGGGCGGAGAAAGTCACAACGGTCATAGCGGGTGGCATCTGATAGCCTGTTATAATTTCGTTGGAATTGGTGATATTCAGTTTGTACATCTCATGTTTTCGCAACTTAATGGTCATCAGCATCAGGGTCCCGATTGGAATTATGTTGGTAGTAAGGTCAACGCCGAAACAGGCGGTCGTCGTACGGAAACCTATGTGACAAATCTTAAAGGGACAACAAAGCTGCGTGACGGTTCGGTTTATGTTGACCAGAACAAAGTAGAATATTCCCGGTGGCGGCAGGAAAGAAAGGGTGTGATTCCTTCATGGTCTATCTTTTCTGAAAAATTAAAAGCAGGAAAAGCTAAGTGAATACTCCAACGATTGTCAGAAATAATACCGAAGATTATCTCGCCGGACTTAACGCGCCGCAACGTGAAGCAGCCGCCGTTTCAGAAGGACCGCTACTCATTCTTGCCGGGGCTGGCAGCGGCAAAACCCGCGTCATCACGTATCGAATCGCGCATCTTATTGCCAATTGCGGAGTCCGTCCCGAAAATATTTTAGCCGTGACGTTCACGAACAAAGCCGCAGGTGAAATGAGAACCAGAGTCGAGAATTTGCTGACGCCGTATTTCGCTGAAAGATCGCGTACCGGCTCTCCAATGCTGTCAACTTTTCACGCTTTGTGCGTCAGAATTTTGCGGCGCGACATTGAAAGGCTGGGGCGCGGATACACCAAAGCTTTCACAATTTATGATTCTGACGATCAGCAAAAATTGATTCGTCATGGGATGAAAGATTTAGGCATTGACGATAAATCGCTGACGCCGCGAGCTGTGTTGAGCGCGATCAGTGCCGCGAAAAATAAGGGCGAAGATTCGCAAGTCTTCGCCACGCGCAGCGAATACGGCGACGAGCGTAAACAAAGAATTGCGCGGCTGTATGTGAAATACGAACAGCAATTACACGCCGCGAATGCGCTGGATTTTGATGACCTGTTGATTCGGACGGTGCAGCTATTGCGTACCGATCACGAGACGAGAAATTATTATCACAATCGCTTTCGTCACCTGATGGTAGACGAATTTCAGGATACGAACGGCATCCAATATGAACTGATCCGGTTGCTTGTCGAAGGGCGTGAATTTGGCAATAAACAATTACCTCCCGATCATTGGAATGATCGCAGCTTGTGCGTCGTGGGCGACGATCAGCAATCTATTTACGGCTTCAGAGGATCGGATTTTAAAATTATTCTTGGCTTTCAAAAGAATTATCCGACCGCCAAAGTTACCAAGCTCGAAGAAAATTATCGCTCGACGAAACGCATCCTCGAAGTCGCCAACAAAGTCATTGAAAACAACAAAGAACGCATTGCCAAAACGCTGTTTTCCTCTGGTCAGGAAGGCGACAAAATTTATTACGCGCAGGTGTACGACGGTGATTCCGAAGCGCGTTTCGTGACTGAGAAAATTGAAAATCATTTGCGTCGAGAACCGAATTTAAAGGCTGCGGTGCTGTATCGTACCAACGCGCAATCACGATATTTTGAAGAAGCTTGTCGTCGCTCGGGGCTGCGCTACAACCTTGTCGGAGGCTTCAGTTTCTATGACCGCGCCGAAGTCAAAGACATTATTTCTTATTTGAAATTGGCCACGAATACCAGCGATTCGATGGCGTTGATGCGGGTGATAAATGTTCCGACGCGGGCGATTGGCAAAACGACGACGGATGAAATCGAACGCCGCGCCGCTGAACTTGGCGTCTCACATTGGGAAGCGATTGCGTATGTGATTGAGAACCACACACTCGCCGCCCGTGCCACGACTGCGCTGCAATCCTTCCGCGAAATCGTGACGAATCTGGTGACAAAAACGCTCACTGAACCAATTGATGAGATTGTCAAGGCCGCGATTATTGATACGGGTTACGAACGTTCGTTGAAAGCTGAAGGAACTGAAGAAGCCGAAGCGCGATTGCTCAACCTCGAAGAATTAGTCAACGCCGCCGCCGAATCAAAAGAGCAGGGCGAATCTTTGCGTGATTTTCTTGACCACGCTGCGCTGGTTTCCGATGCCGATCAATACAAAGAAGAAGCGCAGGTTACGTTGATGACGATTCACGCCGCGAAAGGTTTGGAATTCCCCATCGTGTTCATCGCCGGCCTCGAAGAAAATTTATTTCCGCATTCCCGCGTCCGTGAAAGTGTCGCAGAACTCGAAGAAGAGCGTCGTCTATGTTACGTCGCCATCACGCGAGCCGAAAAATATTTGTACATTACGCACGCGCTGAAACGCCGTGTTTACGGGGATGAAATGCCTGCCGAGCCGTCAAGATTTTTGATGGAATTCCCGATTGATCTCATCGAAGATGTGAGCAAAGGCCCCAGTTGGCTGAGCTTTTCGTACAAAGCTTCGACGGTTGAAAACCGCGAAGCCGTAGACGCGCTGACTTCACGCGAACCGCAGTACCGTCCAAAAAATACGAGTAACTATCAAGGCAAAACTTTCAATAACGCCGACAGCGTCCGCGAATTTTTTGCCCGTAAAGATAAGTCCGCGACACCCGCGCCAACCTATCGCAGCGGAGCTTCCAGTCCTGCACGCCCCGCCGCCCCGACTCCAAGTCGGTTAGTAAAATCACCGGGCAATGAAAGTAAATCGCTCTACGCCGTAGGCACAAGAGTCCGCCACGCGAAGTACGGGCAAGGCCTCATCATCAAACGCGAAGGCGACGGCGAAGATGCCAAAGTGACGATCACTTTTCCGGGTTATGGCACGAAAAAAATGATTGTGAAATTTGCGGGATTGGAGAAATTGTAAAGTTACGATTATCGGCCAACATTGTAAAATTTTTAGACTAATGTACTGTTATTAAATAACAAATTATACGGAAACTACTAATGAGCGCACCTAAACTCTTCATAGAATTGACGCCTAGAGTCATAAAAGATGCTAACACTTGGCGAGGGCAGACTTATGATTCTGTTTCTTGGGAGATGCATACTGGTGATGCCCTGCAAGTTCTGAAGCTGTTGCCAGACAATAGCTATAATTGCGTAATTACGTCACCACCATACTACTGGCTTAGAGACTACGGTGTGAAAGGGCAAATTGGAAACGAAGAAACCGTTGAAGATTATGTTAAGGCAATTGCTTCAACAATGGATGAGATTTATCGCGTACTAAAACAGGATGGCGTTTTGTTTTTAAACCTTGGTGATACTTATTATTCTGGCAAGGGAGCGTCGCAGGGGAAAGACCGCAAAAGTAATAAGCGTCGTTTTGGTTTAAGAGCCGTTGATAAAAGCGGCGGGCTGGGAATTGGAATTCAGAAGAAGTCGGTCATTGGAATTCCCTGGCGTGTCGCAATTGAAATGTGTACAAGAAAATGGGTTCTGCGATGTCCAATCATTTGGCATCGTGAGCATTGTTTGCCGGAAGCAGTGAGTGACCGACCTCGCCGCAGTTATGAATTTGTTTTCATGTTTGTCAAAGATCGCAAATATTATTTCAATCGCCAGCCTCTCATTGAAAAAAATATTGATGAAGATGTCTGGACTATTGCCGCGAGACCTAAACAAGCCAATGGCATAGACACCGCCCCCTTCCCTGATGAATTAGTGCAAAGATGTCTTGATATTGGTTGCCCAGTAGACGGTTCGGTACTCGACCCATTTGCTGGCAGTGGTACAACGCTGAGAACTGCATTAGGTTCAGGAAGACCTGCGACTGGAATCGAATTAAATCCTGACTTTTGTGAGTATGCCGTAAAAAATCTAAGTAATCTATAAACAAAAATCTATGTTTTTTAGTGCATCTCAAATTGCTGAATCTGTAAAACGCCTTGAGGCGATTAATCCATTTTTTGGTACGACCTTTCTTGTATTTAAGAAAGGCGAGCTTTTCATCGGGGAAACAAAACCATTTAATATTGATGGAGAAAACAAGGAATTCCTGAACAAATACTACCGCCCAGAGACTCGGTCGGAATGGTTCTATCGAGTCTTTCGACCTTCTGATAAGAACAAGCATTGGAACAGACCAGACTATGCGGCTAAAGGTTTGCAGAGCGTCAATACTCGAACTTTCGGGAATGCTTTTGAGCATCGCAGAGATTCGAATATCTGGGGCTGGAAGCTTGATTATGTTGAGGTTCTTGAGAAACATTTGGGCGGAAACAGGATTCCTATATTCGATCTTGCGGTTTGGTTATATTGGCAGCGTGATTGGCTCGTATCAACTACGGCGCAGGATGTGATGGAGACTTTTAAGCAAGAATTCAGAATTACTGAAGAAGAAAGTCAGCACCTGTTTGAGCTTACATCATTGTTGGATCAGCCTGAATTTCAATCGAAGCCTGCCGTATGGCAAGAAATAAGTGAGATTCTTGACCTCAATCTACCGCCAGATTTCAAGCCTGATGAAGGCGGAATACTTCGTGCTTTAACTATTCAAGGGGTTGGGCCTGCAAAGACAATTAAATTTGAACCAGCAGAACGGCTTAATCTCATAACGGGTGATAATGGGCTTGGTAAAACATTTCTGATGGAATGCGCTTGGTGGGCTTTAACTGGCGACTGGGCGGATCAGGCGGCATATCCGCGTAGTGATTCCAAAAGTAGTGAGCCTAAAATATCGTTTCAGATTATAGGTGAACAAAAATCTAAGCCGATTGTCGTAGCTTATGATCGAGCCACAAATAGTTGGCCCTCACCAAAGAAACGCCCAACAATACCCGGTCTTATAGTTTACGCCAGAGTAGATGGGTCATTCGCAGTCTGGGATCCAATGATGAATCGTCACTTGATGGAATCTGACCCTGACAAAATGAAAAATTCTCGTTATTTGGTTTTCACACGAGAGCAAGTTTGGGAGGGAAGACCGGGAGAAATAGAGGGATTGTTACGCGATTGGGGACGCTGGCAGGCTCAATCTGAGAAGTACCCTTTTGCCACATTTCTCAAGGTATTAGAACGGCTTTCGCCACCTGATATAAAACTTGAAGTAGTAGAATCAATTCGATTACCTGGGTATTCCATGGAAATTCCCGTATTAAAGCACCCATATGGTGAAATCCCTATCGTCTATGCTTCAGCAGGTGTCAGGAGAATTATTACGCTTGCCTATCTAATCGTATGGGCATGGAACGAACACAAGATTTATTCGGGGCTTGCGAGAAAAGAACCTCAGGGTAATCTTGTTATCCTAGTAGATGAGATGGAAGCCCATTTGCATCCAAAATGGCAGCGCTCAGTGTTACCGGCTTTGATAGATGTTAGAGATGAACTAGCAGATGATTTGCAGGTACAGCTTATGGTTGCTACACACTCTCCATTGGTTACAGCCTCAGCGGAACCATTTTTTGACAATGACAAGGATAAGCTTTTCCACTTAGATTTGACAACCAGCGGGGAGGTAGAACTTGAAGAACTTCCCTTTTTCAAACACGGACCGATTGATTCTTGGCTAACGTCTGAGATTTTTGGTTTAAAGCAACCTTATGGAGCAGAGGTAACACAAGAAGCCATACTTTCAGCACTGGCATTACAAGAGCATGAGCATCCTGATCCAGAAGAAGTAAAAAGAGTATCAGCCGAACTGGTCAGGCTTCTACCGCCAGATGATAAATTCTGGCCGCGCTGGTTGTATTTCGCTGAGATGAATGGAGTAAAAATGTGATCCCTATACAAATTCAGCCAGAGCTTGCGACTTTCAATGATCGAGTCCGAAAGCCAGGCACAATTTTTCTGACTAAATTAGGCAGAAAGCCAACTCACAAGGATTGGAAAAAGGCTTGGTTTTGGAACCGCGTTACAAAAGAGCTTTATCAAACTTATAGTGGGATATGTGCTTATAGTGCCTCCTGGATTCCATCAGGAACAATTGACCATTTTATTCCCAGAAGCTGTTCCCCTAATCTTGCGTATGAATGGAATAATTATCGCTTGGTAATGGAAAAATTGGGCAATCGCAAAGGAAATAAGTGCGAACTGATTGACCCAATCTACATTAAATATGACTGGTTTACGCTGAATTTTGCTACGTTTCTTATCATACCTAATTCAAACCTGCCTAAATATATAGTTGATCGTATCAAGACGACAATTCAAGTATTGTGCCTTAACACAGACAGCAACCTTGTTGACACGCGCATAGAAGTCTTAAAAGGTTTTGCAAACGATGAGTACCCCATTAGCCATCTTGAAAATAAGTATCCGTTCATTGCTTATGAGCTAAAACGGCAGGCAATGGAAACTCGAATCAAAGTAATTTTTCTTAAACGAAAACTTGAAAGTTGAAGATGAATTTAAGTTGCCCGCAGATGGGTGATGCGCTTATAACGTAACCTGATCCGATTAACGTTCAAATCTCCGAATAGAAAATTATGCCTTCGAAATTACTACAGTTTTGCCTTTCTCTTTTTATTTGTTTCAGTTTAATTACGCCTGCTTTTTCGCAAGCTGTGCGAAAAACTGCACAGCCGAGCAAGTCTCCAAAAATCAAACTGGTGCTAGGGATTGTGATTGATCAGTTTCGCTACGATTATTTGACGCGGTTTGCGGATCAGTTTGGTGAAGGTGGATTCAAGCGATTGACGCAGGGTGGCGCGAATTTTACGAACGCGAATTATCCTTACACGCCGACCGTCACTGCTTGCGGACATGCTGTCTTTATGAGCGGCTCCGCGCCCAATGAAAACGGTATCATTGCGAATGAATGGTATGACCGCGAAACTGCTAAAAAAGTTACCAGCGTGTCCGATCCGAATACGAAATTGCTGGGTGGAAAAGATGGTTCGGGGTCGTCTCCGCATCGGTTGTTAAGCTCTACGATTGGCGATCAACTGAAATTGCACACCAACGGGCGAGCCAAAGTGATTGGGATTTCGATGAAAGATCGGGCGGCAATTTTGCCTTCGGGGAAGAAGCCCAATGGCGCGTATTGGTACGACACAGCAACGGGCAGAATGGTTTCCAGCACGTACTACTTCAACGATTTGCCGGACTGGGTGGAGAGCTTCAATCAATCAAAGAGCGCCGATGCATATTTTGGCAGGAAGTGGGAAAAACTTTTGCCTGAAGCGGCGTATTCGCGTTCGCTCCCGGATGATTCTCCGTTTGAGACCTGGAAGTTTGGCAAAACTTTTCCGCACACAATTAATGGTGGTGAAGACAAACCCGGCAGCAAGTTTTATAACCAATTTGAAGCCACTCCGTTTGCGAATGAAATGATTGCGAACTTCGCTAAACTGGCTTTGGAAAAAGAACAGCTTGGCGCAGATGACATTCCAGATTTGTTGACCGTCAGCTTTTCGGCGAATGATATTCTTGGTCACAACACTGGCCCGAACAGCCCTGAAGCGCAGGACATCACGATCCGAACAGATCATATTCTGGCGGATTTCTTTTCGTTCATTGATAAAAAAGTAGGGCTAAACAATACCGTGATTGCCTTCACTGCCGATCACGGCGTAGCTCCTGTGCCAGAGCATGCGCAAACGTATGGGCTGGGCGGGCGGATTGAAAGTAATGACATCACAGCGGTTATTAACAAGACGCTGAGTACTCGCTTCGGAGAAAATAAATATATTGCTTTGGTGAGCTACGGAAATGTGTATTTTGACTACGCTAAGCTTGATAAGATACTGCATGCCGAAGCTGAACGAATTGCCGCTGAAGCAGTCAGGAAAATCAATGGAGTTGCTGAGTGCTTCACCCGTACTGATATTCTTTCCGGTCATCTTCCGCGCACGAGAGTTGCGAATAGCGTCGCGCTTGGATTCAATTCCGAACGCAATGGAAATTTAGTCATTATTCCCAAACCATTTTGGATTAGCGGTGAAGACGCTACGACGCACAGCACTCCGTATAGTTATGACACACACGTTCCGGTAATTTTTTATGGCGCTGGTGTGAAGGCGGGGACATTTTCAGTGTTCAGCAGTCCGCTGGATATTGCGCCAACTTTGGCGACGATTCTCAAAATTGAATTTCCAAGCAATAGTGTTGGGCAGGTTTTAGGCGAGGCGCTGAAGTAAGGGTAAATTTTATTTCGGTGAATTCTATAGCGTCAGAGGCGCGGCATATTTATAGAAGTGAGCAGTGCAATTTTTCAAGCTCCAGCGGAGCGGGATATGCGATGTCGCTCCGCTGGAGCTTGTGGTTCATAATGGCATCGTTGCTATAAATATGCGGCTCCGCTGGAGCCAAATTTGATCTGTAATTACACATCAACCCAAATATTTTTATGCATCAATTGATTTCCCTAACGTTCTTAGTTTTTATTTTATCCGCTCAGCTTTTCGCCCAGGCGACAGCTCCACAACCTGCCGTGCCAGAAGAAAAAGTTCGGGCGATTAATGCGCCGAAGAATCCTCTTCCGGCTGAAGATAAATCTACCAACGTGACGAAATTTTCTTTTGTTGTGTACGGCGATACACGTGGGCGGCGCGATGGGCGTGAACTGCAATACGAACATTCGATGACGATTAATTCAGTGCTTGAGCGCATCACGAAACAGGCGCAGACAGAGTTCCCGTTGCGATTTGTGATGCAGAGCGGCGATGCTGTTTTTAATGGTTTGATCGCGCAGCAACTGAATGTCAGCTATGTTGATCTGATCAATCGTATCACTACGGATGGCGGGATTCCTTACTTTCTTGCGCCTGGAAATCACGATGTGACGAGTGCGCTAACGGTGGACAATGAGTCGCGCATCAAAGGCGTGAAAAACTTTTTGGAGATGAATGTAAACCTGCTTCCACCGAATGGAGCGCCGCGTCGTTTGGACGGCTATCCTGTTTTTGCGTTTGGTTACGGCAATACCTTTGTGCTGGCAATGGATACGCAAATTGCAGGCGATGAAAAACAATTTCAGTGGATCAAGCAGCAACTGGAAGGTCTGAATCGCAAGCGCTACAAAAATTTATTTGTGTATGGGCATCACCCGTTTTTCTCTTCCGGTCCGCACGGTGGAGCACATGTGGAAGAGGCTACGAAAATCATGCGTGAAAAATATGCACCCTTATTTCGTCAGCATCACGTCAATATTTATTTCTGTGGGCACGAGCATTTCTTCGAGCATTGGGTTGAAAGATACGAAGACGCCAGCGGTAAAAAATATCGGATGGATCAAGTCCTGACCGGAGGCGGAGGCGCTCCGCTTTATGAATATCGCGGAGACCCGGACACAAAGGATTACCTCAAAACTTTCGCTACAGAAAAAGTTTCACTGGAACGCATCGCCAAACCGGGCTTTACGCCAGGCGAAAATGCTTTCCATTATGTAGTGGTAAAAGTTGATGGAGAGAAAATCAGCCTGGAAATTGTTGGTCTGGACTGGGGCAAGGATTTCCAACCGTATCGTAGTAATAAGGCTGATTTGGATAAATGAAATTTTTAGACAGGATTGACAAGATTGACAGGCTGAACAGAACACGTAATAAACAATAAGGCAGTTTATGAGTGAGTGTAGGGGAAACCGTAGCAATCGGCTCCCCCTACACTTACCTGAAAACTTCTCTAAGTTTCGTGAGTTCTGTTAATCTTGTAAATCCTGTCTAAGTATTCTTACGTCGTCACTTTCGCAGGAACCAGCCGAATCAATTCGATTTTCCAGCCGTCCTCACGCTTCCGCAAACGAACGGAATCCACTAAACTGCGCAACACATCCAGACGCCAGATGCGGTTCGGGTCGTCAACCATTAGTTCTCCCTGATCGGAATTCAATCCAGCTTCAGAATTAGAAACTGTGATGGAGAATTTATCCTGATCAAGATGATAGCGTTGATGAATCAGGCCCTCAGTAGTTGATTCTGCGGCGGCAAGGCTGAGACAGGTTTCGATCAAAGCTGTCTTAATTTGATTCACCGCTTCGGGTGAGAAGCCTGCTTCTTTCGCCATTCTCTCGGCGACCCGCGCAGCAATAATTTCCTTATCATCATTGATCGGAATTGATAGCTCCAGATCATTTGCCTGAACCACCATCGGAGCTGGCTGGCTCTCCGCTTTCACCGCTTCTGTCGTGATGGGTAGTCCGACAACGGCTGGTGATTGGGGATTTCCGATCTCATCTACAATGTCCTGAAAATCGTCAGGGTCTAAAACTATTTCCCCCCGAGTTTCAGTTGAAATTTCCAATACTTCTGCATCCAGAAAAATATCTGAGGAATCCTGCGGCGCGGTTTCCATGAGGCTTAATAAGCTGCCCTGACTATCTTCGGGCGGAGGGGTTTTGACTTCAGCTTTTTGAGCGGTTTCCAGCAGCTTGGCAAACAATTCAAGCTGTAAACTATCCGAAGATGCAAAGCCAAGTTTTGATAAGGCTTCGGTTCCATCGGGAGTGAAGCCCAATTTGCTGATCGCCCATCGCACTAATCGGGCCGGCGGTTTTTCAGTTGAATAATTAATGTTTAAAGCCGATTGGATGTCCTGTAATTGTTCATCTAGCGAGTGAATGGCGTCTGCCGAAATTGCGGTCGGTGAATCGGCGACGGCCAGCAACCAGATAATTTCATGTTCCTGATCGTAAATTCCACCTTCAAACCCGAAGGCTAATAAATAGCTCCAATTTCCCGCGATAGTGTGCGCCAGCGTTCCGAATAAACTACCTTCCGCGATGTGAATGAAAGCCGGCAAATGAATTCTTTCGGTTTCAGCTTCCAACCCTGCCAAAATGATTTCATACGGAGCCTGACCGTAACGCACAACAAATTCATCATGCGCCATTAATGAATGTCCGATGCTTTGTTGATCGAATTGCTGGAGCAGCATTTCCAATTGCCGGTGAAGGCTGCGGCGAGTGCTCAGGGCGAGAACTTCGGCGATGGATTTGATGCGACGGCGCAGCAGGTCAAGCCGTACTACTTCCAATGAATCACCCTCAAAACGGCGATGGGTTGCTCTGATCCAATCACAAAATACTTCATCTTCTGAAGGCAGGATATGCCCGTCCAACAAGGTAATCAGCTCATTTTGATGTAAGTGTAAAAGTAACTTATCGGCATTGATGCGCTGCGAAATTTTTGCTTTGATTAAATCAACCGGAGCGCGTGAAGCCAACGCTTCGTGGCAGATATAAACGATTTCGATGGCAGCTAATTCTCCGGCCTGACCATCGGTCGCATCATTCGCAATATTTCTTAATAAGCGTGAGAAATAATGGGTGACACGTCCTTGCAGCAATTCTGCAACGTACAGTCTTTCAAAATCTGCTCCCTTATCAAACAACATCTGTCGTTCATTCGCAGCCACCACCAGTGAACGTAAGTAAAATAAATTCCCGTCTAATTGATGAACCGCCATGCGTCCGACTTCGGGATCGTATTTGACCACTTCATCACGACACCAGCGACTGGTCTGAAGTTGGAGAGAAGTCCATTCGGGATTTTCAAAATGTAATAATTTGATCGTTCCGATGATGCCTTCCTCGGCTGCCAGTTGATCCAGTAAGGAGCGTTGTTGTCCGGTCAAAATGAACGAAACGGAATGCGGCTGCTGCAAGATTTCAGTAAAGAGCGTCGCCACTTCTTCATCTGCCAGCACACGTCCAAGCCATTGCGCTTCATCCAGCAGCACCACGAGATGATAGGGACTGCGCGATGCCAGACGATGAGGAATTCCCAGCACGTAACGAATTAAAGAACGCAGATCAGCTTGCTGCCTGCGGCTTTCATAGCCATCAATAATTTCTTTGATGACAGGTTGTTCACCAGGATGTGCAATGAACAATAAATCGTGAATTGAAAGCTCGTAGCGCACGACCAGCTCGGCATCATTTCCGACAAACGCCAGAAAATGCCGCAACGCTGTTAAGAGAAAATCTTCGGCGAACTTGTCCGGCTTGAAACAATCACGGCGTAAGTTGTAATAAATCGGCAGCGTGCGTCCCTGCTCGCTGAATAATTTATCGAACGTTAAGCGTAGCAGCTCTGATTTGCCGGATTGCGGTCGCCCTACGACCACCATCGCGCGTGTATTTTTCAGTACGGCAGCTTGATAAATTTCGTCTATAGCTGAAGCCGTGCGCGGCAATATTTCATCACCTGAGAGTTGGCTCAGAATAGGCATTCGGAAAGAATTAGATGAGGAATAAGACATGCAAGAATAGTGTCGTTAAAGCAAACCTTGTGTTTTAGACGGCACGAGCTGAAAGGTAAATGTTCCAGTCTGGGAAAGGCTTCAAGGTTGGGTGGACGCGGAGGCGTTCTTGATGTCCCGAACAGATGTCGTTTCTGGCGCGTGGCTTCGGTATTTTCTCAAAAATCAAATGAAATTAAGCAAGACCCGGAACCAGCTCCGTATTGTACACTACTACGCAATTTTTGCCTCGTTTTTTTGCAGCATAAAGTGCCTGGTCAGCGGCACGGATCACTTGTTGCCGATTTTGCAGGGTTTTGCTAAGACTGGAAACGCCGACACTGACCGTTACCTGACGCTGCGCGCGGCGGTCGGCGAAGTGCGTTTCGACGGCTTTACGAAGGCGTTCTGCCAGAACTGTCGCCGAGGTAACATCAGTTTCCGGCAGCACGACAATAAATTCTTCACCACCGTAACGAGCCGGAACATCGAAGTTGCGCAAAGCTTTGCGGATGCAATCGGCGGTTTCACGCAGAATGTCATCCCCAGCTTGATGTCCGTAGGTGTCATTAAAAGATTTGAAGCTGTCAATATCCATCATCACGAAGGAGAGCGGAAATTGATAACGCTTCGATCTTTCAATTTCCTGATTGAAGCGTTCTTCTAAATAACGCCGATTCAGCAATCCGGTCAAAGGATCAGTAATCGCCATCAGTTGAAAGCGTTGCGCCTTTTCTTTCAATTCAATTTTTTCAAGCGCCGCAATGACATACGGCAACAGCAGGCGCAGCCAGTTCAGATCATTCGCGTTAAAGCTGTATCCGCTAATGCGGTCGGTGATATTAAGAACTCCAAACCGTTTGCTTCCACTGATGATTGGAAAGCTAATGAAAGAATCTGACTGTGCCTGATGATGAAGCCTGGTTGTCAGCCACGGTAAATCTTTGACATCCGAAACCAGCAACGGTTCACCGCGTTCCAGCACGACTTCGGAAATTCCGCTGCCCATTTTTAAGTCGTTGATCACTTCTTCTGACAATCCCACAGCCGCCTGACACAGTAACTGCTTGGATTCTTCGTGGTAGATCAAAAGTGAAACTCGTTCGGCGTTGAGGTTGGCAGAAACTTTCTCGACAATGGCGGAGTAGGCTTCCGCCGAATTCGTCCGAGTCGCCAGCAAATGTGCGAATTCCTGCCATTGCGCCATTGACTTATTACGTTCGGAAACCTCTCCACGTAAGCGTGACAGTTCCAGCGGAACAATCAGGTTTTTTCCAAGCTGTGACAATTGTTGCGCTGTTACTTCAGTAAATTCTGTATCCAGCGCCAGCAGAATTCCGGTTAATTCGTTGCCCATAAAAAAGGGAAAAGCGTCAGCGCGAAAACAGTGAACATACGAACGAATTTCGGTTAATTCTTCTTTGCCTAAAGCCAATCTGAATTGAGCTGTTTCCTCAGCCTGAAGTTGCTCGAGCCAGGGCGAATCCGCGTTCAAGCTAAATCCGATCAAGCGATCACGGTCAGCTCCTCCGGCGGCACACGCCAGCCATTTCCCCCCATCTTTCATTAACAACGCTGCTGAGTTTAGCTGGAAGCAGGCTCCGATCATTTGCATTGCTTCGCGACAATTTTGCTCAAAGGAGTTATTAAAAAATGATTCCAGATGATGAGCCGAAACAATTGGGGCGGGCGGCTCGGCTGGACTAAGGTTAGTTTTCTGCCGGGCTGTTTCCTGGCGTTGGTGCGCAGCGGTAAATATTTCCGAAGCAGTGCCGACAACCATTTGGCGCACACGGTCAAATTCTTCCAGGTCAGTAAATTTGATATTGCTGAAAAGTTCGGGATCAGGGCGGGTCGAACCACTGTTTTCGCTTTGAAGAAATTGGCGATAATCGCTGGCGGAAAGAAAGACTCTGCCACCCAGCAAAACTTTTGGCGTACTTTCTTCCGGCGCGCTGACTTTGGCAGCGAAGCAGTGCAGATTAGCGCCGCAACGAAAAGTGATCGGCTGGTTTTCATTCAAAACCCGTGAATATGCTCGCCCGCAATATTCCGCACACATCGGCGACTTGTCAGGATCATTCAGAAAAGATCGGCAAATACTGGTTTCGTTAGCTACGTTGTGCTGGTAGTCATTTTCAGAACCGATGGTGACTAACGCCAGATTATTACTTGCTGCCAGCGTTTCCTGTGCTGCCTGCCAGTGCCGGGAATCTTCTGAGGGCTGATGTTCTTCCACGACAGTGAAAGCAACTTCAGGAAGTGTATTTTTTAAAGAATTCCCCATAGTAGTCTGAAAAACAGTGCAAACAGGGATGCCATAGAAAGGAATAAGCTGGCATCCCTGTGCTCAGCAGCCTGTTTTTTAACCCAAACACTGCGCCGGGGCAGATGCTGCGAGTGGGTGCGCGCACTAGACATAAAACAGACTGCAAAAACCTTTGGAGTCAGATTGCAGACGAATTGCAAACTGCTGGTTGCTCCTTATGGTGTAAAGACCTAAAGAGTGAGCATTTCCAGAGCTGACAAATAATCTGTCTCAGGTTTTCTGTGCCTGTTTTTCCAGTTCTATGTAAAGCGATCTAACCTGTTGGTCGGTAGATTCGAATCCGCCTGAAGTTTCAACCGAATAATCAGCATATTTCAGCTTTTCGGAAGCCGGCATTTGGGCAGCGATGCGTTTCATCGCCTCTTCACAGGGCAGGTTATTCCGCGCCATGAGACGCTCCAACTGAATTTCTAACGAACAATAAACCACAATAATTTTGTCAAATTTTTTATACCCACCCGACTCAATCATCAAAGATGAATCAATAATCGCAATGGTCTTCGGATTCCGCTCAGCCACTTCAGCCAGCCATCGGCTTTGTGCTTCATGGACACGAGGATGAGTGATAGCATTTAATTGTAAGCGCGCTGGCTCATCAGCAAAAATGATCGCTCCAAGCTTGGCACGATCAAGTGTCCCATCAGAATGCAGGATTTCTGGTCCGAACGCCTGGACAATTTCCTGATAGGCTGGCTGACCCGGTTCAACGATAGCGCGGGCGACAACATCGGCATCAGAAACTTCGCAGCCCAGGTCACGGAGCGCATTTGCCACATAAGTTTTACCTGAAGCAATCCCGCCTGTTAATCCAACTTTTAGCATAGGGTTTCGGGTTTCGGGTTTTAGGTTTCGGGGGCAAGACATTTCCTACTTCCGAAGCTCTAAACCCTGACCCCTCTTCTCTTTTCCGCCGCCTTGACCGTATTTTGCATCAGCACTGCAATGGTCAAAGGGCCAACTCCGCCTGGGACGGGCGTTAGATAAGCAGCTTTTTCTGTGACGCTGCGCGGTTCGACATCTCCGACCAAAGTCACGCCACGCTTGCTTAGCACTTCCAACCGTTTGGGGATTTCCTCATCAGGGAAAATACGCCGCACTTCTTCTTCCGTAGAAGCTTCATTCATCCCGACATCAACCACTACCGCGCCGTCTTTGATGTATTCTCCTGTGACCATTGCTGCGCGACCGATGGCAGCCACAACAATATCTGCGCGGCGACAAACTTCAGCTAAATCCTTCGTTTTGGAATGGCAAATCGTGACTGTCGCGTGGCGTTGTAATAACAACATTGCCATCGGTTTGCCGACAATATTGCTGCGACCAATGACAACCGCATTGGCTCCGGCGATAGGAATTTGATAATGCTCCAGCATTTCGATAATTCCTGCCGGAGTGCAGGGAACCAATCCTTCATGCCCCTGCGTCAACAGTCCGATATTAATTTTGTGAAAGCCGTCCACATCTTTCGCCGGATCAATTGCTTCGACAATTTCTTCTTCGTTGATGTGTTTCGGCAACGGAGATTGCACGAGAATTCCGTCAATTTCATCGCGTTGGTTCAGCTCCCGAACTAACGCCAGCAGTTGCGCCGTAGTCGTTTCTTCGGGTAGCGCATGTTTTTCGGAATACAGCCCCAGCGTTTCGCAGGTTTTGACTTTGCTGCCGACGTAGACTTGAGAAGCCGGATTCGCTCCGACAATCACGACTGCCAGTCCAGGCTTAAAGTTGAGTTCTGCGACACGCGTAGCGACACGTTGTTTTATTTGCTGCGCGACCGCAGCGCCATCCAGAATTTTTGCTGTCATTGAATCACCGCTCTAAAAACTTGTGAGATATGCTAGGCGCTATCTTAGCAATACTTTGGCAGAGCGCAAGTGTGGGAACCAGTCAATTTGGTTAAAAGTGGGTTGGTAGCGGATTTTGTATGCAGGTAAGATAGGCGTCCCGCCTGTCCTATCAGAGTAACGAGGCAGATTTATTCCGAAGAAACTTATATCTGCTAATCGCTTCAGCAAGCAGGACGCCTACTGTACCTTAATTCAGGATTTCAAAATTGATCCATTGCGTTGAGGTACGGCGTTTTTCACTGACCAAAAGATCACTGACAATGACCTGCATGACGTATTCGCCGGGTTTGAGATTGGCTCCCAGATCAATCGAACCACCCGCAAAAATGCGTTTCGTGTTCGATGTTTGCTGATTCGTCAGTGGCGTTTCCTTGCCCGCAAAAATCTGTTGTCCCTCATAAAATAATTTTGTTTGGGTGGTCAGATTCGGGCGATTACCCGGATCAAGTTTCGGGTTGTAAATGGCGTAGCCGTAATTCAAAACCATACCCCGCTTCATTCGTCGCAGCGCCGGACTGGCTTGCACCAACGCTTCAGGTTTACCACCTTTTTCATACTCCCCATTCATTGAAATCCCGGAAAGCGCGAGGCGATTTTTCTTGATGTCGGGAACTTCGATAAATTGTGAAGCGGAACCGACACGCTTGGACTTCTCATCACGGACAGCCAATCGCAATTGATATGCGCCGGGATTTTTAATTGGCACATCCAGCGCGTACATAATTCCATCGCGCAAAGCGGCTTCATAATCCGGCCCTTTTACTCGCAAGGTATATGCACGTCCACCGCGATCAATGGTGAGGCCATTTTCGTTATGCGTCGTCGCCGCAATGTCTACGTTAGTGAGGTAGTCGCCGTTTTCCTGCTTCGTGAAAGTCAGGTCACGAGCGTTCACGTGAATCATGGAGCGCACGAATTGCTTTTCCTGATCGCCCGTGAAAATCGAAGTCATGTTGACCTCAATGCCACTGGAATTGAACGGTGAAGCGAGTGCGGCCATAATCTGTTGTTCTCTGGTTTCCAGTGGGCGCTTTATTTCTTCATCTGAAATTCCAAAAAAACCTGTCCGCGAGCGCACGCGAAGTTTTGGATTTCTCACTACCACCTGCAGTTTATGAAAAGTTCTCCGCCCAAGCTCATTGAAGGTCGAATCATCCGGCACGTAGCCGATCAAATAATACCCACGCTGATCGTCCACCACCTTTTGAATGCCCTGCGCGATGTCGTTGTTGTCGTGAAAAAAGAATCCACCAGTTTGCATTGCCAGAAAATTTAATCCGTCCTGCGTTCTGAAATTTTCCTGCGCAAGCTGATTCCTGCGATTCACAATTGTTCCTGTTGCTGCTGCCGCCACTCCGCCTCCGGCTTGCAAGCTATCAAAAGTTGGTCCCGTATCATCGTTCGCATTAATCCCCAATGTTTGCAGCCCGCGCACGTCCATTGTGTAAATAACGACCGAGGCGCGATTCGCCGCTTCGGTCAAATTTTGGAGCGCGTGGTAAATGTCGCGGCTGCTGTTATCAACGGAAGAGCGGTTGCCCATAATCCCACCAATACTTGGGAAAATCGGGATTCCATCAGAAAGCAGGACGACAGATTTTCTGCCTGGTAATTCACGTAATCCATTCACGACATAGTTAATCGCGCCGATGGTTCCGGTGGTAGAAATTTGTTCACGCGAATTGGAAAATTCTCCGTCTGCCATGCCATTCGTCATGACGCCATCAACGCGAACGCTGACACCGCCTCCGCCTGGTGTCGTGTTCGCGGCTGTGGCTTTCACAGCTTCCATTGAGCTGCGTCCACCCATTGATTCGAAGGCACCGATCTTACCGCGTCCGAAGGGATACCATTGAATGCGGTCAATTGCCGCGTGTAATAATCGTTTGTCGTTAGTGAATTGTTGCAAGGCTCCATTGCCTGCGCTGCTGCGGATGATGGCGACTAAATCGCCGGGCTGCATTTGTTCATCTACGAATTTTTTCAGCGCATTGCGCGTGAAGACCATACTTTCAAAAGACAATCCCAAATCATCAGCGATTAAAGCAATGGTACGTCTGATGTTTTCTTGCTTGAGTTGCGCAGCCGGAACCGGCGGCGCGGCAATTTTCGATGCTGTAGCTTTAGGAGCAGTCTTAGCGATTATTTGGGGAGTTTCAGGTTGCAGCGAAATATAGGAAAAATTGGTAATTGCCTGTTCTTTGCCGTCTTCTAAAATTTTGAAATCTTCGGCTTTGAGATCAGTCACCTGCTTGCCGTCTTTGTCTACTGCTACGGCATCAATCTGAATCAAGCGTGTCGAAATACGGACGACTTCTTCAGGCGCTGACGGTTCCTGCTTCGGCTGTGGTTTTTGTTGGGGATCAGCCGGAACAGGCTGCGTTTGTGCAAAGCTCACTGGAGAAAAAATCAATGATCCGATGAGAACAAAAGTGTGAATAGGAAGAAAAGACTTTCGCATGATAAACCTCGAATAAAAGTTTTCGGAAAAAATGGCTATCGGCTGATGCAACTTGAACACTCAAGCGCAAATCATTATAGCAATTAATCAAGGCGTAGTGTAGCAAATAGCCAGCAGGGAGGAGAGTTTTAACTACTCAAAAAATGAAACCCCAAACCTGATACGATGAATACTTCGCGCACCAGATTTGAGGTTTAGCTATGAGAAATTATTGTCACGAAGATGGCGGTGGTGGCGGTTCATATCCTCCATAATTTGGCGGTGGCGGTGGTGAGTAGGAATCATTGCTCATTGCTCCAGGTAATCCTGTGCAATCACGATAGGCGCAGGCAACCGTGCAAAACAAAATTGGAAAGGTGAAGATGACACCGACTCCACAAAGCAAAGCACCTGAGATGCCAACAATATGTGCCACAATTGCGAAGAGCGTGAACATGACAATATTTCTCATGGCAATGTTGATGCTTTCTTTGAGCGCCTCAATCGTGCCTAGTTTCCGCTCAACAATTAAAGGGTATGCAAAAATAACGAGGCCAATTGTTAAGATTTGAAAGATAAAGCCTAAACAGCAGAAGAAATTGCCGATCAAAACAACTACACCGATAAGGGCTGAAACTCCCAAGCTGGGAATGAAATATTGCAAACCGCCAAAAAAATCATTCAGTGAAATTTCCCCTCCCTTTAATTGTTTAATAGCAACATTGTAATAGCCGCTATAGGTAAATGCTTGCACTAACCAGCCGACAACTCCAGCAATAATTTGAGTGACTATGGAAAGTCCACCTGCCCTTAAAGCCGCTGCTATATCTTGCGGGTCTGAATGCCTTCCCATCCCAATTGAAGCAAACATCAAAAAGAAGACAGGAACAGTTGGAATCAGTGAAATGAAGAAGCCAACCAGGCTTATCAAAATCCAATTTCCCATCTGTTTTTGATACATTTCCCACCCTTCGCCAATCCATTCCCAACGGACATCTGACCGACCTGTTTGTTGTTGCATACGGGTATCTCCTTGGTTAATTCAGTTGATATTATTGCCACGAGGAAGGCGGTGGTGGCGGATCATATCCGCCATAATTCGGCGGCGGCGGCGGACTGTAACTGACATTGTTGTGCATTCCATCAAGTCCGAAAACCTGACGATAGGCGACTGCTGTAATGAGAAAATACAAAGGGTAGGAGGCTAATAAGCCTACATAACATAATATTGCGCCAGCGCCAGCGATGAGGCTCACCACAAAAGCAAAAAGGGTGTACATCAACCAGTCTTTCTTAGTGGCTTCAATGCTTGCCTGAATGGCTGCGACTGGTCCCAGCTTTTTCTCAACTGCCAGAGGCAGAGCAAAGAAGCAAAGTCCCTGCACAATAAATGCTGGAATAATGCAAAGAAAGATACCGATAAAACTTAGAATCGCAACGAGCAGCAACGTTCCAGTCACTCGCAAAAAACTGTCGCCGCCAGAAAAGACATCTCCGATACTAATCGGTTCACCACGTAACTGCTTGAAGGCGGTTTTATAGAAGCCAGCAATGAGGTACGAGGAAACCATCAAAATTATTGGGTAAAGCACCAGCATCGCCAGAAAAAAAAGTGGCGATGGGGCTTGCGGCATTTCATCTGCTGAAGACGCCGTGAGCATTCCACCAAGTCCTAACAGGATAAAAAATGGAATCATTGAGGCAAAAATCACGAGGAACGAAATGAGTGAATGGAGAACCCACGTCCCCCATTTTTCTGTAAATGCTCGCCATCCTTCACCAATCCATTCCCATCGTACACTTGAAACAGTCGGTTGTTGCATAACACTTTTTCTCCAGGTTTGAGACTACGAAATTCAACGGATGTTACTGTTTTTTATTCGCAGATTCCGTTGATGGCTTGGGGGTAGAATCACTTAAATATTCACGAATCGTTTTAGCATAGTGCGGAAAAACGATTTCAGGTTCTTCCAGTTCAGGATGCCAGCGCTTTTCCCATTCGAGGCAATAATAGCCTTTGTAGCCGTTATTTTTTAATACCTGGACTGTCGCTTTCACGGGGACTTCGCCGGTTCCGGTCAACACATAACGCCGATCTTTTTCTCCGGCGAGGGGTGCGCGTGAATCTTTCAAATGTGTATGCCGCACAAATTTGCCCAGCATTTTGAAAGTGTCTTCAGGCTTTTCCTGGCTCAGCGTAAAGGTGTGATGCGCATCCCACAAAAAACCCGTCGAAGTCATTTGCGAACCTTTCAGGATTTGCAAAAGTGTGGGGGAATCAGTGAAATCTCCGTGCGATTCAAGGATGACAGCGACACCGCTGCCACGCGCATATTTGCCTAATTCTAGCATCCCGTCAATGATTCTCTCGACAGTGATGCGCCGCTCTTCTCCAGCGACCAGTTTATTCGGGAAGACGCGGACGTAAGGAACTTCCATGCGATGTGCCAAATCAATGAAGCGTTTCGCTTCGTCCATTTGTGTAGCCCGCTTGGCTGCCTCGGGTTCATGTAACATTGCTGAAGCGCCAAGATCGGAAACTTTTAATCCCAGAGCTTTTAAATCTTTGATACTGGTTTTGACATTTTCGCCAACAAATTCAGGGCATTTCGGCAAATCCATTTGATCCTGAATGCCGCGTAGTCCAAGCGCCGCATAGCCCTGTTCGGCAGCATTTCGCAGGATCGTTTTCCAATCCCATTTCGGACAACCCAGCGTCGAAAAGGCAATCGGAGCGCGTGGCGCTTTGCCTGCCGCCCAGATGGTTGAGCTGATCACCGCAGGGGCTGCAATCGTAGCTGCCAATGATTTAATAAATTTTCTGCGAGCTGGTTGCTTCATATTTTTTTGAGCACGAATCACGAAGGAGAAACGGATTCGTGTGGATGCGAGATGACGAGCAAGTATTCAAGATACTCCGATTGGTATTCTGACCGAGAACACCTTGCGGCTGCAAGTCTTCAGTCATATTTTGTTAAGAACCTGGTGCAGCTTTCTACCGCTTTCTAAAGATAATTGAACTTTCAGATGATCAAACATTGACATCCATTCGTCTTAGGCAAATCATATCGCTCATTAATTGACAGTAACTAAAAGCGCCAGGTCACAAAAAATAATAGTTAATAGAACCGTTCAATGACCCCAATTTGAGTTTTTTTAATATGCAAAAATACGATTTAATTGTGATTGGCTCTGGCCCCGGCGGACAACGCGCGGCCATTCAAGGTGCAAAGCTGGGCAAACGTGTCGCCGTCGTCGAAAAAAAAGAAGTCGTCGGCGGGGCGTGCATCAATACCGGAACTATTCCCAGCAAGACGATGCGCGAAGCTGTGCTGCATCTGTCGGGCTATCAGTACCAAAATGTTTATGGGATGAATTATCGCGTCAAAGATAAGATTTCGATTGCGGATTTATCTTTTCGCGTCCAGCACGTTATCAAAACGGAGTGCGATGTGACGCAGGCGCAGATGACGCGGAACGGGATTGATTTAATTACCGGAGCTGCCAGCTTCATTAACCCTAATCAACTTAAAATTGAGAGCCAGCAACGCGGAACCTCTGAGCTGGAAGCCGACTTTGTGGTGATTGCGACGGGCACACGTCCGGCAGTTTCGGCGACAGTGCCGATCAATAACCGCACGATCATTAACAGCGACCAGATTTTTCAGTTGGAAGAAATTCCGAAGACTTTGATTGTCGTTGGCGGAGGCGTCATCGGCATTGAATACGCTTCAATGTTTGCGGCGTTAGGCGTCAGAGTAATTCTGATTGAGAAACGTCCGAAGCTGTTGGAATTTGCGGATGACGAAATTATTGAAGCGCTTTCTTATCACCTCCGCGATCATCGCGTCACGATGCGTTTGGGGGAAGAAGTAACAGGCGTTGAAGAAATGCCGGATGGTGCGGTCATTGCCAATTTAGGAAGCAAAAAGAAAATTGTAGGCGACGCGCTTTTATATTCAATTGGGCGGCAGGGCAACGTGGATAGATTGAATTTGGAAGGAGCCGGACTCGAAGCCGATAATCGCGGTCGCATCACAGTGAATGCTGAATACCGGACAACACAACCAAATATTTTCGCGGTTGGTGATGTGATTGGTTTTCCCAGCCTGGCTTCTGTTTCGATGGAACAGGGACGGCTGGCTGCTTGTCATGCTTTTGGAATTCCGGCGCAATCTGATTCCGACAGTTATCCGTATGGGATTTATACGATCCCTGAAATTTCCTTTGTCGGCAAAACGGAAGAACAGTTGACCGATGAAGATGTGCCTTACGAAGTTGGTGTGGCGTATTACCGCGAAATCGCGCGGGGTCAGATTCGCGGCGATACGACCGGACGTTTGAAGCTGATTTTTAATCGTGACACCAAAGAAATCCTTGGGGTTCACATCATTGGCGAAGGTGCGGCAGAATTGATCCATATCGGGCAGGCAGTCTTGACGCTCAAAGGAACAATCGAATATTTCATCAACACAGTTTTCAATTATCCAACGCTGGCAGAATGCTATAAAGCCGCCGCTTTTAATGGGCTGAACAAGCTTTCGCGTTTTGGGAGCTAATCAAAATAATTCAATCAACCTGAGTCACCATCTATGCTTACCATCGGAGTCTTAGCCGCAGAACATATTGCCGTCGGGCTGGTCAATAATCATCAACTGGTTGGTTCACTGCGCGTGTTTCCGCCCGCTGGTAGTGATTCAGATTTTCTGATTGAGTTACCGATAGATGAAATTGCCCGTCGCATTGCGGAGCAAATAGAAGCGGTTGCTGACGGTCAGGAAATCGCCGCCATCGGGCTTGGGTTCCCTGGCATTATCCGTGATGGATTAATTGAGGATTCACCAAATTTGCCGCAAATGAAAGGTCAGCATCTGGCGCAACAGTTGTCTGAGTTGCTCATGCCTCACGGAATTGCCGCGCCCGTTCACATCCTGAACGATGCTGATGCGATGGCGGCGGGAGTGGCTGCGACGCATGGTTATCTGGATCAGAAAATTCGTGTCTGGTGGCTCGGCAATGGGATCGGCTTTGGCTTATACCCGCCCATTCCCGGCGCCGGAGAAGGCGGACATCTGGTTGTCACGCTTGATCCCAAAGAAGAATTTTGTCGCTGTGGCGGGCGTGGTCATTTAGAAGGAATCATGGGACATCGTGCGATGCGGATGCGCTTTCTTGATCTGGAACCCGAAGAGGTTTTTGCCGAAGCCCAGCAGGGCGATCAGCGTTGTGGCGAGTTCGTCAAGCTCTGGCATCGGGCTTTAGCGGCAGGGACGGCAACCAGCATTCATTTGAATGGGCCGGGCAGATTTTATATTTCCGGGCCGAATGCCAGGTTCGTGCAAATTGGCTTACTGGATTTATACGTCCACGAAATGGTTAAGATGAGTCCCTTGCAAGGCAGTTCAATGGAAGTGATTCCTACCAGTGACGACATCGCAGTCATCGGCGCAGCGATCAGTGCCGAACAAAATGCTGGATGTACAGCTTGAGAAAATATTTTTACCGCAAGGGGTCAAAGTGGCAAGGGGACAAAGAACTGCCAGATGTTCCGGTTCCTTGTCTCTTTGCCCCTTTGACCCCTTGCGGTAAAAATCTTAAAATTCGAGAAGAGAAATGTTTATTAATCATCTACCTGTTCATCGTCTGAAGTTTTTTCTATTAGCCATTTTCTGCCTCAGCGCAACCAGTATTATTGCGCAACAGGTCAGCCCAAATCTTTATCAAAATATCCATTGGCGCAGCATCGGCCCGTTTCGTGCCGGTCGTACTGTCGGCGCAGTCGGTATCCCCAATCAACCAAATACATTTTTCATCGGCGTCAACAATGGTGGCGTGTGGAAGACGACGGACGCGGGGCGAACGTGGAAACCGATTTTTGATGAAGCGCCCACAGGTTCAGTCGGCGATGTAGCAATCTGTGAATCACAACCCAACGTGATTTATGTCGGCAGCGGCGAAGGCTTGCAGCGGCCTGATCTCTCGACAGGTGATGGCATTTATAAATCTACGGATGGTGGAAAATCATGGAAGAACCTGGGCTTGCGTGCGGCGCAGCAAATCGGTGGGCTGGTCGTTGATCCAAAAGACCCCAACCGCGTTTTTGTAGCCGCGCTCGGTCATCCTTACGGAGCGAATGATGAACGCGGCGTGTATCGCTCGCTGGACGGCGGAGCGACGTGGCAGCGCGTGTTATTCAAGGACGAAAACACGGGTGCAGTGCAGGTTGAATTTGATCCGACGAATCCGCAAATTCTTTACGCTGATTTGTGGCAGGGACGACAAGGCCCGTGGGAAAACGGCGCGTGGCAGGGCGCGGGCAGTGGCTTGTATAAATCAGTTGATGGCGGCACTACGTGGAAGCAATTGACGAAAGGTCTGCCCACGATTGAGCAGGGCTTGGGGCGTATTGGCTTTGGTATTTCTCACAGCAACGCAAAAATAATTTATGCGACAGTTGATGCGAATCCGAACGTCGCGGGAATTTACCGGAGTGACGACGCAGGAGAAAGCTGGACGCGATTGAGCGGCGATACAAGGCTTTGGGGACGCGGTTCCGACTTCGCTGAAATCAGACCACATCCGAAAAATCCTGACATTGTTTTTGTGGCGAACACGGGTTCCTATAAATCAATTGACGGCGGCAAAAGCTGGACGGCATTCAAAGGCGCTCCTGGCGGAGACGATTATCATCGCATTTGGATTAATCCTGAAAATCCTGACGTGATGCTTTTTGCTGCCGATCAGGGCGCAGTTGTCACCGTCAACGGCGGCGAGACGTGGAGCAGTTGGTACAATCAAGCGACCGCGCAGTTTTATCACGTCAGCACGGACAACCGCTGGCCGTATTGGGTCTACGGCGGACAGCAGGAAAGCGGCTCCGCTGCCGTTGCCAGTCGTGGCGATTACGGTGCGATTACGTGGCGCGATTGGCGCACGGTTGGCGTCGAAGAATACGGCTACGTCGCACCTGATCCGCTGAATCCTGATATTACTTATGGCGGAAAAATTACGCGTTATGATTGGAAAACCGGGCAGGTAAACAACATCGCACCTGAATCTATTCGCGGCGGCAAATATCGCTTCCTGCGAACTGCGCCAGTGTTGTTTTCTCCGGTAGACAACAAGACACTTTTTTACGCAGGCAACGTACTTTTCAAAACTACGAGTGGCGGCAACAGTTGGGAAATTATCAGCCCTGATTTAAGCCGCGAAGCGTGGGACGTGCCCGCCAACATTGGCGTTTATCGCACGGAGCAAATGAAAACGATGCCGCGTCGTGGAGTCATTTATACTGTTGCGCCGTCCTACCAGGACCTCAATACAATTTGGGCGGGAACAGATGACGGGCTGATTCACCTGACTCGTGATGGCGGAAAAAACTGGAAAAATGTTACGCCGCCGGAATTGAAATCGTGGGCTAAAGTTTCGTTAATGGATGCTTCGCATTTTGATAACGACACAGCTTACGCGGCGGTGAATACACTGCGACTGGATGATTTGCGACCGCACATTTATCGCACGCACGACGGCGGAAAAACGTGGGAGCACATTACGAATGGCATTCCTGATGGTGGTATTGTGAACGCCGTCCGCGAAGACCCGATTCGCAAGGGATTGCTTTATGCTGGCACAGAACAGGCAGTTTATTTTTCGATTGATGACGGCGAGCATTGGCAATCACTGCGGCTGAATATGCCCGCCACTTCGATTCGTGATTTGGTCGTCAAAAATGATGACATCGTAGTCGGCACGCACGGACGATCTTTCTGGATTCTGGACGACATCACGCCGCTACGCCAAATCACCAATGAAATCGCGGCTGCGGATGCACATTTGTTTGTGCCGCAAATTGCGTATCGCGTTCGCCGCAGTTTGAATACGGACACGCCGATTCCTCCCGAAGAACCGATGGGGCAAAATCCGCCTGACGGCGCAATCATCAATTACTATTTAAAATCCGCCGCCAGCGAAGTCACGATTGAAATTTTCGATCAAGCCAATAAATTAATTCGTCGTTATTCCAGCAATGATAAGCCCGAAATCATTGATGAAAAAACGCAGGCGTATCCGACGTACTGGTTCAGACCTGCGCGGGTCTTATCTGCCAAATCGGGCATGCAACGCTGGACGTGGGATTTGAAATACGCGCCACCGGAAGGCTTTCCGCGCTCCTATCCGATGACTGCGATCTTAAATGACACGCCAAGTCAGCCAGTTGGCACGACAGTTTTACCTGGTGAATACAAAGTAAGATTAACGGCGAATGGCAAAAGTTTTACGCAGCCGCTCACCATCAAAATGGATCCGCGTGTGACGACTCCGATAGCAGGACTCGCAAAGATGTTTGAGGTGTCGTTAAGCAGCTATGAAGGCATCGCAAAAATTCGCAACGCCCAAAATGAAATGAACAATTTGCGCGGACAATTTAAATTATTGCCTGCAACTGAAGTCGCCGCGTTGGATAAAAAAATATCTGCGTTAGTAGGACGTTCGTCCGGCATTGATGCGTTTGGCGGCAGCAGCCGTGAACCGGGATTTACCGGACTGAGTGTTAATTTTCTTGGCTTGATGAATTTAGTCGAAGGCGCAGACGTGGCTCCGACAACGCAGGCGATAGCGGCTTCGAATGAATTACAAAAATCTCTGAATGCGTTATTAGTGCGCTGGGAAGAGATCAAAACAAAAGATGTCAAAACACTCAACGATGAATTGCGCAAAGCAGGGAAGCCAGTCATTTCAATTACGCGTTAATCTGCGTAAAAAAGCGGTTTTACTTTGCCATCGTGAGAGCCTATGATTAGGGACTAATTTATTTATAACAGTCTCCCGATCTCGGCGTATTGTCATGGTGTTTATTCATTCAAAGAAACTTTTTTTCGCGCTTATAATTCTCGTTCTTACTTGTCGTTTGTCTTTTGCACAAGACGCTCAGCCCACGCTTGAATCAATTCTGGCGCTGACCGAACCTCCGGCACGGATCGCCGCTTTGCAAAAATTTATTCAGGCGCAGCGTGACGATCCGCAGGCAGAAACGGCGCGCGCTGAATTAACGCGCATGTTTGCTTTTGTTGGAGAATCGCAGCTTGCCGAAAAAAATATTGATGCTGGTTTGCAAAGCTTCAAGCAAGCGATTGCTTCATTGCCTAAAAAAGTTGATGACCAGTTTTTTGAAGATACTGCTGGACGCATTCCGTTTGCCGTTTCCACGCGAGGCTATCGTACCGAAGCAATTCTTTTAGCCCGTGAACTCGAAGCGCGATTTTCCAGCGAAGCGAATCGCTTAGCCGGAATCGGAGAATTTTATTTAAGTGTCGAAGCTCCCGTTGAAGCTTTACGTGCGCTGAATGCGGCGGTGAAACTGGCTCCGAATGATGCCCGAATTTATCGCATGCTGGGCGGAGCTTATCGCCAGAATCTTGATCTGGATAAAGCGACGGCGCAGTATCAAAGTGCTATTAAAGCTGATCCGAATGATCGTCGCGCTTATTTTGAATTGGCGAATTTTCAGCGCGCGCGAAATAATTTTGAAGCTGCCGTTAATCTCTTCAAACAACAACTCACGATTGATCCGCAGCATGTGGCTTCGCTGAAAGGGCTGGCGATTACTTACGTCGGGCTTAATAAAGAATCCTTAGCCGATGACGCTCTGGCGCAAGCTGCGAAAATTTCCAAAGCTGATTTGTCGCAGGACACGTATTTGCAAACGCAGTTGGCGTTGGCTTATCTGGCGCGTGGAAATGTGAAGAGTGCACGACGGGCGGCGGATGCTGCGGTTTCGGTGGAGCCGCGTTTTAGCTGGGCGCGGATTGCGGCGGCAGAAGTGGATTTAGCCGAAGGGAAATATTTCGACGCCGAAAGACATATTTTGGCGGCGATGCGTTTCTCAGACTTCCCGACGCTTTATTTCACCCTCGGCAAAATTTATCTGGCGGTCGAAGACTTTGACGGAGCTATTGAGCAACTGAACAAATCCTACACGTTGAAAGCCGGAAAATTTCAAACGAAGCTGGGCGGAGTTTTAGATTTAAAAGCTGACAGCATTCCTGAATTGCTGGCGCGTGAACGACAGTCCTCGTTATTTCAATCCGATGGAATCACGACGAGCGTTGAATATAAGCTGGCTGAAAATCTGACCAAATTTGATGATGCTTTGCGCTCTAACAAGCGCCCGACTTCTTCGACGATTAGTTCGATGGTACTTAGTCAGGCGTCCAACAAATTAGCAGCGGCGACGCTGGAAAAAGCTGCCAATGAATTTGCCGAAACGGAAGGTTCGCGCAAACCGTTTCGCTGGTTATATGCCGCTGATCGTTTGCTGCAAACCGGACAATCTGCCGAGGCTTCTTTCAAGCTTTCAGAACAGGCACTGGATTCGGCGGAGAGCGCCACAGCTCCCGATCATTCATTACAGGATTTTCCGAACTATGACCGTGACGGACGCCTGCGGATTTTTCGTGGTCGTGCGCTGACATTACGCGGTCGCTCTTTATTGCGAATGGGACGCAAAGACGAAGCCCTCAAGACTTTGGAAGAAGCGGTAGATGTTTACGGAATATTGCCGGAACGCAAAAAAGCGCAATGGCAATTGGCGACTGCCAAAGAAAGTTCAGGGCAAATAAAAGAGGCGCTGGATTTGTACATCACGGCGTATGAAGCTCCCGACAAATCAGTCGGCGTCACCGATTTTAATCGCGCTGTCATTGAATCGGTCTATCGCAAAGTGAATGGTTCACTAATCGGATTGGATGAACGCATCGGCAGAGTGCGGGAAGCCAACGCCGCCCAACTCGCCAAAAATTCATTGCCAGCTTTGCCTGTGCCGGAATCAGCGCCAGTCGTGGAAACCCCTGTCGTTACTGCGCCTGCCTCAACTCCTCCAGTTGAAGTTGCCAAGCAAGCTGAACCAACTGAAACGAAAGTTGCTGAACCAGTTGTCGAGCCAATCAAAACGGAAGCTAAAAAAATAGCGCTGGAACCATTGCCAGTTTTGCCGACCCTGAAAGCCGTCGCGTTAGCACTCAACGCGGAAGAAGCCGGGCGGACGGATTTAGTGCAGGAAATAGTTTTTGAAGACGAAGACGCTCCATTAGTGGAAGTGGCTAAAGCCGAACCGTTAGCTCCGGCAAGGATTGAAGCGCCTGTAAAAACTTTAGAAGCCTTACCTGGTTTGCCCACACTCAAATCCGTAGCCTTGGCGCTTAATGCAGAAGAAGCAGGGCGGACAAATTTAACGCAGGAAATAATTTTTGACCATGAAGACGCACCGCTCCCGACGTTGGCGAAAGCCGAAACGCCGCCTCCAGTAAAAGTTGAAGAGCCAATCAAAACGGAAGAAAAAGTCGCCGCCATTGAAACGCCTGCTAAAACTGAAGACCTCAAACCACTGGAAAATCCTGATCCTGTCAAGACTGCGAACACTGAAATTATAGCGGCTCCGTTGGAACCATTGACCGTTTTGCCTAAGTCTCCAACGGTTCCTTATCTGGCGCTTCCTTCGTTGGAAGAGTCTTCTGTCTTAAAGCTTAATTTTGAGTTAGCGGCGGAAGACGATTCACCACTCCCCGTCAAAACCGCAGTGGTAGCGGCTCCGAAAGCCGAAACCGTCGCCATCAAAAAAGTTGCTGATCCTGCCAATGAAGCTAACCCGGTTTCAGTCAAAGTCGCGCCACAACCTGAACCGAAAATTTCATTATCCGATTCACGCGCTGCTGAAATTGAGCAGGAGATTGAGGCTTCAAGAATTGCCGCCGGTGGGAAAAAAGGCGACAGCGCTAACGCCGTCAATGCCGCTGTTAGTGGTCACAGCGAAGGCGACAAATTACCTGTCCGAGCCAGCTCGAACCCCTTTGTGGCAATGCCAAAAACTGCCATTGGGGAAAGTGGGCATTCTGAAACGCAGCACAAAACAATTCCAAAACCTGAAGCTGATTTGCAACCAGGAGAGCTGGAAAGACGTGCCAGCGACATGGGAAAAATTTCGGGCAGGCTGAGTGTCGAAGCCGCCAATGAAATTGAAATTCCTGACAAACCTGTTGGCGTCGGACGCAAAGGGAATCTCGAAAATGCCGAACCTGACCCGCCAGCCAAAGAAGAGAAAAAGCCCGGAACCAGACCGCGCCGCGTCAAGGATCAGTAGTAGCGTAAACTTTCAGTTTGCGCTGTTTCCAATACTGAAAAATTTTCGAAAACCTACACGCTAAAGGGCGAACTCTTAACACTTGTTTTCATCGAAAGTTTGAGCCTGCCACTCGGCACAAACTAAAAGTTTATGCCACGAAAATCATGAGTGCCAGAAAATTTCATCGCATACTGGGTATCATTTTGCTGCTTCCATTTTTCGGATGGGCAATCACAGGGCTGATCTTTTTTCTCAAGCCGGGATACAAAGACGCCTACGAACTGCTGTCGCTGAAAACCTATCCGCTTGAGCAAAAACTCATGCTCGCGCCTGATCCGGCGTGGCTTGAAGTGCGCTACCTGCGCACCGTGCTGGGTGAACATTTGTTAGTAAGCACCAAAACGGGCTGGTCGCAGCTTGATCCCCACACGATGCAGCCGCAAGCTGCGCCCGATACTGCCAAAATTAAATTGTTACTGCAAGACGCCTTCGCCGCGCATCCTCAGCGTTATGGAAACATCGTGAGTGTTGAAAATAACACCGCCAAAACAGACACGGGCGTAGAAATCACGCTCGACTGGAATCGGCTGAGCTTACAACAAAAAGGTAAAGACACAGATCGGATAGATTGGTTCTACCGCATCCATTATTTGCAATGGACTGGCATCAGCAGCATTGATAAACCGCTGGGTTTGATTGGAATTTTTTTGGTGATGATTTTGACGATGCTGGGGATTCGGCTGGCGTTTCAGCGAAAAGTTTAATTCTTAGGTGCCTCTTTTATTTTAAGCCTAACCAATTTCGCAATGAGATTTCCAATGCTTGTTCATCAATCGCAGTAAGGTTACCAACCGCTTTTACAATTAAGCTTTCTTCGACAGTGTACAGCCCGCGTTTGATTGCAGAGGGAACGTTCAATCCAGCTTGTTGCCAGTTTTGCAAAACAAATTCACCGGCTAGCAAACCTGTCACGCGACTGGTTAGCGGTACAATAATTACATCTTTTGAAATGTGGGGAGCGTTGACGATTACGGCAGGGCGAATTTTTGCGCCAACAAGATTGGAGAACGGATAGCGCAGTAAAACGACTTCGCTACGCAGCGAGTTCGGCATAGACATCATCCTCATCATTATCCCAAATCGCATTCAACGTAGGGCGACTGGCATTAACCCAAAATTCTGATTCATCCAATAATGGCGTCACCAAAATTTCCGTTCCTTCCGGTAAATCAATTTCTTCCAGCAATTGAATTTTTCCGTCTTTGAAAATTGCGCGAACTGTATTGAGCATAATGCACCTCAACGTCAGCATGCCTTATGTGGCAGTTAACAAGCAAGAAGAGAATAAATGAAGTTATAACGGGTTTCGTAGGGGCGGCGGCTCGTCCCCGCCCGCATCGCTGCGATGAATTTTGTTTGTAACTGAAACACGTCGGACTCAGCATCCTTGAGCACGGATTCATTGATGGAAAGAAAATTTTTGATCGCTGTATGGAAATCACCTTGGTTGGAATCTTCGTCATAGCCTTCGACGATAATCTGACATATCTGATCGCCGAGTACTGGCACACGAATTGGTTCGCTGTAGTACCAGTCGAGTACGTCATCTTTTGTGACTTTGCCAATAGGAGGAATTTCCATAGCTGTAATCTGTAAAATTCTACAGTAATTTAGCTCACTTCAAAGAGTTGTCATTGTTCACTTACATAACCATAAGTTTCAAAAAGAACCTTACGGACAGGGTCAGTCTTGAACCATCGAACAATAGAGTCATGTCCCGCAGACGGCAATTCCCAAAAATTATTACAAAGCTTATTTCTTGTTAGGCAATTTGCATTTTGTTCGAAATAACCAAGGATAGCATCGGGAGCCATTTCGACTCTTTCGAGAAATAGGCGAATATCCAACCCCATTCGACCAATTGCACAAAGCCATCCATCAAGACCGTGATAATTTTCTGACTGAATCATCGAATCAATCATAACTATAAGGAAATCGTTCAGCGCGTCATATTGAGTTTTTGTCCAACTGGTAGGTTCGGCACTATGGATTGCTCGGCCTGTTACTTCAATATCAGGCCACCAGAAATCCTCTGTCGCTGAGATTTCCAAAATGCGGGGAAGAAAATACAGATAGTCAGAGATGTCGCCAACAGTGAGAAATGCGCTTGATGCATAAGAAGAAATAGCATCAGGCGGAATTGAGCGTAGTGACGTGGACAGAAGAACCGAGATATTTTTTCTTTCAATACAGCACGGGCAGTCATCAATATTTTGCGGTTTAGTAACAATCGCAAACACTTCGTATAGGTGCTTAATTGAATCTTCGAGTTTGCTCACATTGAACTACAATTCCAACGTCTTCAAATATTCCCGAAACTCTTTCCCTAAATCTTCACGCTTCAAGGCAAAGTCTACCGTAGCTTCTAAAAATCCCTGTTTGTCTCCGGCGTCGTGGCGTTTGCCTTTGAATTTCAGGCCGTAGAATGGGCGTTGTTGCGCGAGTTTGCGCAGGGCATCCGTGATTTGGATTTCGCCTCCGACGCCGCGTGGCGTTTGTTCGATTAAGCCAAAAACTTCGGGTGGCAACAGGTAGCGACCGATGATGGCGAGGTTTGACGGAGCTACTTCGTAGCGCGGTTTTTCTACCATGTTGTTGATGCGGAACACTCCTGGTTCGACCTCTTCGCCAGCGATGACGCCGAAGCGCGAAATGGCTTCGCCTTCGACTTCCTGCAACGCAATGACGGGCGCACCGTCGTATTTTTCGTACACGTCCACCATCTGCTGCAAGCACGGCGGATCGGCGTCAATCACGTCGTCGCTGAGGATGACGGCGAACGGTTCATTGCCGACTAAATTACGCGCCATCAAAACGGCGTGACCCAAGCCAAGTGGCTGTTTTTGGCGCACATAGGCGATGTCGGCCATATTGGAAACGTACCGCGCCTGTTCCAGCAATTCATCTTTGCCGCGTTCTTCGAGCTGTTTTTCCAACTCGTAAGAAATATCGAAATGGTCTTCGATGGAATATTTGCCGCGTCCCGTGATGATAATAATTTGACCCATCCCGGAAGCGATGGCTTCTTCGACGCCGTATTGAATTAATGGCTTGTCTACCAGCGTCAACATTTCTTTGGGCTGCGCTTTGGTGGCGGGAAGGAACCGCGTGCCTAAGCCGGCGGCGGGGAAGACTGCTTTGCGAATTTTTGTGGTCATAGGATTTTGAAGAAGGGGGGAACCACGGAGGAGACGGAGAGCACAGAGAGAAGAAAGGGAAAAATTACTTTGAAGCTAAATTAATTCTCCGTGCTCTCCGTCTCCTCCGTGGTTCATTTATTATGCGGAAATAACCGACACGCCAAGATAAGGAACCAACGCTTCCGGCACTTTGATCGTACCATCCGCCTGTTGATAGTTTTCAATAATTGCAAGCCACGTGCGTCCGACGGCCAGGCCTGAACCGTTCAGCGTATGCACGAGTTCAGTTTTATTTTTGCCATCGCGCTTGAAGCGGATTTGGGCACGGCGTGCCTGAAAATCTCCGCAATTGGAACACGAAGAAATTTCGCGGAACGTGTACGCGCTTGGCAACCAGACTTCAATGTCATAGGTCTTCGTCGCCGAAAATCCCATGTCACCCGTAGACAACGTCATCACGCGGTACGGCAATCCCAGCCGCTGCAAAATCATTTCGGCGTGGCCTGTCAATTGCTCCAACGCCGCGAACGAATCTTCCGGCTTCGTGAATTTGACGAGTTCAACTTTATCAAATTGATGCTGTCGAATCAGCCCTCGCGTGTCGCGTCCGTAGCTGCCCGCCTCCGAACGAAAGCACGGCGTATAAGCCGTATAACTGAGCGGCAATTCCGCGTCGGTCAGGATTTCATCACGGTGCAAATTCGTCAGCGGAACTTCGGCAGTCGGGATCAAATAATAGTCGCGCTCGAAGCGTACCTTGAATAAATCCTCTTCAAATTTCGGCAGTTGCCCTGTCCCGAACAACGTCGCTTCGTTGACCATCAGCGGCGGCAAAAATTCGCGGTAGCCGTTTTCGTTCGTGTGAACGTCCAGCATAAAATTAATCAGCGAGCGTTCGAGCTTCGCACCGAGTCCTGACAACACATTGAAGCGCGCACCTGTAATTTTTGTAGCACGTTCAAGATCAAGAATGCCGAGTCTAGTGGCAAGGTCTACATGATCTTTTGGCGCGAAACCTTCGGCGGTAAAATCGCGTGGAGTTCCCCATTTCCTGGTTTCGATATTTTCAGTTTCGCCTTTGCCAGCCGGAACAGATTCGTGCGGCAAATTCGGGACGCGGGTCAGGATGGAATTTAATTCTTCCTCCATCACGCTCAGGCGCGATTCGATTTCCTTCGAGCGTTCAGAAGCCTGTTTTGATTGGGCTTTCATCGCTTCGGCTTCGTTGCGCTTGCCTTCGCGCATCAGATTGCCGATTTCCTTGCTGACGCGATTGGTCGTAGCGTTCAGCTCATCGCGTTCACGCACGAGTCCGCGCCGTTCGGAGTCGAGTTCGGCGAAGGGATCAAGCAAGGCGACATCAAAATTTCTGGTCGCCAATTTTTCTCGCACAAGATCAAAATTCTCGCGCACGAAATGTACATCCAACATAAAAACCCTTTGTCGTTAAAACTGATTGAGAACAAGTCGTACAAAGTACGCATTGCGTGAAAAACTGTCAAGAAATGAATTTTTGTAATGGAGAGGGTCTTTGGCTTTTGGGCTTTGATTTTTGTTGAGAGATTAAAAAAATCGCTGTACAAAGCGGGGCAAAAAAATATGCTCCGGCTCGTTAGAATAACGAGCCGGAGCAGGCGGGGGAGTCAACTGGTTAGAAATACAGCTTGATGCCAAATTGTAAATATCGCGGCAATCCTAATTCACGAAGTGTTCCGAAGCTCGGAGTGTATGCGCGGCGCAGGCGATAAAGCTTGAATCCCTGCAAAGTTGTAATATCGAACTTATTGGCATCTGTCGTAGCAAAGCCCTGCGGCAATTGGACATTGGCATAATAGTTCAAGGGCAGCGCACCAGTTGTCGAAGGCGCAACCACTGGCAGCCGATTATTGGCGATCAGGTTTTGTACTTGTGTGAACGTCGCCGCACCCGCTGTTGTGGTTCTGGCTAAAGCGCTACGAGTGGCATCGGAGGCAATCCAGGCATCGTAATCAGCAGTAGTTATGGGGACTTCATCAGGTAACCCCCCCATGTCGAGATTATTCAAACGGAAGATTGGGCTATTAGTCACGTTGAGCATGTCTACGCGAAACTGGAAGCGTCGCTTACCTTCACCAATTGGGAAATTTTTCTGAAACGACAAATCAAAGTACCGTTGCATCGGGCCACGAATATCAAGTGTACGAGGCGCAGAACCCAATGCTCCTTTGGCTGGGCGCATAAAGGCTGCCGGATTGACCCAGGGTTCGCAGAGCGTACCAACCGGACAGTCACGTTTCCATAAAGGATTTCTCAGTGGAACTCCTGGCACTAAATCAGGGCGGATGACGTGAGTGATGTCGGCACTGACTCGGTTGGCATCAGTAATTGTAGGAACGAATGGGGTGCCACCTTGTAAGCGTAAAACTCCTGATGTTGTCCAGTCACCAACTACCCAACGAATTGGTGCCCAGGCAGTTTTTCCGAACCTGCGCGTCTTGCCAAATGGCAGATCAAATACAGAGGTAGCGGCGAAATTATGCTTGATGTCAAAAGTTGAAATGGCACGATCCGCACTGCGCGGTGCGCCAAAGGTGACATGTCCGACAGTGCTGGCAGTAGAGAGAACTCTGGTATCAGGGCTGGCGTCTGAGGCAGTATCAATTGATTTGCCGAAATTATAATTTGCCGTAAAGGAAAGCCCTTTACCAACGCGACGATTCACACTAACGTACATTCCGTGACGAATGCTGTTGGCGGAAGCATCGAAAAATGAAAATAAGCTGTTGAAGCCTAAATACTGGCTGCCAACGCTGCCTCTGGAAATGGCAAGCGTGGCTCCATTGAGAGCTTTGCGTCCCAGTGGATCAGTGAAAGTTGTATCAGCGCTAAGGTTGGCGCTTTCAAGCAACTCGACGAAGCTCAGGCTGCGTGGATTCGTATTCACACGAGGCATATACAACCGCGTACCTTTGCTGCCAACGTAGGCGATTTCCACTACTGTATTTTTCATGACTTCCGAAGAAATCGTTAAATTCCAATTCTGAACATAAGGAATTTTGTTATTCCCGGAAATCGCAAAGCCTGGAATTGCCAAACTGCTGTCATACACCAGCCCATCGTCAGGAATACTCAAAGCCTGCTCAAAAGTGACATTTGGATAACTCGGAGGATTTGCCGAAAGACGTACTGGCTGGGTCGCATCAACAGTACCGGATGAGCCAGCGGCAGTAGTGCTGATCGTATTCGTCGCACCAAAATCAGGGCTGGCAGCACGATTATTTCCATTGATTGAGGAATGTGAAATTCCATAGCCACCGCGCACGACAAGGCTCCGTTTCAAATCCATTCCAAGCAACTTTCTCGGACTCCACGCAAAACCAAAGCGCGGTTCAAAATCAAATTTCTCCACTGGAAAAATATATTCTGAACGTCCGCCACGACCTGAGTAGGCAAATGCCGGAATGAGCGCAGTCGTTGGAACCTGTGAAGGAATTGCCGCCGTCGCAGATGCAGTCGTTGCTAACAATCCTAGTCCAACGGCGATTGCTCGACGTTGCGTTGCATCTAGTGTGACACTTTTGGCTAAATCTGGTCTCAGTACCCCCTGACGATTATATTTTTCGGTACGAGGCAATTGTAAAGAATAGCGTAAGCCCATATTCAAGGTCAGATTGGGCTTCACTTTCCAATCGTTCTGGACAAATCCAGCGCCGCTATTCCAACGATAGTAATACGGAATCAGCACCGGACGTGCCAGAATGCTGTTCGGGACTCCTAACAAATAACTCGCCCAGGTATTTCCTCCGGCGGCTGCATTTGTTGTCCGATTATTGCTGGTATTGAGTACACGGAAATCCCATCTTCCACCCGAAGCGCCAAAAAATGGGACGGTGTTGAGTATTTCATGGTTTATATCAACCCCGAATTTCCAGCTCATGGCTCCACGATTCCAGTAAAGAATGTCATTGATGTTGTATCGTTCTTCAACGTTGAAGTTATTAGTGGAACCACCTGCCCCGATTGAGGCGAAGGCGTTAGGTCCATCCGCACTTACGTTGAAGAGCGGCATTCCGCCGACGGTCAGGCTTGGGATACCTAATTCCGTAGATAAATTTTTTCCGGTTTTGATCGCGTACTCAGGTCTGAAATCTTCGCTGAAAATACCACGCGTATAATTCACTCGCAGTTCATTCAGGACAGCAGGAGTGAACGTATGCGTATCACTGATGACAACCTGTTTGGCATCGCTATAAATGCCACCATTACCATTGATGTCGCTGCCAAAACCTCTGATCCCAACAGTTGGAACTTTGGTATAGCGAACGTTGAGGTTGTCTTTTTCTGTCAGGCGATGATCTACGCGAAACGTCCATCTTGTCTCATCCTGTTTGACGAAACGATTCACGATAAAATTTGATAATTGCCCCGAATCATTGATGAAATAATTGCCGGCGTGAGGCAGAAATTCAAAAGCCTTGACCGCAACCGGGTCAAGCATATTGGTCGGAATTTTGTTGTTGGCAAAGGGGAGATAAGTTGCATTCGCCGCGAGAGTAATCGGCACTAATTTATTACCAACTAAATTAAATTGCTGGAAGATGCGCGTCTCAGTACTCGTGACAGGAATTTGTGGATACTTAGCCAGAACATCAGTCGGAACCCAGCCATTAGCGATTCGCGTCAGTCCTGAAAAATCTCCACCACGCATCGCATCAGTGGCAAGCAAAGTGTCAGTGACTACGAAATCCGTGCTGCCGCGTGGTTCATACGCGGCGAAGAAAAATGTTTTGCTATGACCGTTGTAAAGAGCTTTTCCGCCTTCACCAAAACGGGGTAAATAAACCGGACCTAAGAACGTTAGCGAGCCTTGATTATATTTTAAGTTATTAGGTGGGCGTACAGTCGAAGTTGTCCATTTACGGGCATTGGTAACAGGATTGCGATGATACCAGAGAGCAGTTCCCTTGAATTGATCACTCCCGCCTTTCGTCGTGATATTGATAACGCCACTGCCTGTCCTACCGTATTGAGCATCAAACGCTGAAGTCGAAACAGTAAATTCCTGTACCGTCTCAGGCGTGAAGCTCACGACTGAACGCGCAATGCCAACGCCAGTATTGTTGACGCCATCCGCCAAAATAGATGTGCTGCCAGGGCGTCCACCATTCAAGCTCAGGTTGAAGCCAGGTACAGGTTGACCGGAAGTTACTTCAGGATTTTCACTACCCGCATCACCCGACACATTGGGAAGCGTGACTGCCAGATCAAGCACACTACGATTGCTGAGTGGAACGTCCTGAATCTGCCGCTCTGTTACTGTTTGTGAGACTACTCCTGATTCCGTATTGAGGACTGGCGAAGCCGCAGTGACATCTACTACCGTATCAATGGCGCCTGCCTGCAATGCAACATTGACGGAAGCAACAGAGGACGTATCAACTTTGATGTCGTTTATCAACGATTTTTTGAAGCCTGGGGCTTCGACGGTCACTCGATAAACAACCGGTTCCAATGAGGAAGCTGTAAAGGCTCCATCGCCCGAAGTCGTCAGCTTTTGCGATTGATTGGTTCCGATGTTAGTAATAGTGACGACTGCGCCAGGAATCACGGCTCCGGTGGCATCGGTGACTGTGCCGGAAATACCGCCACGATTGGTCTGTGCCAGCAATGAAGCACAAAAGACAATGATAATTAATAAAGACAGGGGGATGCGTAGCGTAGCTCTCATTTGAAAACCTCTTTTTTCTGGAAGGGAACCCAGTTTTTGTGGATGAAATAAATTATCCGGTGAATACCATTCTGAATTTCATCATAGGTGTTAGAAGAAGTCAAACCAATTTCTACTGAGGTAAATGATATTTTTTACTCAGTAAAAATTTTATTTGCCTTTGTGTGAAGGTCAGGTTAGAGTCAGTGCCACCTGCCGTGGCGGGTGGAGTGAGCGTGATAGTTTGACCCGCCCGCTACCGCAGATGGTACTGACACATGAAGCAAAACCCCAACGGAACCAATAAATATTTTGTCGAAGTCGTCGCCAAAGCGCTGGACGTGTTGGATGCTTTTGATAAAGCGGAAACGGAATTGACCTTGTCCGAAGTGGCACGACGGGTCAATTTATCGGCGAGTCATACATTTCGGTTATTGCATACGCTGGAACAAAAAGGGTGGGTGCGAAAACTTAACGGCACGAAAAAATTTCATCGTGTCAATCGCACGCAAAAATATCGCGTCGGCTTTGCGATGCAATCCAGCCAGTTCCAATTTTCGTTGGATGTTTTGCGCGGGATGGAAGCCGCCGCCGAAGATCACGGCATCCAATTAATTATTGCTGACAATAAAAATAGTGAAAAAGAAGCGCTGGCGAATGCCGATATGTTTGTTCGACAACGCGTAGATTTTGTCGTCGAATTTCAAGTGAATGAGCGGATTGCTCCGGTCATTGCGCACAAGTTTGAAGAGGCTCGGGTTCCGTGTCTTGCGATTGATATTCCTCAACCCGGCGCGGTTTTTTTTGGCGCTAATAATTATCAGGCCGGATTGCTGGCTGGGCGCGCACTCGGTGAATATGCGCGTGAAAACTGGAAGAGTAAGGTGGAGGCTGTTTTGTTATTGGAAATGCCGATTGCCGGAGCCGTCCCACAAGCCCGATTGACTGGAGCATTGAATGGAATTCAGGAAATCATCGGAATAATTCCAGAAGAAAAAATTTTCCACTTAGATGGTGGCAATGATGAGGAGAGCAGCCACAAGCAAACTCTTCACTTTCTTGAATCATACGCTCCCAAAGAAAAAGTTTTGATCGCCACGATTCACGATCCGGCAGCTTTGGGTGCAGTTCGTGCCATCAAAGATGCGAAAAGAAATAAAAAAACTACGGTAGTTGTTGGTCAGAATGCGACGATTGAAACTCGCCTGGAAATGAATAAAGCAACTTCCTGTTTGTTGGGTTCGGTTGGTTTTTTTCCCGAAAAATATGGCGAGCAAATTATCCCGTTGGCCTTGAAAATACTGGGTGGAGAAGTCGTCCCCCCGATGTCATACATTGAGCATGTCCTGATTAATAAGGATAATCTTGAAACGTATTATCCGTAGGCTTCAAGATTTATAACGCAAAGGGACAAGGAGTCAAAGGAACAAAGAGTAACCGATAAATTAAATTCTTTGCTTCTTTGACCCTTGTCCCTTTGCGTTGAAAATTCTTCACAACGTCCGCAAATGAAACCCACCGTCTACATTAATGACTTCGCCCGTTGAATACGGCAGATCGCCTCGGGCAATGGCGGACACCGCTCGCCCAATATCATCCGGCTGGCCCCAACGTTTCAGCGGCCACGCGCCTTCTTCAATCAACTTGTCATATTTTTCCTGCACACCTGCGGTCATATCCGTAGCGATGACGCCGGGGCGCACTTCGTAAACATTGATTCCGTACTCCGCCAGCCGCGCCGCAAACAATAAAGTCATCATGGCGAGACCAGCTTTCGCTATGCAATAATCGCCGCGATTGACGGAAGCCGTGTACGCCGAAATTGAAGTAATCGTCACAATGCGCGGGAGTCCGAAAGAATTGAACGAGTTGTTTTTGACCTGTTCAATCATCTGGCGAGCGACGATTTGCGTCAGGAAATACGGACCTTTCAGATTGATGTTGATAAGGCGATCAAAGGACTCTTCGCCAGCTTCCAAAAGATCAGCGCGAACATTCGGCGCAACTCCGGCATTGTTGACAAGCAGATCAATCCGACCAAAATTCGCCAATGTTTCGTTGATTAATTTTTCACGATCTTCTGTAATGGAAACATCCGCACGAACAGTAATGCCCTCGCCGCCAGCTTCACGGACGAGTTGTAAGCATTCATCGGCGGCGTTTGCGTTGCCAGCATAGTTGATGACTACGGCGTGTCCGAGTTTTGCAAGTTCAATCGCAATGCCGCGTCCAATGCCGCGTCCTGCGCCTGTGATTAATGAAATTGGTCGAGTCATAAAAATTAAGAATGTAGCGCGACCAGCCATGGTTGCGACCGCCTTTGCAAAGGCGAATCTTTCACGCGATCACAACTCTGGTGGAGACTTTATTTTTCATTATCCTTACTTTACAGCTTCAGGCAGAGTCGGGGTAATTCGATAGCGTAGGCTTTGCGCTTCGCAAAGCCTGTCGCAACCATGGCTGGTTACGCTACTTTGATTCAGGTGAAGCCATATCTTCTTCCGTTGGCCCGTCATTCCATTTCTTCGCCCAATCCGGCAGCGAATTTTCTGGATACGCTTGTAACGTGTTTGAAGTCGGTTCCTGTGCAAGCGCTGTTAATGCTTTGTCGAGCGCTTCGACAAAGAAATATTCGCCGAAGAGAACGGCTTCATGGACGCCAAGATTTTTGTGAATGTGGTAGATGCCACCATTCAACACACCTTCAAATCCGGGTGTCAGATTGCCAAGATATTTGGTTGAAAGCGATTGCAGCGAAGTCAATGCAAAGTCACGATACGCCCGCGCTTTGGTGCGATCAGCGACGGCGTTGGCTAAATCCAGCAAGCCCGAAGCAGCAATCGCAGCGGCGGATGTGTCCACTTGTGATTTCGCCAAAGCTCCGGTTTCCGGCGCGTCATAATCCCACGGAGTCACGCCGTCGGCGGGAGTATTTTCCAAATAATAATCAGCGTTGAGCATCGCAGTTTCCAGATATTCACTGCGCTGCGTTTGCAGATAGGAGCGCGTGAAGCCGTAGAGCGACCAGGCTAAACCACGACTCCACGACGAATCTCCACGATAGCCTTGATGCGTTGTTTGCCGCAAAAATTCACCTGTTTCTAAATCAAAAATTCCTTCGTGCGAAGTCGAACCATCGCCGCGAACAATCGTTCTTCGCGTCGTCAGACAATGGCGATGCCCGATGTCCAGCACGTGCGCGTCGCCACTTTTGAGACCGGCATAAAACAGCGTTCCGACGTTCATCATAATGTCTATAAACAGCGAAGCAGGTTCAACGAAGGAGCGCAAATATTGCCCCTTTTCCATAAACCGCATCGCCATCGTTTTGCCAGCCTGAATCAGCAACGGCTCAATATGATTCGCATCGCCGCCGAGTTCCAGCCAGCGCAAATGCGTTGAGAAAAACAGAAATCCTAAATCATGCACGGCGCGATCATATTGCCGTGATTCCAGCGGAGTCGCATAGCTCACGGCTTTGTCGAGCCATTCATTTTTGCCCGTGCGTTTGGCGAAGATGAACATCATCCCCGGATAAAACCCGTCGCACCAATGCGTCCAGCGTTTGCGGTCTTCACCGAATTTTCCGCCGACGGTATACATCGGATAATAATCCTGCGGATATTTTTTGAGCAGCGACTGCACCTGCGTTTGGGCGAAGTCGAAGGAATTTTGTAAAGTAGCACGAAGGGCTTCACGCTCGTGCATTGTCTGTGGCATTCACTGTTCTCCGATTTAATTTATTATTCCAGAAGTGTGAAAATAAATATTTTTTGGAAGCAATCACTTTCAATTCTCAACTCCCAACTTTCCACTCTTTGACAGTTAGAAATTATCACTGCTTAGGAGTTGAGAGTTGAAAGTTGAGAGTGCGATTTATCAGATGGTTGAGTTGCCTCTACATATCAATTATTCGAGCAGGCAATCCTCAACACATTCACTGAAGTTGGTTTCAGCGTAAACGAAAATTCAGATGAAGTGATGTTCAGCTTCTGTTCAATTGGCGCAATCGCCATCGGCGCGTCGAGGCTGTTTTCGGCTTTGAGGTCTTTGCCTGTCAAGACATACGCTTTACCAGGTTTCGTGATTTTTCCGGCTCCGGCTAAATTGATGCGGATTTCTTTCGGAGTTGCATCAGAGTTCACAATCTTCAAAATTACTTCGCCGGATTTTGCTTCGCGGACTGCGCTGGCATACAAATTTTGCTGACCGCTGAGCGCTGCGCCATTGGCATTCACGGGCAAAATTGTAGTGCCGCGATGATTGCTGAACATTTTCTGGACGTAATAATTGGGCGTTCCATACGACCGCAAATTATCAAACCAGATCAGGTTCGGCGTCCACTGCCACGCTTCGACGTGACCGAATAATGGCGCGTAGGAAACCAGCGAAACGATGTCGCCATTGCGCTCCAAGCCCGTCATAAATGCAGCTTCCGCGAGCGCACATTCCCACGTATTACGATTTTCAGATCTGCCTACGCCGACGGATTGCGCAGCGAATTCTCCTGAAAAAACTTTCGGCCCTTTGCGATCATAATTGTCGTAGCGAGCAGCGTTTTTTAAAAACCATTCCGGCTTCATGTAGTAATGTTCGTCAATCAAATCCGCTTTCAAGCCGCGCAATTTTCCCCACAGAAAATCGAAGCGTTCGCCGTCTGCGCTGGGGCCTGCGCTCGAAACTAATTTGATGTCTGGATATTTGGCTTTGAGCGCTTTGGCAAATGCTTCGTAGCGCGGGATGTAATCGGGCCCCCATTGTTCATTGCCGATGCCGATCATTTTCATGTTGAAGGGCGCAGGATGCCCCATCGCGGCGCGTTTCTTGCCCCACGTCGAAACGATGGAGCCGTTCGCAAATTCGATCAGGTCAAGTGCGTCCTGAATGTACGGCTCAAGCTGGTCGAGTGGGGCGAGTTCTTTAGTATTAAATTGACACGCCATGCCGCAATTCAGGATGGGTAGCGGGTCGGCTCCCACATCTTCACACAACTGAAAATATTCAAAAAATCCAAGCCCGAAGGATTGAAAATAATCCGCTGGAGCGCGATCAGGATAGCGAGTTTTAAATTCTGTGTTCCAACGATTGACGATTAATTTTCGCTCGGCTACATCGCCGATTGTTGTCTTCCATTGATAGCGCGTCGCCAGTTCGCGGCCTTCGACAATGCAACCGCCAGGGAAGCGAATAAATCCGGGTTTCAAATCTGCCAGCAATTGCACCAGATCAGCGCGCAATCCATTCGGGCGACCTTTGAAAGTATTTTTCGGGAACAGCGAAATCATATCCAGATCAACCGGAGTTTTCCCTTCCACAATAACGTTGAGTAAAGCTTTCGCTTCATTCGCAGTGGCTTTGATGGTCGCGGTATATTTTTTCCAATCACCAGCGATGCCATTTAATTTCGTTTGTCCGATTTTTTGACCGCTGGCGTTGGTGAGTTCGATCAATAAACTCAATGGTGTGCTGCCAGTGTTGCGCGCCTGCACAGAAAAAATATAAACATCGCCCTGACGAATTCCGACGCCGCGAAAGCCATCATTTTTGACGCCAACGCCGCCGGCAGAATCTGGCTTGATGTTTAGATAATGCTGATTATTGCTGGCGGAGTCACGTTCTAAAATTTTAGTGGAGCCTGTGCCACCGCGCTCAATTTTCGTCCACGCCATCATCGGCAGTGGAAATTCAAACGAGCGATTTTTGACGAGTTCGGCGTACATTCCGCCATCTGCGCCAAAATTGATGTCTTCAAAGAAAACGCCGAACTGATTTGGACTGATGGCGGCTCCGGGCTTATCAACCTGCACGGTGATGGTTTGAGCGATGGAATTGATTGATGTAAAAGCAAGCAACAACAGAAGCGTGATGAGACGATTAATGTTCATAAGAAATAAAGTTTCATTTGTGACAATTTCGTTTAGAGTAGAACAAGTTTTGCGGATTCAATGAAACGGCAGTGTAGCGAATGAAGGGGCAACCTGTTAAGTGGCGCCGAAAAAAAACATTTTATGAACGACAAAAAGACCCTACTCTGGAAATACCGTATTGCCATGATCGCCTTTATTTTCGGGCTGAT
>JAYVRW010000296.1:0-53201 GCA_043775925.1 Blastocatellia bacterium
GGCGTTTTAACCGACGGAAAGCGTTAGCACCGAATGCTCGTCACGTGAGTGACGATTGAACGTTCGTCGCTTCAACCGTCGCTGACGCGACGTAACATCGAAAACCGCTAACCCGGCTTTGAAAAGCCGGGCTAACGTCAATTGCCGCGACGCGGCAGAGGCGGGGCACTTCCTTAACTTAATGCTATTGGCATAAAGCCTGGGTGTACGAAACCCAGGAATATTTGTTCAGTAAAATCCGAAATCAACTCGCCCACCTGCGCTACTCCACGTTCATTGAATAAAATCGTGTAATGCGTGACAGCCTTGATCGTATGAATTTTAAGCTGCGGGATGAGTGTCTTGATTTCCTGCAATACTACATTGGGGAGAATGCCCGGTTGTCCTTTCGCCATTCCCTGCTCGGCGCGAATGACCATCGTGGGACATTTGACAGCTTGCAAGCGTACAGTGATTTCTTCACGCTGGAGCATGTCGGCAAAATCGGCACGGACTCCGGCTTCGGAGCCTTTTGGTTTGAGGTTCGGAGCCGCTCCACCCAAATCATATTTCAGATATTTTTCGAGTGAATCATTCCAAACTTCCAATGGATAACCTGGCAGGCTGCGCCAATAATTCAAATATTCTTCGTACGATGAATAGGTTCGATTCAGTCGCCCAATGACGGCGGGGCCGACTACCAAATTCAGAATTTGATCGGCAGTCAATCCATCCGGCATCGGAGGAAAATAACCACCGTCGAGCATGATCAATCCGGCGACTAAATCCGGTTCCTGTGCCGCGAGCGCCGTAGCGATATACGCCCCCATCGAATGGCCGACGACGACATAGGATTCTGCGCCAAAGGCTCGCAGCACCGCCGCTACGTCACGTGCGTGCTGCGCCATTCCGTACGGTGCATCCGGCTTGTCAGAATTTCCGCGTCCGCGCAAATCAATCGCTAACACTGAATGTTTTCCAGCGAACGATTTTGCTAAGGCAAGAAAGCTCATCGAAGAAGCCGTCAGCCCGTGAATAAACACGATGGGCGTACCGCGTCCCGGCCAGTAGTTGAAAGCGATTTCAATCCCGTCAACCTTGATGTTACCGTGTGCGGGGGTGTGAATATTCAAATTATTTGTTGTCATTTATTTTTACCGCAAGGAGACAAAGGATCAAAGAGGCAAAGAACTTTCACTTACCGATACTCCTTGTTCCCCTGACCCTTTGTCCCTTTGCGTTGAAAAATCTATTCCTGCTTGCGGCGTCGCCAATCGTTGAATGCCAAGCAAAGCCACCAGCGAAATTTGTAAAATTAAACGCGCTGCCGAAGTAGTCAACCAATAATCCAGCGTCAGCCAATCGGCAGTCGTCCCGATAAAAAGATAAATCAGGAAATCACCGCTCAAGGGAATCAGTACCAGCAGTGCCAGCGTCCACGCCGGAAGCAAATTTTCGGAAAACAATTTTTGCCGAAAATTTGCTTCTCGTTTCGCCAATAGGGTTGAAAAAATTCGCGCTCCCAACATCACAAAAAAGATGATCCATAACGCTCCCCAATGAAGCGGGTTCAGTACTTCCCAAAAGAAAAAATGTCCGACGACATTCAGGCGTTCCTGAAATGCTTGCCAACTGGGAGGTAAAGCCAGGTGAAAGTCTTTGCTGAAATATGGAGTCAGCCAGCGCATGCTCAGCTTCCAAACGCTGTATAAAATTGAGGCTGGAAGTAGGACAAAAAGCCAGCGATAGCTAACTGCCAATCTTAACCGCAACGCAAATAAAATAAGCGGTAACATACTCCATAACGTCACTAACAGTACAATGCTATCCTGTTTGACAAAGACCAGTCCCAAACTGATCGCGCCCAATAATTTCAGCCTTCCGACTTCCCCACTTTGCGCAAATTCACTTAGTAATTTTGCCGTCGCAAGATAAAAAACTGCCAGCGGAAAATCTGCATGTCCGGTCGTAGCGCTGCCATCGCTGATCCACGTCAACGGAATAAAAAACATCAACCAGGCATAATTAAAACTTTGCGTAGAAAGTAAAAGTAGTACCGCAATTAGATAAAAAATTACACAAAATAATTTACCAGCATTCTGATTTGCTTCACCGATCCAGCCGTAAGTCCAGGCCTGATTGAGTGGCATCAGCGGCGGATAATCTACCTGCGCCCACGCCAGCGCCTCCGATTGTAAAAAGCGTTTTGGAATGCCTCCCTGTTCATAAAAAACCTTCGCCTTCATCTCCCAATTGACCAGCCCGTCCCAGCTCAAAGTCGTATTGATTCCTAACCATCCGACGATACCAAGCTGCGCCAACAAAATGACAATTTGCAGTATTTGCCAGATGCGTGAAGGCAGAGGCCCGCACGTAGTAAGGGCGTTTTCTCGTCGAGTAAAAACGCCCTTACTACGTGCGGGCTTCTGCAAAAGCCGCCTGACACCATAACCGCCCAACCCCAAACAAATCACCGTCAAAACAGCACGGCTCAACCCACGCGGCAAAAACAAAGAAGTCAGAATTGAACCAAGCGCAATGAAGATGATACCAAGTAAAAAGCTCAGCCCGGCCAGTTCGTATCCACAGTATTGTTTTGATTTTTTGGTAAGAAAAAAATATAGCCCCACCCCGGCAAACCACAGCAAAAATATAGCTACGGCAAACAAAATGACTGCCATCGTTCATCACCTCCAATTTTCTGAATCACCAGTCCCGGCAAAATCTGAACCGACGGCGACGCAATTTTAAGCTTGGGAGGATTTCCAAAAAACACAACTGCCGAAACCTTCGCTGGATCGTAAGGGTGTTTCCATTCATTCGGAGCGTTACAAATCGGATTCACAACGCGACGCGGAAAGGCGAAATAACTAACCATCCAGCGTAAAATATAGGCACTGGGGTGCTGCAAATTACCGACAAATAAAATGTCCTGATCGGGTGGCAGTTGCATTAATTCACGGCGTAACACTTCAGAAGGCGAACGCACCGCGTCTGCGTTGTTTTCCGGCAAATGCGTCCGAAGAATAAAATCCGTCGTCGAAGTCGCGTTATATTCCCTGACCCATGGAAAGGATTTAAACTGTGGAACGAGTTGAAGCCCGGCATAAATCCCTCCGAGGCACAGCCCAAGCTGACACAGCAAAATCAGATAATTTTTAGCGAACCAAAGTTTCATATTTTTTTAGCCCGCAACGCGGGTGTCAAGCATAAAGCCTGGGGTGACGTAGCGGAACCCCAGGTAGACGTTAAATTGAATTTGTTTAGCCCGCGAACGCGGGCGGCAGCTATTCGATCTTTGATTGACTGTGCCCACTTCGCGGCCTGGCCACATAATCGCCAATATTCTCGGGGTTTCGCGCTCTCGCGCTTGCCCCCCAGGCTTTATGCTTACACCCACGTTGTGGGTTAAAATCTCACTTGTAATTTAACTGTATTTCAAGATGTAATGTAAATCCGATATGAATAAGAATTTTTATTTTGCTTTGCTCGTTCTCTCGATTTCTACCTTCGCCGCGCCATCTCCAATCCTCAAGTCGCATCAAATTAAACTCACCAATGGTAAAAGTTTTACTTTGAATTTACCTCAAGGCTACGACATCAGCGTCGCCGCGCAAGGCATGAGCCGGGCGCGATTTATGGCGAAAAGCCCTGATAATCGCGTCTTCGTCACTGATCTTTACAATCGCACTGATAACAACAAAGGCGCGATTTACGTCCTTGAAGATTTTGACGGCAGCAAATTTCGTAGTCAAAAAGTCTGGCTTAATAAATTACGCAATCCGAACAGCATCGCTTTTTATACCGACAGCGAAGGCAAATCCTGGCTGTACATCGCACTGACGGACAGGCTGATTCGCTATCGCTACAACGCAGGTGAAGACAAGCCTTCGAGTGCGCCGGAAGTTCTCGCTAAATTTCCTGATTACGGATTAGGCTACAAATACGGCGGATGGCATTTGACGCGCACGATTGCGATTGGCGCGAATAATAAAATTTATGTCTCCGTCGGCAGCAGTTGCAACGCCTGCGAAGAGACCGAAGAAATCCGCGCTGCAATTTTAGAAATGGACATGGATGGGAAAAATCAGCGCGTGTATGCGAAGGGTTTGCGCAATGCAGTGGGCTTGCGATGGATTGACGGCAAGCTGCTAACGACGAATATGGGACCGGATCATTTGGGCGATGACAAGCCCGATGACGCAATGTACGAAGTGAAAGAAAATGCTAACTACGGCTGGCCTTATTACTATTTTTCTCGCGCAAAATATTTCGCTGATCCGAAATTTCCTGATCGGAAAAACCTGCAAGTTCCCAAGCCTTTCGCATCATTTTACGCGCATAGTTCGCCGCTTGGGTTTGAGAGTTTTGAAGATGGATTTTTAGTCGCGCTGCACGGATCAGGCTTCATTCGCATCGGTCACGGCTACACCGTCGCGCAAGTGAAGCAAGGAAAATTACCGCAGGATTTCATCACTGGATTTATGACGAACCGCAAGATTCACGGGCGTCCCGTAGACATTATGAAATTCGGAAACGGATTTTTATTGTCGGATGATTATGCTGGGGTTGTTTATTTTATTAAAAATGCGGAAGCCCGCACGCAGTAAGGGTGTCGGTACTGAGAGAATAGCCTGCTCATGACCAATGCCCTTACTCCGTGTGTGTTCCGCATTATTTTCCTTCTTGAATTTCAAATGGCACATCACCTTGTCCGTAGATTACATACTCAATAGCTTGCGCAACGTGACGAGGTTTCCATAAATAGCGGCGGCTTCTTCCTCGTGACCATACTTGCAATTCTGATTCTACTAATTTTTGTTCTCTTAGTTTCTTTGTCGCAAAAGCCTTGAAAGCATCAGCAAGTCTTTCTGGCTTTATTTGCGCAGTAACGACTGTATGAACATGGTTAGTGCGAGCGTTGATCGCGTGCAAATGATATTGGCGTTTCTCACAAAGCTCACGAATTGCTTCTTCAATATTTACTCGCTGTACATCGTTGAGTTTCACGGGGGAATGATTTATTTCTGTTTTCATTGCGTCGTACAAATTTTGATTCGGAGCAACCAAAGGCGTTCCCCAAATATTTTGTCCGTGCCGATCAACAGAGTATCTTTCGTCTCCAGGTAACCACGTTCCGAATGTACGAAACGTTATCAGGTACGCCAATGGAAATTCGTTATTTTCATAAAGCTCAAAACCGTAATCATCCACCATAGATCACCTTCAAATACAGAAGCCCACACGCAGGAAGGTATCTTTCCACAATAAGTAATCTGTAAAGTAATGGCGCCCTTACTGCGTGCGGGCTTCTGCATTTTCTCACTTCTTCCAATTCGCTAAATCTGCAAACGGATTATTAAAGCCGCCTTTATTTGCCTCACGCTTTGGTTCAGGCTTTTTATCTCGGCGCTCTTGCTGGCGTGGTGGAGTTGCGACTAATTTTTCACGCGGTTCACGCGGTTGCGGTCTTTCCGTTCGTGCTTCGCTTTTCATCGAAAGTGCGATTTGTTTCTTTTCCAAATTCACTTCAACGACACGAACGGTCACGCGGTCGCCGGGATTCACGACATCACGCGGGTCTTTGACGAAGCGATCTGCGAGTTGTGAAATATGCACGAGGCCATCCTGATGCACGCCAATGTCTACGAAGGCGCCGAAGTTCGTCACGTTCGTGACAATGCCGGGACACATCATCCCCGGCGTCAAATCAGCGACTGCGTGAATGTCTTCGCGGAAGGAATACGTCGAAAATTCTTCGCGTGGATCGCGTCCCGGTTTGCTAAGTTCGGCGATGACATCCGCAAACGTGAATTCGCCAAGTTCGGATTTCAACTCGCTGGATTCTTTGACTAACGCTACGCCGGAGCCGGTCAAATCAGCGACATTTTTTCCCAACCGCGTCGCCAACGATTCAAGCGAGGAATAACGCTCAGGATGTACGCCCGTATTGTCGAGCGGATGGTTGCCGTTTGAAATGCGCAAAAATCCTGCCGCCTGCTCAAAGACTTTCGGGCTGAAACGCGGGACTTCCAGCAGATCTTGCCGCGATGCAAATAAGCCTTTCGTGCTGCGTTGCTCAACGATTTTTTTGGCGAGCGTTGGCCCGATGCCGGACACTCGCGCCAGCAAATGATACGAAGCCGTATTCAGATTTACGCCAACAGAGTTCACGCATAAATCAACTACGAATTCGAGAGATTTTTTCAGCGCAGGTTGTGAGACATCATGTTGATATTGCCCGACGCCAATAGATTTCGGGTCCGTTTTGACGAGTTCTGCGAGCGGGTCTTGCAACCTTCGCGCAATTGAAATCGCTCCACGCACGGTCAAATCCAAATCAGGAAATTCTTCGCGGGCGATCTCCGAAGCGCTGTAAATACTGGCTCCTGATTCGTTGACCATCACGACTGGCACATTAATATTTTGTTCCTTCAACGCTTCACGAATAAACGTTTCAGTTTCGCGTCCCGCCGTTCCATTGCCCACCGCAATTGCACGAATGTTACCGTTCTTGATTGTTTCCGTCAGCAGTTTTTTCGAGGTTTCTTTCTCGCCGTTGCTCTGTAAAAACATCACGGTCGAAGCGATGTACTTGCCCGCATCGTCCACGAGCGCGAGCTTGCAGCCCGTGCGAATTCCGGGGTCTACACCCAACACAGCCTTCGATCCAAACGGAGCGGACAGCAAAAGTTTGCGCACGTTTTCGGCGAAAACTTTGATCGCGGCTTCGTCGGCTATGTCTTTCAATGAGCGATGTACTTCGGTTTCGATAGCTGGCACGACGTATGCCTTGAGCGCCATGCGTGCGGCTTTGAGCAACACTTCAGCTCCGGGCGAATCGGGGATTGTGCAGGCTGCGGCTTCAAATTTTGCAAGCAACGCTGCGTCATAACTTTCAACTTGCTCCGGCTCGCCGCCGATATTCAGCGACAATTCTTCTTCCATCCATCCGCGCCGAATCGCCAAATAACGATGCGAATTTTCAGGCTTCAGCAATGATTGAACAGGTTCGTAATAATCAAAATAACGTTCATATTTGCTGTGCGTTTTCGCCTTGTCCGCTTTGCCAGTCTTCGCGCAAGCCTTTTCAAAAACAAATGTCCGTGTAAATTGTCGCAGCTCTTCGGTTTCGGCTAAGCGTTCGGTGATGATGTCCTGTGCGCCGGAAATCGCCGCCGCCGGATCATTGATTTTTTTCTCTTCGTTGCGGAAAGTGAACGCAAATAATTCGAGCGTCTGCCCTGTTTGCGGGACTTCGATGCCGTGTCCGCAATTCCAAATCCAATCCGCCAACGGTTCCAGTCCCGCTTCTTTCGCCATCGTAGCCTTGGTTTTGCGCTTTTGTTTGTAAGGCAAATAAATGTCTTCGAGCGAATCAAGATTGAACGTCGTCAGGATTTTATTTTTGAGTTCATCGGTGAGCTTTTCCTGCCGCGCAATTTCTTCGACGATGAACGCCTGCCGCTTGAGCGTTTCGTCCCAGCGTTCTTTGGCATCAATAATTTTCTGAATCGCTACCTCATCAATGTTGCCCGTCTGCTCTTTGCGATACCGCGCAATGAACGGGACTGTGCCGCCTTCTTCGGTCAGCTTTAATACCGCGTTGGCGGAGTTGGTGGAAATGTCGGAGTGGATGGATTGGAACCAGGTTTCAAATGTCATTGTTTATTTTATTGAAGTAGATTTAGCTTCTTGTAAAAATTTTACGCGGTGAGAGCTTGATGAATGGAATTAACCTTAACTAATTTGCGAGCGAACAAAAGGCAGGCTTGCAAATCTTCTTTTTGCAGATCGGGGTAGTCAGCCAGAATTTCGTCAAATGACATTTCTGCACTGAGCAAATCTAAAATCATCTCGACTGGATAGCGCATATTTTTAATCGTTGGCTTGCCGAAGCAAACTGCCGGATTCAGGGTAATTCTTTGCAAAAGCGCGTCGTCCATAGTAGGTAAAATAGCACAGTCAATCGTGCTTACAAGTTGAATTCAAGGCATCCATTTTAAAAGCTCTTTTTCCAAATCCTGTAACGCTGCATCAAGGGTTTTATATTTCTTTTCACTTTCCCAGACCGTCCCGCCTTCGTTCAAAGCCCGAATCATTGAGTCGCTATACTCATCGCTACCAATTTCAATCCATCCATATGAATTTATCCATTCCGTGATAGCCGGAAAACTCTTATCAAATAATTCTGCCATATTTACACCTCAAAAATAGTGACTTGTTTTTCGCGCCATTCGTAACACAGATTCTTCCTGTGTCAACGTTTCAATTTCGTCAATCGCCACCCACGCTAAATCTTTTGATTCACTGGAAACAAGCAGCGGCGCGGCTCTATCCGCGACCAGTAAAAAGCGAATATCGTAGTGGAAATGCGCAGGCTCGTTCGGGCGTGCAGGGATTTCGTGAATGTCTACGTCAAAGATTTTTTCGGAAAGTGGTTGCACATCAACGCCCGTTTCTTCGCGGGCTTCGCGCATTGAGGCGCTGAGAATGTCGGCGTCATCTTCGACGTGTCCGCCTGGTTGGAGCCATTTGTTGAGCTTGCCGTGATGCAATAGCAGAACGTGTGAGTTTGAGTCGTCTACGATCCACGCTGATGCGGTTGCATGTCCGACCAACAAATCGCGCGAATAGAAATTTTCATGCGCACTCACAAATGCAGTCAGGCGTTCGAGCATTTGTTGTTCGTGAGCATCAAAGGCTTGATGGACGTGGAGAAGAACTAGAAGAGATTCCTTATTCATTGTTCGAGGCCGTTCCATTCTTTTATGATCTTGCACGCAGTGTTAATTTTTTCGGCTAAATCTAAAGTTATTGAAAGATTTTCTTTGGACATATATGGGCAAATCTTTTCTGCAAATGCTACCTTGCCATTAAGAAACCGCTGCCCTTCTTTTTCTTGGATTTTGTTTAGGTAGTCTGAAAAATTATGATATTGCTTCAGAGGTTGTGAGGTTCGTTTTTTATAGAATGAAGATAGTGCTTGCTGCGGAATGTAGTTTTCAACTTCTTTGCCAAAAGTTAGCCAGCCAAACCCGCCGATGTGTTCGATCTCTGACAAAATTCGTTGTTTAGTAGAGTTTATTTCTTGTTTACTGTTTCTGCGGTCGCTGTCAATTAAAAGAATCGCATTACGATTAACTCTGAGAATTTTGATAAGTTCATTAGCGGTTTCTGGATCATCCACTGATAGATGGGAAAGCAATCTGCCGCCATAAAATACGCACTGATAATGTGCTCCTTCCTTTAAATTTCCTTCTGACCAAAGCTCAACCCAACGATTGAAATAAAGCCTATCAGATGGTCCTTCGACCCAAACGATGCCATTCGCTTGAAGCAAATCGCTCGCTCTTATATCTAAGTCATCAAGAATATTTTTGTTGTCAATATAGGCTGAAACTCTTTTTACTATAGCACTCTTTTTATTATGTACGACATGAAGAATTTGTGCTTTGTCATCGTTAGCAAAAAGGTCAATTGCTATATTTGAGTGTGTAGTTAGGAAAAAACGGCTGCCCTTTTCCACTGCAAATTGACGCAAATATAAAAGTAACCGCCGTTGTAATGCAGGGTGTAAATTGTTTTCTAGTTCCTCAAAACCGAAAAGATATTGATCTAATGACCTACCATCTATGCGAGGGGATAAATGCAAATTACATAAAACAAGCAAAACCGTTTTGATGCCGCTACCTGTTTGAGTAATTGGTATACGCCCCTTTTGTTCTTCTTCAACGAACACTTCCCATAAATTATCATTCCTCTGTTGGACAAGTATTCTTGTGAAATGTCCGTCAGTGCCGAAGATTAAATTAAGATCATTCAATATAGACTCTTCGACTAAGGCGCTTGGTAGAGATTCCTTGATCAGAAAGTTTTTTAGAGTGGTCGTTGCTCCGCTGCCATTAGGGAATAAACTTAAAGAATCGCTCTCCACTTCTGGAGAAATATCTCTGTCTGCTAACAAGCGGACAAAGCGAAATTTATTAAAAGGGTTTCCTTTTTTAGCAGCCACTTGGTCTTTATATAAGTTAATATTCTCAACTGATCCGAATTGTGCATCCACTTCCGGGGTTGATGGGTCAATACTTATATGACGATAAATAATTTGACTTGATAAAGACATCTCCCATTTCATTTTCAGACCAATCCATGGTTTCAATTCATTCATGATCTGCTGATCATAGTTTACTTGACGTGTTGGTACTTCGTCTTCGGATATAGCATCACTAAAAATAACAGAAGGTTTATATCCATTATGACCTCGACCATCTATATCTTTCGGTGAAGTTGCCTGATCAATCAAATCTAATAATGATGATTTACCCGAATTGTTTCTGCCAATAATTACGTTGATTGGCAGAATCACATCGTACCCCTGCTCTTCACCCTCAAAGCACTTATAGTTACGAATTTTAAGGCTGAGCTTACTTAAATCAGACATTACAAAACGAACCTCCAAAACACATCAGGCGCGTCCGTCGAATTCTCCCGTCACGGTGCTAACACGGACGATTTCGCCTTCTTTGATAAATAATGGCACGCGGATTTCCAAGCCTGTTTCTACAGTTGCCTGCTTGGTAGCTCCGCCGGACGCGCTGTTGCCAGCGGCGTTCCCGCCTGTTTCCGTGATCGCTAATTCGACGAATTGCGGCAGTTGCAATGACACCGGATCGCCGTTGTATTTCAAGACCTGTAGTGTCATTCCGTCTTTCAAATAATAACGATCATCGCCCATTTGATCTGCGTCGAAAGCGAATTGATCGTAGGTGCTGTCGTCCATGAAATGGTAGCCTTCGCCATCGGAATACATAAACGAAACTGGCGACAATTCAACATCGCATTCAGGAAATTTTTCACTGGTTTTGAAAGATTTTTCCTGGACTGCTTTCGTCAATAAATGCCGCAGTTTCGTGCGCACCATCGTAGACGCGCCGCGTGCTGAAGGTGACGCGAACATCAATTCGACTACGGTATAAGGTTGACCATCAACTTCGATAGCCATTTTGCGTTTTAGTTCATTTGCTCCAATTAATGCCATAATTTTTTCCGTCCACGAAGGACACGAAGAGACACGAAGTAAAGGCACAAAAATTCTTCTCTATTTTGTTTTTCCTTCGTGTTTCTTCGTGTCCTTCGTGGATAATTTTTATCGTTTTTCCAAAACCATTTTCATCCCATGTTTCGGACGTAACGTGATTAAGGGTTGTAGTTCAATTTTATTTTCCGGGGCTAATTTCAGTCGCCATTTCTGCGCCAGTGTCGCAATCAATAATGCGCCTTCCATCCACGCGAATGCTTCGCCGATGCAAATGCGTGTGCCGCCTCCAAATGGAAAGTAGGAAAATTTCGGTCGCTTTTCTTTTTCTTCCGGCGTCCAGCGTTCAGGGTCGAATTTTTCCGGCTCAGGAAACCATCGCTCATCACGATGCACGATGAATTGACTCGTCAAGACCAGCGCGCCTTTTGGAATGGTATAACCGCCAATTTCCACGTCTTCCAGCACGTTGCGTCCGATTGTCCACGCGGGCGGATACAGCCGCATGGATTCCGCAAACACCATTTCGGTGTAGCGCAATTTCGGCACATCTTCAAAGGTTGGTAAGCGCCCCTGTAAAACGGAATCAATTTCAGCGTGCAGTTTGGCTTCGATGTCAGGATGCTGCGAAAGCAAATACCACGTCCACGTCAAAGCGTTCGCGGTAGTTTCGTGACCCGCGAGAAAAATTGTCATCGCTTCGTCACGCACCTGTTCATCGGACATTCCTCCGGTTCCGCCTTCATCGTCCTGCGCTATGAGCAACATTGAAAGCAGGTCTCCACGATCTTCGCCACTGGCTCGGCGTTCGTTGATGATGCGATAAATCAGGTCATCAAGTTTTTGTTTTGCCTGCTCAAAACGACGATTGCTTTTTAGTGGCAGCATACTCAGCAACGCGGCAAACGGATTGGTGATGCGTTCAAACAACACCATTGTTTCGCTGAGCGCTTTGCCGACTTCTCCGGCCTCGCCTTCGACATCGGCATCGAATAAAGTCTTGCCCGCAATTGCCAGCGTCACGCGCATCATCTCCTGCGCCATATCAAGCTGTTCACCATCGCGCCAACGTTCGCGCGTTTTTACTGCAGCTTCAGTCATCGTAGTCGCGTAGGTGGCGACGCGTTGGCGATGAAAGGCAGGTTGCACCAATCGTCGTTGCCGCAGATGAACTTCGCCTTCGCTGGTGAGCAAGCCTTCGCCCAGCATTTTTTTGGCAAATTGCAATCCACGCCCTTTCATGAATTTTCGTTGCTGATTGACGAGAATTTCTTTAATGAAATCAGGGTGCGAAACAATCCACGTATCCTGTGGGCCAATTTTGAAATGCGCGATGTCGCCGCATTCTTTTTTCACCTTCGTCAAAAAAACGAGCCGATCTCGCCGAATTGCCAGCAAATTCGTCAATACAGATTGTTTGGGTTCAGGTGCAGTACTCATATTTCTAGCAAGAAATACTTAGCCACGAATTACACGAATTTGCACGAATAAAAAACTAATAATTCGTGGTAATTCGTGTAATTCGTGGCTAAAAAATTTCAGTCCCACCATTACTTGCCAAGTAACACTTTTACTTTCTCAACGACATTCGCCGCTGTAAATCCGAATTTTTCCATCAGTGTTTTAATCGGAGCCGAGGCTCCATATTCGGTCATCCCAATCAAAATACCATCGTTGCCAACGTATTTTTCCCAGCCCTGCATGATTGCGGCTTCAATCGCGACACGGGCAGTAATTGACTTAGGCAACACTGACTCACGATATTCTTTTGATTGCTTCTCGAACAATTCCCAGCTTGGCATGCTGACAACACGCGCGCCAATATTTTGAGCGGCTAATTCTTCGCGCGCCGCCATCGCGACACCAACTTCCGATCCTGAAGCAATCAGGATCACATCAATTTTTTCAGCCTCAGCCAACACGTAAGCACCTTTGAGCGTGCCGTCGGCTGCGCCAAATTTCGTGCGGTCGTAGGTCGGCAAGCCTTGTCGCGTCAACAACAAAGCTGTCGGGCCGTGCGTATTTTCAATCGCTGCGCGCCAGGCGTATGAAGTTTCGTTCGCATCGCCGGGACGAAGCACTGTCAAATTTGGAATCGTTCGCAGCATGGCTAAATGCTCAACCGGTTGATGCGTCGGACCGTCTTCGCCGACACCGATGCTATCGTGCGTCCAGACGTTAATCGTCCGAATTCCCATCATCGCGGCTAAGCGCACAGGCGGCAGACAATACTGTGAAAATACGAGGAAAGTTGCGCCAAACGGAATCAACGGCGTCGTCAAGGCAATGCCGTTCAGGATCGAAGTCATCGCATGTTCGCGCACTCCGAAATTAAAATTGCGAGCCTGGCGAAGCTCCGGGCTGAATTCTCCGAGACCGTTGAGATAGGTTTTATTTGATCCACGCAAATCGGCTGAGCCTCCAATTAAATTGGGTAATGCCGCCGCAATCGCATTCAAAACTTTGCCGGAAGCATCGCGTGTAGCGACATCTTTTCCCGCTTCAAAAGTTGGCAACAAATGCTTCCAGGCTTCCTGTTCCCCGCTATTCCAGGAATTCCACTGCGCGGCTAAATCAGGATGCGCTTTGGCGTACATCGCAAAATTATCTTCCCAATTATTTTGCGAATCGCGTCCACGCTCAATGCAATGACGGAAGTTTTGCAACGCTTCGGGCGGCACGGAAAATGCATCTTCATAAGGCCATCCCAGAGCTTGCTTCGTAAGCTTGACCTCTTCAACGCCAAGCGGTTCACCGTGAGATTTCGAGCTGCCCTGTTTGTTCGGAGAGCCAAAACCAATAATCGTCCGCGTACAAATCAGCGAAGGATGCGGATCAGTTTTCGCAGCGAGCAAGGCTTTTTCAATCGCGTCGTGATCCTGACCATCTACGGTTTGTACGTGCCATCCGTAGGCTTCAAACCGCTTGACGCGATCTTCGGTGAACGACATCGAAGTCGGGCCATCCAAAGAAATATCATTGTCGTCGTACAAATAAATCAAACGTCCTAATTTCAAATGACCCGCTAAAGAAGCGGCTTCGGCGGAAAGTCCTTCCATCAAATCGCCATCGGAAACAATCGCGTAGGTGTAATAATCAAAAATTTTGTGATTGTCTTTGTTGAAGGTCGCCGCGAGATATTCCTGCGCGATAGCCATCCCAACGCCATTAGCAAAGCCTTGTCCGAGCGGCCCTGTCGTCGTTTCAATCGCAGCACTCAATTCAGATTCAGGATGCCCTGCGGTCAGGCTGCCAAGCTGACGAAAATTCTTGAGCTGATCCAGCGTAAAATCATCGTAGCCCGTCAAATACAACAAACTATAAAGCAGCATCGAACCGTGTCCGGCAGATAACACAAAGCGATCACGATTCACCCATTTTGGATTTTTCGGATTGTGATTCATCACCCGCGTCCACAGCACATACGCCGCCGGAGCCATTCCCATCGGCATTCCGGGATGACCGGAGTTCGCTTTTTGTACGCCGTCCATCGCCAGCGTCCGAATTGTATTGATGCAAAGCTGATCTAACATGTAAGAAATCCTTCGTGGTTAATTTTATTTAATTGATATGTTCGATTTCTGCGAAAGGATTGGGTTGCTCCGGTGTCAGCACGGGCAAAATCTTTTCCGCAAAAAGCGAAGAGTTAATCAATATCTGGACGATGTAATCGCCCGCTTGTAAAAAATTTGTATTCACAAAAACCGTGACGTTATCAGAATATCCATCCGCCGGAATCGTAAAACTGGATGGTTGCGAAATCGCTACGGTATTCATTTTATCAGCCGTCAAAATACGGACTTCGCTGAGGTATTGCCCTTCGCCTGTCCAATGCGTGACGACTCCGAATTTAATCATCGTAATCGGTACTTGCGGGACGACGATTTGATGAAAAACACCCATTAAACTTAAATGCTGCGAAGCTTCGACGCGCACATCTTCGCAAAAAATTGTGTAGCCCAGATTCAAATTCGTTTCTGACATTTGTTTATTTTATCTCTTCAATCGTGATGTCTTTGTACGAAGCCTGACTTGGCGGCCCCGCGTGAATCTGTACGCAAATACAGCCCGTTTCTGCAATGCCCTGCTCAGCTTCCGTGTAATCAACCGTCTGAAATCCGTTGATGCTCAGGCGAATATGTTTTCCTTCAGCGTGGATTTCGTATTGATTCCAATCATTCATTTTCAGGACTTTTTTTAGCTCGTCTAACTTCGGTCGCGCCAGTACTATTTTGCGTCGTGATTCGTCATACAATGCGCCCCAATAATCCTGTCCCAAATCTGCCTGATAGCCGATGACTTCGTTATTATTCGGAATTCGTTTGGAGCGAAATTGAATGCCGGCATTCGCTTTGGTTGGGTCACCGACCAATTTGAACTTTGCACGAATGACAAAATTTGAATACTCTTTGTCAGTGCAAAGAAATTCATTCTGCGTCAATTTCTCCTGCATCGAACCGCCAACAATTGCGCCATTTTCGATGCGAAAGATTTTCTGATCTCCGTTCCAACCTTTGAAGCTCTTGCCGTCGAAGAGACGAATTTGTTTGGCGGCAGCAACAAAAATTACGACTACAAAAACAAAGAGAATGATTGAAGCGATTCGTTTCATAAGTTGCGCAGTATAACAAAAGCCACGAATTTACACGAACTAACAGGAATCTAATCAACTTAAATTCGTGCAAATTCGCGCCCATTCGTGGCTAATAATTCTGGAGCTAAAATTTATTCTGCGTAAGAATGTAAACCTGGTAACAAATAACTCACGCCTAAATACGTGAAGATTACCAGCAGGAATCCGAGCAACGCAAAGTACGCGCTACGGCGTCCTGACCAGCCGTGTGCGATACGCGTATGCAAATAGGCGGCGTAGGCTAACCACGCGACTAAGGCTCCGGTTTCTTTTGGATCCCAGCCCCAATATTTGCCCCATGATTCGTTCGCCCAAATCGCGCCTGTGACCAATAAAATTGCAATGCCAGCGAAGGCGGCGCCAACGGTTTTGTAAATCAGGCTGTCCAATTTTTCGAGTGAAGGTAAGCCCGCGCGTAACCGCTCTGGTCTGAAGCTGAACATTACAATAAATAAACACAAGACAAAGGTCGTAACTAAGGCTGCCAACTCAACCGGATTTGAATTGATGCTCAGCACAAAACTTGAACTGTTTTGCTGCAACCACATATTCGCACCCTGAATCAATTGATCTGTTGGCATTGTAGCAGCGTCTTTGCCTGCGAGCATTTTGCCAAGATCGTACAAATGATCGGTTCCGATAGTGGCTCCAACATTGGTCATTACCTTGATTTGATAGAATAAAACTCCCAAGCCCAGAGCCTGCGTCACTAATGAAGTTCGCAACGCCAGATGCCCGATACGTTTGGCTAAGGCGTTATCTTTGAAGACGTACACCATAAAACTGACAATCGCAATTGTCAGCAACAGCATTGATAATCCAACCAGCGGCCCAACTCCCGGAAGTGTTACGCGCAGCGCTGAAATTGGGCTGAATGAACCACCTTCCGTTGGGCGCATCGGTGTCAAGCCAAAGCCCATCGTAGCAAACTGAAACGCCTTGCTGAAAAATACAAAATTCGCCACGCTGAACAGCATAGCGAAGATGCCCATTGATTCCGGCTTCACGCCATCTTTGAGCAAATACATAATCGCAATCGCAAAGCTCACCAGCGAAATGCCATAACTGATCGTCGCATCGCCGACGTGGATCGGACGCCAGTAACTATCCAGTACCGGTTGTAAATGTCCGATTTCGCTGCCGATAAAAATCGCCAGAATCAGCACCAGACAAATCATTGGTAAGGCAATCGCGCCAACAAATCGGGTATTCGGACGATGCTCAATTAACAGCACTGTACACGCCGCGCCAAATGCAAAACCGACAGATAAATCATACAAATTCGCCAGCGGGATATAGCTAAAAAACCACGAAGCATGATAGATGCCATCGTGATCCGTCAGCCGTTTCCACGCCTCTCTGTCGCCCATATTGATCCAGCGAACCAGCCAGCTTGAGAGGTTCAAAAAGAAACCAAGTGAAGCTGTCCACACCGCCATTTTTTCTAATCCCTTCATTGGCGCGAAGAGGTCAGTCAAATGCATGGCAGCGGCGATGATGTAACAAAGCAACGCCATGACGATCAATGATCCATCGTCAATAAAACTGGTTCCAACTTGACGCCGCGCAATCAGCATCAGGAACGCGCCAACGATGGGCAAAATTGCGGGCAGGTAATTGAAAAATGCAGGGCGGCGCAAATCCAGTTGCGGCGTGTTAATGGTTTTGACTGCTTGAGACATAATGTTTGACCTCTGGGCTTAGCTTAATTCGCAGCTAAGTTTTCGGGATTTTCTCCTTTGAGAATACTGGCAATTTTTTTGATCCGATCATCCAGACCTAAGCGGTTGCGATTCGCATCTCCGCCGATTGAAACCTTACCGTCTTCGCACACAATCCAGACGCGTTGATGTGAAAAGAAAAAGACTCCCAACAACGCAGAACACAGCATCGCTGAGCCGATATAAAACCAGATCGAACCGGGATCGTATTGGATCGAAAGCATGTGCGCCTGTGAAGCTTTCTCGAAATCTACGAGTTTGAATTTTGGTCCGTTTGGCGCCGACAATTTCGCCTTCAACGCCGGATCACTTTCGATTTGTTTTTCAAAATCTGAAGTAAACGCCCAGACACGACCACGATCTCCATTGGCTTTCGCCACTTCAATGTGCGCGGCGGGGTTTTCGTATTGCGCCGAAGCGACATTGGGCTGCCCGTCCTGTCCTAATTCAAAATGCGGAACGAATTCAAAATAGCGAAATTTCGTACCGTCGCTTAACTGTTTTTCTTCGTTGATGCGCAGGCTTAAATCTTGTTCCGTTCCGCCTTCGGGAGTGACTTTTAAATTAACTGTCCGCGCTCCGCCCATTTCTCTGAATGACGCCTGAAATAAACGGTAGCCACGAAAATCGTACGGCTTATTCAAATGAATTAACGCCTTTTCTACTTTGCCGCTTTCCTTGTCCGTAATGTTGACGTAGGTCAGCCAGTCAATTGTGTTGCCACCATCAATAAATTTTTTCGGATCAATTAATTTTTGCTGAAGGTCAGTGCAATCAATTGTAAACGGCAATTCCATTGAACGCTGTCCGACCTGATCCAGATTAAAAACATTCTGCATCATCTGGTCGCTTTTTTCTCCCGGCTGCACCCACATTCCACCCGTGTGCGATTTCAACGAAGTCAGCATTCCACCGGTAAAAACCGTCAACAACGAAATATGAACGAAATAAGCGCCAAGCCGATTCCACGTGCCTTTTTCAGCAAAGACTGTAGTGCGTCCGTCTTTCTCTGTTGTTCTGACTTTGTAGCGTAATGATTTTGCTGCGGCTTTTGCACGTTCAACTAAATCGCTTTGACTTATTCCCTGCATCACAATTGGTTCATACCTGGTGCGCATCGCCTGTGTGAAGCCCGGAGTTGCCGTCAGTTTTTTGCGGCGCACGACTTTCCACGCTTTAGGGAAATAATCAATCGAAGCCAAAATGATGTTAAGGCTTAGAACCAACAACAACCCATTGAAATACATTGCATGGTAAATATCGAAAAAGCCTAATTTTCCATAGACCATTTTTTCTGAAGGTGTCAGCTTCGCAAAATAATTGCCGAAGGTGTCCAGTTCCTGCTGTTGAATTAACATTCCCAGCATAGACAAGCTCAGCAAAATCACGAGCAAGGCAATGCCAAAAGGAACCGAGCTGATGAACCCCAGAAAAGTGTCTATCAACTTACCAAAGCTGAAGGCTTCCTTCGGACGAACAGATTGTGAATTGATATTTTCCATTCAAGTTTTATAAGCGCAAATTAGTGAAAGCTAATACGACCAGCCGCGTAGAGAAAGATCATACCTTGGACAAAGCATTACCCGCAACCAGTGTGGAGTAAATGCCAGAGCGCCGACACATCCGTCACACAATCTTGACACCTGCGCGTTGCTGCGGTAGGTTCCATAGCTTAATTAAACTGCGAAACAATCACCTGCAAGCTCCGCCGCTTGCGCCTTAACTTTAGAGGAGAAAAAAGAAATACAATGGGCATCAAAGTTGGTATCAACGGATTTGGTCGCATTGGTCGTAACATTCTGCGCACTGCGCTGGGCAGCCGCGACATTGACTTCGTCGCTGTGAACGATCTGACCGACACTAAAACATTAGCATACTTGCTCAAATACGATTCCGTTTTGGGCAACCTCGATCACGAAATCTCGCACACTGAAGATTCGATTAAAGTCGGCAACGACCGGATCAAAGTGTTTTCCGAACGCGATCCCGCGAAAATTCCCTGGGGCGAAGTCGGAGCCGAAATCGTCATCGAATCAACCGGAATTTTTACCGCCAAAGAAAAAGCGGTAGCGCATCTGCGTGACACTGTCAAAAAAGTCATCATCAGCGCACCTGCCACCAACGAAGACATCACTATCGTGATGGGCGTCAATGAGAAATCGTACAATCCGGCAGAACATCACGTCATTTCAAATGCTTCGTGTACGACCAACTGTCTGGCTCCGGTGGCGAAAGTCATTCACGAAAAATTCGGCATCAGCAAAGCGCAGATGACCACGATTCACTCTTACACGAACGATCAGCAATTGCTTGATCTGCCGCATAAAGATTTGCGTCGGGCGCGGGCTGCCGCTATTTCAATGATTCCGACTTCAACGGGCGCAGCCAAAGCCGTCGCGTTAGTCCTGCCGGAACTCAAAGGCAAATTCGATGGCATCTCCGTGCGCGTTCCAACGCCGAACGTTTCATTGGTTGACGTGGTGATTTTACTCGAAAAAGAAACCACGACAGAAGAAGTCAACGCCGTGCTGAAAGCCGCTGCCGAAGGCGAACTCAAAGGAATTCTCGCCTTTGAGGAACAGCCTTTGGTGTCAGTTGATTTCCGTCGTAACGATAATTCTTCCATCGTAGATGCCGACTACACGAAAGTGGTGGGCGGTAATCTGCTCAAAGTCCTTTCGTGGTACGACAACGAATGGGGATATTCTTCCCGCGTCCGCGATTTAGTGAAATTCATTGCCAGTAAAGGACTCTAATCCTCGACTGACAAGTAAAAAATAAAAAGGTAGGAACGTGTCAGTTCCTGCCTTTTTTAGTGGAAAACTTCCATCTACGGTGTGTGGTTTCAAAGATGAACTTTGCCGCACCGGGAAAAATATAAAAATCGGCAATCAGACAGCTCCTGTGAATAATCCAACCGGACAGAAAATCGCCGCCAACGACACGAAATCGAGTAGCGGTTTTTTGAGTAATTTTAAGAAAAAAGTCTCTGGTATTTTCTCCGGTGCATCGATCAGCTCGCTCATGAATTCCGGTACTTCAGGAAATTCATTTGTGCCAGCCGCAGCATCAACGGTTACAGCTCCGCCACCGCCGCCGCCTTCCTTCGGGAAGCCAAAGACGCGCATTGGCACTGGCGATGGCATCAAGTCCAAGTTCGGGCAATTTGGCAGCGCGGCGGTCAGCGTGGACGGGGTTTCGGGTTTTGCGTTTCGAGGAAATCAATTTGACTCCGACTGGTCTTGAGTTTTGCGTTCTGGAGGCTCTCTGCTCAAGCTTCCTGCTTTGCCAATGAAAATTAATTTCTACCCGTTGATTCGGCTAACTGACGCTGTGATAATCCTGCTTTGCGAAGAATGCAGAAACACGCACGCAGTAAGTGTGCCATAGTGACGCCCTTACTACGTGCGGGCTTCCGCATTTTTTTGCAAATCTCTTCCTGAGATGACCAGCTTAGAAAATTGAATTGAGCTTCACTGCTCGAAAATGCTACACTCATTTTTGGCAATCCCCGCGCCTTTGCATTACTTCCTATTCTGACAGGTCAATCCCGAAGCGGTATGAAAGAAGTTGAACCAATAGATGTAGAAAGCGTCATCCTTGATGCTGAGCTGTTGATTAAATATCACTTGCCGGAGCGCGGCATAGTGGCGTTGGAATCGGCTTTGGATCGTCATCCCGGCAATATTCGGCTCCGCGAAAAATTGTTGGAGCTTTATATTTCTCTGAAAATGCTGGAACAGGCTGCCAGCCAATGTATCGCCTTGTCGGGCTTGTATGTGCGCGCCGGAAATTTTGAAGAGGCGGATCGCTGTTTATTACAGGCGCGAAACCTGAATCCGCAAGCGGCGGTTTCTTCCCGGATGCAGGAACTGCGCAAGATGCAACAAGCGCAGCAACGGGCCAATGCTCCGCAAATTCAGGTCGTCACTACGGCGGCGGCGCAGACTGCGCCGGAACCGCGTTCGACTTTAGCTGGAAATCTGGCCGAGATCAGCGTTTTTGACATTGTGCAGGTACTCGAAAATAATCATCTGACGGGGATTTTGGTGATTCGGAAGGATGATCTCAAAGGAAAAGTCTATTTTACAGAAGGAGAAATCGTGAATGCTTCGTTCAATGATCTCGCCGGAATAGAGGCGTTTAAATCACTGATGCAGGAAGCCAATCAGGGCTACTTTAATTTCGATAAATCTCCCGCACCGTTTGCTCGCCAGATCGAAGCCAGCAGTAATACTTCGCTCATTCTCGATTTGCTCCGCGAATACGACGAAGACCACCGTGATGAAGAAGGCGAAGAATAATCTCACGTGCTATGGTTGTTTATTGTTTTTGCTGATCCTGTCAATCTTGTAAATCCTGTCTAAAAGTCCCGCGACAGCTCTATGGAATTTTTTCAACCAATTCTTGATTTTTTCAAATACCTGCTTTCTTTTGTTTCCCTTGATTATCTTTTGTACTTATTTAAAACATACGGCTACGGCATCGTTTTCTTCGGAGTCATGCTGGAAAATGCCGGATTGCCAATTCCTGGCGAAACGATTTTACTGGCTGCCGGATTCTTTGCTTCACAGCATCATTTCTCACTTCCAACTGTTATCATCGTAGCCATCGTGGGAGCCATCATCGGCGATAATCTAGGGTATTTAGCCGGACGAAAACTAGGTCGCGGTTTTGCCGAAAAATATGGGAAATATGTTTTTCTGACGCCTCCACGAATGAAGGCATGTGAAGATTTTTTTGCCAAGCATGGCGATAAGACAATTCTCGTCGCACGCTTTATTACCGGGCTTCGTGTCTTCGCCGCATTCTTTGCCGGAATGTCTTTTATGGAGTGGCGGAGGTTCTTTTTCTTCAATGCCGCAGGCGCTGTTATCTGGGGAATTGTGATTACGTTGGTTGGGTATTTTTTCGGTCATGCCTGGGAATTTATTCACCGCTGGATTGGACGCGCCGGATTCATTTTTCTGATCCTGATTGTCGTCGGAATTATTGTCGTGAAATGGCGGAACCGGAAAAAAGATAGGGCTTAGGTCTTTGGGTTTTGGTCTTGGGTCTTTGGCGAGGTCTTGAAAATATTCACCTTGATCGGAATATACCGAACCAAAAATGAATGGCGAAAAATGAAGAAACACGCAGTAAGTGTGCCTTCGCAGTACGAGATATTCGCCCTTACTTCGTGCGGGCTTCCGCATTTTTTTTGCAAGTTCCAAGACCAAAAGCCAAAGACCTAAGCCCAAAATTAGATTTCGATTACCTTGACATCTACATCCATTTTTTCTTTGGCTTTTCCCTTGTAAACTCCGCGTGTTGGCGGAACGTCAGCATAATCACGTCCGATGGCAACACGGACATATTTTTCGCTTTGCCAGCAGTTATGAGTCGGGTCAAGCGAAATCCAGCCATGATCGGTAATGAAGACATCCACCCAGGCGTGCGAAGCCATTTCGGGTGCGTCAGGACTGAATAAATAGCCACTCACATATCGGGCTGGCAAACCACTCAGCCGACAGGCTGACAACATTACATGCGCATAATCCTGACAGACACCTTTACCAAGCTGTAATGCTTCATCCGCTGTTGTTTTGACATCGGTAGCGCCGCTTTCGTACTTGATGACATCATTAATCGCGTTCATCAGCGAAATTGCCGTCGCCATTTTGTTTCCGATTACAACATTGGCTTCAGCTAGTTCATGTAGCATTTCATGTTCTGGTGCGTATGTTGTCATCATCAAATAATCGAACTGATCCAGCGGAGTCAGGACAACTTGTTCATCAACAAAAGTCTCAGTGGTATAAACCTCGCTGGTCGCAATGACTTTCATTTGCTCGTGTGGTTGCAGCACATCGAAGTAATGCACTTCGTTCAAATAACGATCCTTGTAGCGCGTGACTTCTCCACCCGGTTCGGTTTTGAGACTGAAGTGCGAACGGCGTTGTCCTCGTAAATCCATCGGTGCCAACCGCATTTCTGTGTAGGCCTCACTAATCGGCAATTCGTAAGTAAACGTTGTGATGTGTTCGATGCGTAATTTCATAGAGATGGTGGTCGGTGGTCGGAAAAGAGTTCACAGTGAGCAGTTGGCGGTTCGTAGTTTTTTCCTGAATATTCTGCGAATAAAGGCTGCGAACTCTTCTCCTACTGCGAACTGCGAACTTCTCCGCCATTTCATTGCTGCTGCTGTGCCTGTTGTGGATGCAGTTCCGGCAAAATTACCTGCGTACTAAAATACATTCGCGCAATGTCTTCGCCTGCATAATTCAGTCGCCACAAAAACTGCTCAAGATACTTGTGCAAACTGTCGCCCAGAATATCGTGGACTTCCAAATATTCGAGATCAGCAACTAGGCGTCCCAGGCCGCGTTGTGGCGTATTCATTGCCACATTGAACTGAATAGCGTTGTATTGAGATTGATTTTTACTCTGATCGCCCGTCCCGGAAATCATATTCACTGCTTGCAGTCCGCGACTCAGGCAATAAGCCACAGCGCGTGGGAATTCACGATTGAGCAACAGATATTCGACGACCGGAGCAGCTTGTAATTGTGACGCATAATCCTTCCGAAATGGCTCAAATGCACTACAGGATTTCAGCATCGCCATTAACTGTAAGGCTTCATCGGGTGATCCTTCCTCCAACTTACTCACAGTGTCGTACTTCACATCTAAAATTCGAGTCGTCTTTTCGGCACGCTCTAAATGCTTGCCAAGTTGGATAAACTGGAAGGCTTCGCTGTGCGTCATCGTTTCGTTCGTGATGCCTTGAAAAGCCTGGGAGCCATCGCGCAACTGATAAAAAAATTCCAGCAAATTGCGAGAGACTGATTCGTGATTCGCTTCTCTGACGGCAAAATAAAGACGATTCAGGTATTCCCACATTTCGCGGCTGATTTGTTCGCGGACGCTCCGCGCATTTTCGCGCGCTAACGTGATGCACCAGATAATCGCGTTCGGATTTTCCTGATTCCACAACATAAAATCTATGACGTTATTGGCAGTATAACTGTCGTAGTGTTCGGCAAATAATTCTTCATCGCGCGTCAGCGTCACTAATGGTTGCCAGCCCTGCTCTGAATCAATTTTTCCGGCGTCCAGCAACGTATGAAAATTGACCGCCAGCAGGCGCGTCAAATCTTCAGCACGTTCGATATACCGCGACATCCAATAAAGTGAATCTGCAACTCTTGAGAGCATAGTTTTTATTCCGAAATATTTTCAGTTGGATTTGGTAGAACAGGTTTTTTGGCGAGTTGTCTGACGACCATCGTGGCTGTCATCACAGCGCCAACTAATCCAAAAAAATAAGAAATCATCAAGCCCAGGTTTTCGTTAAATTCACTTTTCATCAGGGCTGCATAAGTCATTAGGACGGTGGTAATCGCCATCACCACTAAAATCTGTGCACCAAACCAGGCGCCAATCGCAAACAGGCTCCATTTGATCCAACTTTCACCGCGCAAATTTGCCAGCGCTCTAATTCGTCGTGGAATAAAGAAAAGTACAAAAAATAATTCAATCATAGAGTTCTATTATCAATCCAATCCTCACCCAAAATCCAACGCCAACATTTCTTCAACCATTGATTTACCAGTGGAAAAATCACCGCAAGTCCATTGCCATTCTTCATGTAACTGAACTCGTCCATCCGGCAATATTTCCGGCGTCGAAAGACAAATCCCGGTCATGATTTCGTGAGCCTCATTGAGATGCTGGTAGCGAAATTCCAGCTTTCCCTCCGGCAAGACAATTCCGATCATTTGCCCCCGAATTATTTTTCCGCCAGAATATTCAGCCCAAACAATCTGACCCTGCTGGTGATAGCGAAAGATCGTACTCGCGTCTACTTCTCCATTAGGTACGTTTTCAACTGATCGGAAAATTTTTCCATCGAAATTAATCTTCATTTTAATCAGTCAAAACCCACGTATCTTTGCTGCCGCCGCCTTGCGAAGAATTTACGACTAATGACCCGGCGCGTAACGCAACTCGCGTCAATCCTCCGGGGACGATGGTGACTTTTTCGCCATTCAAAATATAAGGTCGTAAATCTACGTGACAGCCGCGCAATTCACCTTCGACATACGTTGGATGGCGGCTTAGTGAAATTGTCGGTTGCGCAATAAAATTGCGTGGATTCGCACGAATTTTTTCCGCAAATTTTTTGCGTTCTGCCTGCGTCGAATGAATGCCAATCAGCATGCCGTAGCCGCCGCTTTCATTGACGGCTTTGACGACCAGTTTATCAAGATTCGCCAGCATATATTCGCGGTCTTTGTCATTGATCGCCAGATAAGTTGGCACGTTATTCAGGATCGGCTCTTCGCCCAAATAGTAACGAATCATTTCGGGGACATACGCATAAACCGCTTTGTCATCGGCGACGCCAGTCCCGACGGCATTGGCGAGCGTAATGTTTCCGGCGCGATAAGCGTTAAGCAATCCGGCGACGCCCAACATGCTGTCCTGCTTGAAAGCCAGCGAATCTACGAAGTCATCGTCAATGCGGCGATAAATCACGTCTACTCGTTGCAGCCCGCGTGTCGTGCGCGTATACACGCGATTGTCGTGACAGACTAAATCACGACCTTCGACAATTTCGATGCCCATTTGTCGCGCTAAAAAGGAATGCTCGAAATAAGCGGAATTGTAAATACCGGGAGTCAGTAAAACTACGGTGGGGTCGTGTGCTTCGTGCGGCGCAACGGAGCGCAAAGTGCTGAGCAATTCCTGTGGATAATGATCTATCGGTGCGACTCCGTATTGCTGAAACAAGCGCGGGAATGAACGTTTCATCGCCTGCCGATTTTCGAGCATATAACTGACGCCGGAAGGCGAACGCAAATTATCTTCGAGCACAAAATAATTACCGTTATCATCCCTGATTAAATCTGTTCCGACGATGTGCGCATAAATATTTCGCGGGACGTTGATCCCAATCATTTCGCGGCGGAAATTGCTGGCTCCGAAGACGAGTTCCGCCGGAATACGGCGCTCAATAATCATGCGTTGATCGTGATAAACGTCGTGCAGAAAATGATTCAGCGCCTGAACTCTCTGCGTCAAACCAGCCTCAATTATTTTCCATTCATTCGCCGGAATAATGCGCGGAATCAAATCGAACGGGAAAATGCGCTCAATCCCCTGATCTTCGTTGTAGACAGTGAACGTGATGCCCTGATAAAGAAATGAAATATTCGCCGCCCGCGCCTTTTCGTTCATGTCCTCAACACTGAACGAGGAGAGGCGATTATGTAGCGTTTGATAATGCGGACGCGGCTGTTGTGCGCCTTCAAACATTTCATCGAAGAAATTATTGAGTTCGTATTTGTCTTTTAAGATGGGGGTACTTTGATCTTTCGGCTCAGGCATATTGTGAAGCAAAGGGAAACACCAACTCTTTCAAAAGAATTTTATCGTCGCTGGTCGTGATGGATGGTACTTCGTTTCGTTCGTCAGTCGTTAATTTCGGTGCGGAGCTATCTTCACCATCTTTTGGTGAAGTGTCAAGATAAGGTCCCGCAATTTGATGGTCAGGCGGACAAGGAGGATTAGGTAATTGGTTGGCGAAAAATGCAGAAACACACACGTAGTATAGCGATTTTCAAGTGGATGCGACCTATAAAGCGGCAGCGGTACAGTACGGCGAACGGTAGCGAGTGGTTCCCTCGCCATAGCCGACCAACTCGCTACCGCTCGTCGTACTGTACCGCTGCCGCTTCCCATTGTTGGTAAAGCTCCTGCAAATCTTTTTCCACTTGTTGATACTGTTCATTCGCCGCCGCCAAACGGATATGATCGCGGGCGACTTCATCAGTAGACATCAACGCAAACAGCCCATCTTTTTCCGCTTCAGTTTCCTGAATTTTTGCTTCTAATTGCTCCGCCGCAAAATTCTTTTTGTTAGCTTTTTTCGCGGGTTTCGGAGCCTGCTTCACCGCCGCCGCTTCCGCCTTACGCTGCGCTTCCGCCAGCGCCTTTGCTGCGTCTGCCGCCTGCTGTTTTGATTGGTGATGCGCGTCGTAAAATTCGGTGTAGCCGCCGTCAAAATGTTCGACTTCATTTTCACCGAAAAATAAAATCTGCGTGGCGATGCGATCTAAAAAATAACGATCATGCGAGACCGTAATAATCGTTCCATCGTAATCGTTCAACGCCGCTTCCAGCGCTTCGCACGAAGCAATATCAAGATGGTTTGTCGGTTCATCCAGTACCAGCACATTGACGCGAGAATAGATTAGCTTCGCCAATGCGAGCCTTCCCTTTTCGCCTCCTGAAAGAACGACAACCAATTTGAAAACGTCATCTCCACTGAAGAGAAATCTGCCCAGGAATCCGCGCAGTTCTCCGTCAGTAGCGGTCGAAGCCGCAACGGTTCTTAATTCTTCCAGCACCGTATTGCGATCATCAATCATCAATAATCGTTGATCGTAATAGCCCGGATTGACGTTCGATCCCCAACGCGCTTCGCCCGCCAGCGGTTGATGTTCGCCCAGCAAAGTTCTCAGCAACGTCGTCTTCCCTGTGCCGTTCGCGCCAATGATGCCAAGGCTTTCGCCGCGTCTAAGGGTCGCCGTAATATTGGTAGCCAACGTGCGCGTCGGATAGCCCACCGCAACTTTATCAAGAATCAAAACTAAATCTCCGGTACGCGTCGTCGGTTTAAGTTTGAATTTTGCGGTGTCCTGATTAAGCACGCTTTCGATGCGCTCAACTTTGGCGAGCTGTGTCCGGCGTGATTTAGCTTGTTTCGTTTTTTGTCCGGCAAGATTACGACGAATAAAATCTTCGGTTTTATCAATCATATCGCGCTGCTGCTCAAAAGCTTTTTGCTGAAGCTCGCGCCGCTCTTCTTTCAGCACCTGATACCGACTGTAATTTCCGTTGTAGCTTTCGATTTTTTTATTTTCCAGATCAAGCACACGATTGACCGTATGATCCAGAAAAAATCTGTCATGCGAAATGATGATGTACGCCGATTTGTACTGCGAAAGAAAATCTTCCAACCACTCGACAGCCTGCACATCAAGATGATTGGTCGGCTCATCCAGCAGCAAAATATCCGGTTCCAGCAAGAGCATACGAACCATTCCAAGACGGTTTTTTTCGCCACCCGACAGCGACGAAGTAGACTTCTCGAAATGCTCTTTTTTGAAACCAAGCCCCTGCAAAACCGATTCAACTTTGGCGTGGTAGCTGAAGCCGTCAGCGTGTTCATAGGCGTGTTGCGCTTCGCTGTAATCGTGCATCACACGATCCAGCTCTTCGCCTTTGGCGTCCATCATTTGATGCTCAAGGTCGCGCATCTGCACTTCCAACGCCAGCAATTCGGCGAAGACTTCCAGCGCGGCGTCCAGAATCGTAGATTCATTTTTGAATTCAACATGCTGATTTAAAACACCAAAGCGCAAGCCTCGCATCTTCTCAATCGTCCCTTTATCAGGAGATTCAACTTCGGCAATAAGGCGTAAAATCGTCGTCTTGCCCGCACCGTTGCGACCAACTAATCCGATATGTTCGCCGGGGTTAATTTGAAAACTAATAGAGCGCAAGATTTCTTGCGCTCCATAGGATTTAGATACATCTGAAAATCGAAATAACATTACGTAAAAATCTATTTTTTAGTTGGCGGCGTAGCTGCCGCTGGTGTAGCTGCTGCCGAAGCTTTTGGAGCTGCGGGAGCAGTTGCAGGCTTGGTTCCTGCGACGGGTGAAGTGGCTGCGGCTGGCGATCCTGACGCCTGTGGTGAAGCTTCCGTGATTGGACGCAGAACGCCTAAGCCATTTGGGTTATCAATCACCATTTTGATGAGGTAATTTTCCACTTTCGCTTCGTTGCGCGAACTTGCCATTAACGCCGAAACCAACAGGCTGGAGCGTTGCTGAACGATGGCGTTACGGATTTGAGCGCTGGATTCTTCCAGACTCATTTTGCGATTTTCGGCGCGCTTACCCGTCATCTTCAAAATGATGAAGCGTCCAGTACTATCACGAAACGGAGGCGTGACTTGTCCTTCGCTCATTTGCACAATACTTTGCGCTAATGGCCCAAACATTTGCGGAATTTTTTGCGCTGAAATAAAGCCCATATCACCGCCGCGCAAGGCTGATTCATCTTCAGATTGACCACGCGCTACGGTCGCAAAATCGCCGCCACGCTTGAGCTGACCATACACTTCTTCAATTTTGGTCTTGGCTTCAGCTTCGGTTTTTGCATCGTTCTTCGCGCCGTTGTCGGCGGGATCAATGATGATTTCGGATAAAGCGATGCCAGCTTCAGCAATCGGAGGATTCGATTTGAAGTAATCTTCGACTTCGCGGTCAGAAACCTTGATTTGATTATTCAATTTTTCCTGAAGCTTTTTCACGGCTAAACGTTTGCGAACATCTTCTCGGAAATCCTGTTCGCTTTGGTTGGTTTCTTTCAGCCTTTTTTGAAAAGCGTCTTCGGTCATGCCACTTTCAGATTTGCTCGCCTGAATGAAGGAAGTAATTTCATCTTCGGTTGGCAGCAGGTTATCTTTCTTGGCGCGCTGGAACATGATCTCGTCCTGAATCAGGCTTTCCAGCACTTGTAGCCGAGCCGAAGCTAACTCTAATTGTGAAAGCTTTGTCTGCTGACCTTGCGCCTGCTCTGCGGTGACACGATCAACTTCAGCGACTGAAATTTTCGTTCCATTGACGATAGCAGCAGCTTCACCTTTTCCAGCGGTCGCGCCAGAGCCTGCGCCGGACTGACAAGCAGCCAAAGCTAATCCGCCAAGTAAAATTGCAATGATCGGGGTCTTAAAAGTAGGCACTTTATTTTGCTCCTGATGAGAGATGCGAAAGTTGTTCGTTCAACTTTTCGGTAGTAAATGTTTGGTGCGCAAGCTGAAGCTCGAACGCCAATCGAATAGCGATTAAGCCAGGGCGATAACTTCGATTTCGACTTTGACATCACGCGGCAAACGAGCCGCCTGAATGGTCGAACGCGCCGGACGCGCTTCGCCGAAATGCGCTGCATAGATTTCATTCAACGCGGCAAAATCATTCATATCGGCAATAAAAACTGTCGTTTTCACGACTTGCGCCAGTGAGCTGCCCGCCGCTTCCAAAACAGCCTTAATATTAGCGAAGACCTGTTCCGTTTGTTCTTCGATGCCACCTTCAACAATTTGCATTTTAGTTGGGTCAAGCGGAATCTGACCTGATAAAAAAATCAAACCATTAGCGATAATTGCCTGCGAATATGGCCCGATAGCTTGCGGCGCTGAATCGGTGTGAATTTGTTCCATGTGTTCCAACTCTGTCGTTTAGGCTTAAAATGTAATTTTAGATCATACTTCAAAACTACTGCGAAGTTAAGCGACTCGCTCTGATCTCAGCGGATCACGTCCATAACTCCGTTTATTCCTTTGACCGCACTGATGACTCGATCCAGATGTTGCAGGTCATTTATCTCGACGGTAATGTAGATTGTCGCGTTACCATCGTCGTGAGAATCCGAACGAATATCCCGGATATTGGTCTTAATATCGTCAATAATCGTCGTAATTTCTTTCAACATCCCGCGACGATCCTGCGACGAAACCACTAACCTGACCGGGTAGGTAGAGTTGCCGCCTTTCGCCACTGCGCCCCATTCGACATCAATAATCCTTTCCCGATTCACGAGTAAATTTGCGGCATTGACACAACGCTCCGCGTGAACAGCGACGCCCTTGCCGCGTGTAATGTAGCCAATAATTTTTTCGCCCATAATTGGATTGCAACACGGAGCGCGATAAACCGCCACATCATCAATCCCTTTCACGAGGATGCGATCATTCCCCAGGCGCAACGCTTTCTTGACAGCATCGCTGACTTGCTTGAAGGCGGAAGGCTTGCCTTGTTCCAATTTCTCAACTTCTTCAATCGGAACATAACGTACCATCACGGTTCGCGCTGTTAATTTGCCGTAGCCAATCGCCGCCATCATGTCCTCAATTTTATGAAAGCCATGATCCTGCAAAAACTTTGGCATCGGTTCACCTTCCAGCACATTTTTAGTCTTGAGCTTAAATCGTGCAGCTTCCTTCTCAAATAATTTACGCCCTAAATCAATGGCTTTGACCCGCTGCTGTTCGGTCAGCCAATGCTTGATTTTATTGCGTGCTTTTGAAGTGACAGCCGAATTCAACCAGTCGCGACTGGGATGCTGATTCGGCGAGGTCAGAATCTCGACCTGTTCGCCATTATGGATTTGATATTTTAACTGGACGATTCGTCCATTAATTTTCGCGCCAGTACATTTATTGCCAACTTCGGTGTGAATCGCATACGCAAAATCAATCGGTGTGGCACCACGTGGCAATTGAATAATCTTGCCTTTGGGGGTAAAGGCGTAGACTTCCTTCGGGTAAAGATCAAGCTTGAGTCCATCCATGAACTCACGCGAATCCGTCACGTCCTGCTGCCATTCGACCAATTGGCGAAGCCACTTGAACAGCTCATCTTCGCTGGTGTCTTTGAGCTTGCCTTCCTTGTATTTCCAGTGCGCAGCAATGCCTTCTTCCGCTACACGGTGCATTTCATCAGTGCGAATTTGCACTTCAAAAGGAAGACCTTCTTCACCAATCACAGAGGTGTGAAGCGATTGGTAAAGGTTTTCTCGCGGCGTTGCTATGAAATCTTTGATCCTTCCGGGCACTGGTCGCCAGTGTTGATGAATGACACCGAGCGCAGCATAACAATCTTTTACTTCTTTAGTAATTAATCGAACAGCGAGTAAGTCGTAAACCTGATCTAGTTGAATTCGTTGCCGCTTGAGCTTCAAATAGACGCTGTATAGTCGCTTGATGCGTCCCTCAATACGGATCAATTCGATTCCGTTTTCTTTTAATAATTCCGTGATGCGTTCTTTTAACTCCTCCAGAAAAGTTTCGGTCGCGGTTCGCCGCGTTTCGACTGCATCCTGAAGTTTTTTATAATCCTGGGGTTCGAGATATTTGAAGGATAAGTCTTCTAATTCGGCTCGGATTTTACCCATTCCTAATCGGTGAGCAATGGGAGCGTAAACATCTAAGGTTTCCTGCGCAATGCGCTTACGCTTTTCGGCTGGTAGATGATGCAGCGTTCGCATATTGTGCAGACGATCTACTAATTTGACTAACACGACACGAATGTCAGTCACCATCGCCATCACCATTTTTCGGATGCTTTCAGCTTGCTGGTCTTCTTTAGAAAATTCGCCGAGCTTGCTGATTTTTGTCACACCATCCACGAGGTGGGCGACCTCATCTCCGAAATATTCACGAATATTTTCAATTGTCGTCAGGGTATCTTCGACCACATCATGCAGAAAACCAGTGCTGACGGTGACGACATCCATCTTCATTTCTGCGAGGATGGCAGCAACTGACAGCGGGTGAATTAGGTAAGGCTCACCAGATTTTCTGACCTGATCTTTGTGTTCGCGGGCTGAGAAAATATAGGCACGGCGCAACATTTCAAGGTCTGCGTCGGGATGGTATTTACTGACCGTTCTGTAGACATCTTCAAAGCGGATCATTGCCTGATTGTACAACACCTTAAAGTGTTTTGAGGTTCAAAGCATAAAACAGCCAGTATCATTTCTATGGTGATACTGGCTGTTCAGTGTAAAAATTAAGAATTAGTAGTTAAGCTTACTTCTTCGTTTTCGTTTCACCCTTAGCTGCTTCTTCAGCCGCCTTGGCTTCTGCTTCGGCTTTGGCTTTGGCTGCTAATTCAATAGCAGTCTTAGCTTCTTTTTGTGCTTCCGCTTCAAATTTCTTAGCGTCGGCGCCAGAAGTTTTCTGCTTCTCACGATACATCAGACTAAGGTAAGAATGGGCTTCACTGTAATCGGGTTTAGCCGCAATTGACTTATTGAGATACTCAAAGCTCTTATTTACGCAGTCATCAAATTTCTCTTTGTCTTTTGGGTTATTGATGACACGATTGTGAAATGGCTCAGAATCAATTTTCTGCTTATCAGCGTATGCATTGGAAACACCAAAAGCACATTGCCAGTATTTCACACCGATTGAGTAATAAGTCTGCGCTTTAATGTCCGTTGTCGCACATTCGCCTTCAGTTCGCATTAATAGCCACTTGCGCTGTTCTGCTTCATTATCTAACCTATCACCATTGATTGCAGCAATATAGCCAATAGCTGTGTCTCTGATTTTACAATCGCTAGGACTGGCATTTTCAAGTGCTTTGGTATAGCAATTTAGCGCTTCTTTAGCCAGTCTCAATCCCTCACCGCCACCGCCGGCACCACCAATTTTCTTATACTTGACAGCGCCAAGACATAACCAAACATTGGGGTTGGTTGGAATTAGAGCAGAAGCCTGCTCAAAAAGGTCAGCAGCGGCGTTGGTATTCCCTTGATTGTACTTCAAAATCCCTTGATTTAATTTGTCTTTTCCTTTGAGTGTATTGACTACACTACAACCAGAATTGAAGAACAAAATACTGGTGAGCAAAGTTAGGGCTAATCCTGATGCAAGATAACGTGAAATTTTCATGGTCGGGAAGGCTCCCCTCCTGAGAAATATTTATTTTAGTAATTATTAAATTGAGTTACTCGTCCAAACCTTCAAGCTGTAGCCCAATCGGTTCACCACCAGCAACCTTAATCGTATCAATCACATCCGCTACGTTGCCATAAGGGGTAACGTTCGGAGCTTTCAAGAATACTGCTTTACGATCAGCTGGACGACCTTCAAGGTTTTGCTTGAGAAGTGTCTCAAGTGCTTTTAAATCTTTAGCGTCAGTTTGGTTGAGTTTAAAACCACCACTTTTGGGAATTGAGACTACCAACGTCAGCGGATCTGGCGGCGGCGGAACCTCATTCTCAGGTGGTTTTTCGGGTAATTTTGCTTCAAACTTGTGCGGCTTCTGTGGACTAATGACCATAAAAATGATCAACAGTACTAACAAAACGTCAATTAATGGTGTGACGTTAATATTAGGTTGTGTACCACCGCCGCCTGATGACATCCCCATACGAATTCTCCTTAAAAGAGCTTATAGATTGTGGGTTACTTATCTTTTTTCTTGTCAGCGACGAGACCGATTTGGTCAAATCCCGCGTCACGAATCGCAGTTGTGACGGTGACAATTTCTTTGTATGGAACGTTAATTCCACCACGAATATAAACGACTTGTGGGTCACTCGGCTTCAGCGCTTTTTTCAAAGCCTGGAGGCGTTGAACAAGATTCTGAACACCGACAACCTGATCCTTCTTGACGTAATAAGCTCCGGCATCCGGGACAGAAACTACGATGGCACTGTCCTTAATGATGTTCGGGTCTTCATCAGGATTGGAGTTTTTCGGCAATGTCAAGTTGACGCCAGATTGCAAGAGCGGCGTGATCACCATGAAGATGATGAGCAGCACAAGCATGACGTCCACCATTGGCGTAACGTTAATATCCGAATTATATTTCGAAGTACCGGCAGACATGCCCATAATAATTCCCCTTAATCACATTCCAGATCGTCCCCTCGTTGATCTACCCCGAGAGGCTGATAAGCTCAGCCTCTCGGAAAGATTTCAAATGGAGGAAGCGAAAAAATGCTCAAACTATTTGTTCTTCCGCTTAACGAAGAAGTCAATTAACTCAGCCGAGGAATTATCCATTTCTACGGTAAAGTTATCTACCTTGTTGGTAAAGTAGTTGAAGAACCATACTGCAGGTACGGCTACCAGCAATCCGAAAGCGGTTGTAAACAAGGCTTCAGAAATACCACCCGCAATCGCTGCGATACCAGCAGATTCAGCATTTCTCATATCCTGAAATGCATTGATGATGCCGATAACGGTTCCGAACAATCCGACGAACGGAGCAGTGGAACCAATCGTCGCCAAACCGGAAAGACCACGCTTGAATTCAGCGACCTTGATCGCTTCAGCACGCTGCAAAGCGCGCTTTGAAGCATCAACTTCTTCACCGGAGATAGCGCCACCCTGATGAGCCTGAAACTCCTGCAAGCCAGCATTTACAACCATCGCCAAGTGGCTCTTTTTGTATTTGTCTGAAATGCTAATCGCTTCGTCAATACGAGCGCCCTTCAGTGCTTGCGCAACTTTCGGAGCAAATTCGCGTGACTGGTTACGAGCCGCGCTGTAAGTTAGCCAACGCTCAATCGCTACCGCAATTGAGAAAATTGACATGATAAACAAGGTGACAACTACGCACCAGGCAATCCAGCCCATTTTCCGCAACATTCCCATCAATGAGAAGTCAACGGCTTCGGCTTGACCTGCCTGTAGTAGTACCATTCCTAAATTGCAAGCAATCATCCAAACATGACCAAGTAAAATAGTCATAAGATTTAGAATCCTCCATTAAGAGTTATTTTTTTTGAGAGTTACCAATGATTAATATTGAATCTTTTCTTGACGAAAGATAAGAACAACTCTTACCTTACAATAGACACTTATCATTCTCAGAAAGTTCCTATTATTGTAAGGTAAAGTTGAACGTTAGAATGCCCTGAACCTTGACCGGTTGCCCGGAAAGCTCAGTTGGCTGGAAAGTCCACTGACGCGCAGCTTGAACCGCCGCTTCTTTTAAAAGCGGATGCCCGCCGACAGCCTCAGCAGAAATCACACGACCTTCTTCAGAAATTGTTACCGCTACCTGAACAGCTCCCTGCGCACGAGCCGCTTTAGCAATGGCAGGATAGGGTGGTTGCGCTTTACGAATCGCCTTACCAGTTAGAACACCACCTGAAACCCTCTGCATGGTAGGAGGAGGCTTCGGCGTCGCATCAGGAGTCGGCTTCGGCGTCGGCTTTGGTGTTGGCAACGGCTTAGCATCATCATCAACAAACCCGCCTGGAACCCCGCCTGGAACTCCACCTGGAACTCCAGTTCCACCCGGAACTCCACCGGTGACAATAGCCGCAGCCTTGACCTGCTTTGGTTTAATTTCAATTTTCTTAATTTCTTCAAGCTTGGGCGGAGTCTTGGGCGGCACAAAAGCCGTCGCAACTTCAACCACAACCTTTTGCACAACCACCTGAGCCGGTGGCGGTGGCGGTGGCGGTGGCGGCGGCGGAGCCAATAAGGTAGCGGCATCAGCAGATTCCGCTAATGAGATATTAAATCTCATAATTCCCCAGACAGCACCTGCGGTAAGAAGTACAAAGTAGATTAAACCAGTGACAAGAGCGAACTTGTTTGACCGGCTACCCTTTTTCTCATTTGTGGATTCGACAAGTTGATCGAACATTAGTTTATGACCTCCGTAAACGGAATGCCGATGGGTCAAAGCGCCTACTATTAAATTATTAACTTTGACGATGACTTAATGACTAAGCGGGGAGAACCCCAGCCAGTAAACGAAGCGAATGAATCCATTAACGCTTCTAACATTAAACGAATTTTTTATGTACAACAATTTCTTTGAGAATTGAGCTTCCCATTATCTACCGCTTGCCCGACAAACATTTCTACATACCAAAGCAAAACATTTGCCTTATAACCTGATCTTATCAATTCTGAAAGACCGAAAACTTTCATCAAGCTGGCTTCCTTTGAACTTACAACTTTAATCAGCTCTAAGCAAATTCAGGTAAAGCTTTTGTTAGTTTCGACGTAATTGATATAACCGATGATAGGTCAGCAACGAGTGAAGTCTACTATCTGACTTCCACATAGTCAAGCGGCGGACGTATGATTTTTTACGAAATTAAAATGATCTTTACAATTCAAGCTTCCAGTCACAAGCTGCAATACGAATTGGAGGGAATGAAGCCGTTTTCGTTGTAGTTTCCTAATCATTAGTGTTGAGAGAAAATGAGATTACTCGACCTCACTCTCGCCTCTCTGTCTTTATTCTTCGCGCTTTCTTTTGGCTTTCTTCTTCGATAAAACGGGCAAGACATTAGCGACAGAACCAGCCGTCGAACCCAATGCACCAACACCTCCACCAACTACACTTGAGGCCGCAGAAGTCGCCGCTGTCGCGGTTGCAGCTACTGAATTTCCAAGCCGATGACCGAAATGCTCTTCCCACCAAAGCATGAAAGGGCTGGCAATATAAATCGAAGAATACGTTCCAATGATGATGCCGATAAATAAGCACCACGAAAAACTTTTCAGGACTTCGCCACCAAATGCCACCATGGCGACTACAGTTAATAGTGTCAGGCCTGAAGTAATAACCGTTCTTGATAAGGTTTGATTAATCGCGTCATTCGATACTTTCTCAAGCGGTTCGCGCTTGTTGATGCCGAGCCTTTCACGAATACGATCAAAGATCACGATGGTATCGTTCATTGAAAAACCAACCAATGTGAGCAATGCTGCAATCACGGTCAGGTTAATTTCAAATTGAAAAATTGAGAACAAGCCGAGTGTAATCAAAACGTCGTGAAGGACAGCAATGATCGCGCCAATCCCGAAGCCCCAGGATTTGAATCGAAACGCCACATAAACCAGCATCGCCAGACAAGCGATCAAAGTTACATAGACGGCGCGATTGCGAAGGTCGGCTCCGATCTGCGGAGACACGGCTTCGGCTCCGATAATTTTTGCCTCTTTATCACCCATGTCATTCAGGGCAAGCTGAATTTTCTTTTTACCATTGTCAGCGTCTACAGTAGCCTTATCGGCGGTATTAAATTTTCCGCCCGTCAAGTCTGGCAAACGAATCAAAACCTGATTTTTAGGTGGCTGACCAATGGTCTCGCCGACTTGTTGCAAAACAATCGAAGAGCCAGGAATATCCTGCTTTTCAATCGCAGCTCGCAGTTTCGTGAGATCAGGTGCACTGCCAAACTTTGCAGTGACGATGGTTCCTCCCGAAAAATCCACACCCATATTAAATGGATGCGTATTCGGATTACCATCGAATTGGCGTACACAAACGGAGACGACTCCGGCGGCAATGAGAACCCATGACAAGCCAATGAAAATCCATTTCTTGCCTAAAAAATCGAAGTTTGTATTTTTGAAAATCTCAATCATAACAAGTGCGGAAAGTGGAACTCTTTAAGCCGAATCAGGCTCAGAAAATTCACAGAAAAATTTTAGATACTAATAGATTCAGTCTTCACGCCGTCTTTTGCCAACACCCACATATACAGTGTCCGTGAAACGAAAACAGCCGTGAATAAATTTGCCAGCAATCCAATGACCAGTGTGACAGCAAATCCGCGAATCGGGCCGGTTCCGAAGGCGTACAAAAACAAGCACGAAACAATCGTCGTGACATGTGTGTCAATAATCGTAGTCAACGCTTTGCCGAATCCGAGGTCAATGGACGAAGCGACATTTTTCCCCATTCGCAGTTCTTCACGGATGCGCTCAAAAATCAGTACGTTGGAATCTACCGCCATACCGATTAAAAGAATGACACCAGCGATCCCGGGCAGCGTCAAAGTCGCATTGAACATCGCCAGCCCAGCCAGCAAAATTACTAAGTTTAGAACAAGAGCGACAACGGCGTTCACACCGGATAACTTGTAATAGAACAGCATGAACAAGACAACTAAGGCCAATCCTACCACTGACGAAAAGATTCCTGAACGAATCGAATCAGCACCGAGTGACGGTCCGACCGTGCTTTCCTGTAAATATTTAATGTCAGCTGGCAGCGCTCCTGAACGTAATGTCAGTGCTAAATCTTCGGAACTTTCACGGGTAAAACTGCCAGTAATCTGACCGCGATCACTAATTGCGCCGTTGATAGACGGTGCTGTTTTGACTTTATCATCCAGAACAATCGCTAATTGGTTACCAATATTTTTACTCGTCCACTGCTCAAACTTAGTCGCAGCGGTCTGTTTCAATTCAAAATCAATTTCGTAACCCGTTGCCTGCTGACTTGGACGTGAAGAAGCATTTCTTAAGTCAGCGCCCGTTACAATCGGCGTTTTTTCTACAACCATAAAGCCTTGACGCGGCGGTCTGGCTTCACCATTTCTTGCGCTTCGCTCTTCGATAATTTCCAAAACTGTTTTATCCGTTGAGCCTTGCAAGGTAGCCTCAGCAGCTTCTTTGGTAGGGAAAAAGCCTGCACCTGGAACCACTGCCATCAAAGACAACTCGGATTTTTTACCAATCAAATCCTTCACACGTTCAGGATCATCAATACCAGGCATTTGAACCAGAATTTGATAATCTTCGTCGCGTCCTTGTCTTTGAATCGTTGGCTCTGCCACACCAAAGGCGTTGACGCGCTGTTCGATAATAAGCTTGGCTTGTTCAGCCGCCTGATTTTTTAGGATGTCCGAGGCTGATTTCGTCAGAGAAAAAGTGACCGTGTTTCCGCTTGATGATGAAGGCCAATCCGGTCCTAAAACCTGCGTGGTAACTTTGCTTTTAATATCATTATGCTTCGTAGCATCAGCAGTCTCGACGACGACCTGCCCACTCGCCGGAGCTTTCACCGAAGTCACCGCAATATTTTCTTTCTTCAAAAGCTCTTCCGTTTTTTGTCGCTCAGTCTCGGTCAGCTTCGTCAAAAATTCATCTGCCTGCACCTGAATAACAAGATGCGTACCGCCTTTCAAATCCAATCCCAGGCGAATATTCTCGTTGAAGTTTTTCCGCCAACTGGTGGGACTAAAATCTGATGCAGCACGAGTGACGCCTTTGGGCTTGTTCCAAGGCCCCAGCATGATGATTGCGCTGGCTAAAGTGACCAATCCAATAAAGATGGCACGTGAACGAAGTGGTTTACTCATAACAAAAACCTAAACAATAAAAATTATGACTTTGTTTCAGGATTTTCCTGAAACCCTGCAATCGAACTTAAACTAACATCAATTTTGACTGCCGGATTGTCGGCGACCTTCAGTTGGACTTTCGGTTCTTTGTCCCGAACAATGGCGACGGAAGCATAAATGCCACCAGTCGTAATTATTTTATCGCCAACTTTGATGTTATTGAGCATTTCCTGCAATGCTTGCTGCTTCTTCCGCTGCGGCATTAATACCATAAAATAGAAGAGCGCAAAAATCGCAATTAACGGCAGAAACTGCATCACTAAAGCGCCTGCCTGCAACAGAATCAGTGAAAAATAGATAGACATAAATGGGGGCGGGTAATACCTTTTTAATTTTGTAGTCTCAGCGTCCTGAGTCCGGCGAAGCTTGAGTCAATTAATTAACCGCGCTTCGGGGGCTTGCTCGAAATTTTTCAAGAAAGCGAGCGCGAAATGTAGCGAATTCGCCAAGCGCGATAGCTTGCCTGATTTGACGCATCGTGTCAAGGTAGAAGGCTATGTTGTGGTACGAGCATAAGATACTCGCTAAAATCTCATCATTCAGGTAAAGATGCCGGATGTAGGCTCGCGTATATCGCTGACAGACTGAACAAGCGCATTCTTCGTCCAGGGGAATTGCCTCTTTCGCGTATCTGGCATTGCGAACATTTACTTTGCCGTGCGCTGTAAAAACCTGCCCATTGCGGGCATTGCGCGTTGGCATGACACAATCAAACATATCTACACCGCGTGCGACGGATTCGATTAAATCTTCAGGCGTTCCCACTCCCATCAAATAACGTGGCTTATCTTTTGGCAGGAGCGGCGCAATAAATTCAGTCGTATCGTACATCTGATGCTTCTCTTCTCCGACACTCAAGCCACCAATCGCGTAACCTTCAAATCCAATTTCGAGCAACTGCTCCAAACTTTGTTGGCGTAAATCGTGATAGACGCTGCCCTGAATAATTCCGAATAAAAAAGATGAAGATTTCTCCTCATTTTTTAAATCATTAAATTCTCTTCGTGAACGTAGCGCCCATCTTGTCGTCAATTCTAAAGATTTTTTGGCGACGCTATGCGTTGCCGGATACGGCGTGCATTCATCAAATGCCATGACAATATCCGATCCGAGCGCGTGCTGAATCTGCATGGAAACTTCGGGCGAAATAAATTGTTTTGAGCCATCCAGATGTGAACAAAATTCGACGCCTTCTTCTTTAATTTTGCGTAAATCTCCGAGGCTGAAAACCTGAAAGCCTCCACTGTCCGTCAGCAGTGAATGCTCCCACGACATGAATTTATGCAATCCGCCAAGTTCAGCGATAAGCTGATGACCGGGACGCAAAAATAAATGATAGGTATTCCCAAGAATGATTCTCGCATCTAGTGTTTCCAGCATCTCCTGCGTTAGCGCCTTCACCGTCCCGCGTGTCCCCACGGGCATAAAGACTGGCGTTTCGATGATGCTATGCGCTGTTTTAATAATTCCTGCGCGAGCTTGCGAAGAAGGATCAGTGGCGAGGACTTGAAAAAATTCGGAAGGATTTCCCATGAAGATTATTGGCTTTCTAACTTGCAGAAACCCGCACGAAGTAAGTGTGCACTCTTACTTCGTGCGGGCTTCTGCATTAACTATAACTTACGGCGTTCGTCGTTTCAAAATTGGACGATCACCCGATTGCGTAGAATTGGTCGAATTTGCACTTGGAGCGCGATACCCTTCTTTCGCACGAAGCACCCAGCCAGCATCACTGGCTTTGACTTTGACTCGACGAACTGTTCCGTCCTGCGCGGTATTCGAGGGATAATACCCTATTGAGTATTGATGTCGAAGCTCTTCTGCAATCGAAGAAAATGCCTGATTGACATTATCAATGCTGTCGGCATTCTGATGCCGTCCACCACTTCGCGTCGCTAAATCCCGTAAATAAATCCCAGCATCTTTGTAATCCTGCGCCGTTCCTCCGCGCCCCATTTGTATTTGAGGAACCCAGTTATTCACTAGCGGGAAACGACGACGCCCTCCTGGTTGTGGCTGCGGATACCGATTTGGGTTTCCAAAAATATCAGGCAACCGAATTCCCGAATTGCCTGGGCGACCATTTGGACGACCGTTGGGGTTATAAGGGCCATTCGCCATTCCATCATAAGTATCGTACTGAATCGGATACACCAGCACTTCACTTTCTTCGACCAACTCCAAATTACCACGCGCTGTCGCGTTGTGGCTGGTCGTGTCTACACCATCAGTAAAAAGGACTATTGCTTTGCGTCCTTGAATTTTATTGAGTCGTTGCGTCACAACCCAATCAACCGCGTCGTAAAGCCTCGTGCCACCGCCAGTTCTGATTTGAGCAATCGCTTCGCGCAAGCTGAAACGGTCACTGGTGAATTCCACTTTCGGGTCGATTTTATTATCAAAAGTAACCACCATCACTTTATCCTGTGGTCTTAACTGATTCACAAAAGCTATCGCTGCCGTTTGAATTTCTTCCATCTTGAAGCGCGTACTCGGAGAAGTGTCCATCAATAAAACGACGTGAAAAGGGGCTTCGACGGCAGAAAATTCCGTCACTTCCTGCGGTACGCCGTCCTCATAAAGATGAAAGTCACATTTGGTAAGCGTCGGAATAAATTTCCCGTTGCGGTCACTAACAGTCACCGGAATCGTCACCAAAGTCGTATCAATTTTCAAAACTTCTTCGGCGTTCGGGTCTTTCGCGCCATTCGCATCAGCGGTTGGAGAAGTTTTTACCGACAAGCCTCCGCCACCGTATTCACCGGGAAATAAGACATTAGGGCAGGCTCCAGAGCTTGGAGTTCCTGGCGTGGCGGCAGTAGTCGCATTAGTTTTATTTGACGGATTAGTATCCGTACCGTAAACAGGGCGTCGCCCCGATTGCGCGAAGGCGGACGTGACGAATAATATTCCAATAATAGCGGCAATTAAGAAACGGGAACTTTTCATGTGGCTTCTCCTTTGAACAACGAATCCTTACAATGAACTGTAAGATAGCAGCTATGATGTAGCTTTGGCGGAAAAGGTTGATTCGGAAAAATGGGAACCCGAATAAACGATAGAGTACCATAAAAAATAGTAATGAAATTAACGACACCTTTATTTTTGCGCTCACGATGGATTCAACTGCTGGTTGCCATCGTCATCGCAGCCGCCGCCATCTGGATTTTCGGACAACGGTATCTTGAACGAATTCTGCCGCCAAAACCTTTTGGCAAAGTCGTCACACTCGCCGGAACAGGTACACGCATCGGCGCTCAAAAAACTCTCTCTGATCCGTTTGGCGTAGCGGCAGACGACAGCGGGAATATCTACGTCACCGACGGTCTCGGCGGCAGCCTGTACCACGTCGCGTTAGATGGCACGACAGCTTTGATTACCGATCAACTCGATATGCCTTCGCATCTCGCCATCGCGCCTGATGGTAATTTAATTGTAGCCAATACTGGAGCGCACACCATTGTCAAAGTTGATCTCAGCACCAAACAAGTAAATGTAATTGCCGGAACGCCCAACGTCAGCGGCAACACGGATGGCAAAGCTTCCGAAGCAAAATTCAATGCGCCGCTTGGAGTCGCCGTGAATAAAGACGGTGTAATCTACGTGGCGGATACCTACAATGATCGAATTAGAATTATTCAGCCGGATGGAACCGTCAAAACTTTGGCTGGAAGTACGCAAGGGAATGCAGATGGGCAAGGAGCGAATGCACAATTTGATTCACCTTGTAGTGTAGCGTTAATTGGCACAGATAAATTATTAGTCGCTGATGCAGGAAATAAGATCATACGGCAGGTAAGTATGGACGGAGTTGTAACTACACTTGCATTAAATATTCAAAATGATATTCGCCAATTTTCCGCGCCAATAAGTATTTTGACGTATGGGCACTCAGAATTTTATGTAGTAGATTCCGATAGCAATATTTATTTTGTAACAATTGGAGAACAGGCTCCAAAACGTCCTCCTTATGTAGTAGGCGAATTAATTTATACAAATGCTGTCGCTCTTCAATTCTTAAATCCGAATAGCACAGGGCTGCTCGATGGCGATCTGAAATCTTCAAGAATCAATCATCCAACCAGCATCTCTTTCGCAGGCAAAAACACGTTGGTCGTCGCAGATAACGGCAACGGATTGCTCCGTGCTATTATTCCAGCGAATAAAAATATCGGACATATTACAACCCCAAATTTCCCTTCGATCAAAGCCGAAGAAATCCGTAAAACGGTACCTCCGCGCTGGCCTTACGAGCCGCCGGATGCGAAGCGCGAAATCGCCGGAACGCTCGGCGAAGTTCGTGGCGAAATCGCGCCTGACAAAGATGCGTGGTTCCACAACGGACTTGATATTCCCGGAGCCTACGGCGAACAGGTACGCGCCATCTACAACGAACGGGTCACGCGCCCTATTGCCATTGAAGGCGTAGGAGATTTGCGCGAACGCTTGCGATTGCCGCTGCTCGGCTACATTCACGTCAAAATTGCACGGGATCAAAACGATCAACCCATCGGCATCAAAGAAGCCATTATTAACCGCGATGCAGAAGGGAAAATTGCCAGCATTCGCATTCCACGCGGGACGCGCATCAATGCCGGAGACATTATCGGAACGCTCAATCGCTTCAATCATGTTCATCTGATTGCAGGCGCAACTTCCAGCGAAGTCAATGCGCTCGCCGCGCTGGAATTACCGGGATTGACCGATACCAAAGCGCCAACCATTGAAGCCGTGCGATTGTTGGATGAAGCGGGCATAGAATTATCACGCCCCTACATTTTAACCAATAAAATCAGAGTCATCGTGCGTGCCTACGATCAGGCGGACGGCAATGTTGGCTATCGAAAATTAGGAGTTTATAAAGTTGGATTCCAACTCCTGAAAAAAGATGGAACCCCGCTGCCGGAATTTTCTGAACCACATTTCAATTTAATTTTTGATAGCTTGCCAAATGATGGAAGCGCCGTTCGCCTGGTTTATGCGGAGCCAAGCCAATCGGGCTATACGGGCAAAACGATTTTTGATTATCTTGCGACCAATGAAGTAAAAAATGGCAGCGCGAAAGAAGGCTGGATGGAGGTGTCAAAACTTCCAGGCGGCGAATATATTTTGCGCATCATGGTCGAAGATTTCTTTCACAATCGCGCCACGAAAGACGTACTGTGGGCGAAGAATAATTAGACAGAATTTTTGCAGAAGCCCGCACAAAGTAAGGGCGCAACTCTCGCACAGAAAATGTACATTTACTGCGTGCGTGTTTCTGCAAAACTAAATTTATGAATCAAATTCATCCTTTATTTTTTGTGTTAGCCGGAGCCATCGTCGCTCTGATTTTACATTGGTTCATCAGCAGTTCTTGTCACCGCCTCATTAAAAAAACTGCCACACATTTTCGACCGTTGTTTATTGAATGGGCGGCGAAGGGGCTGCAAACACTGCTCTGGATCGCGTACCTCGTATTTCTATTGAAGCTGTTGCCGACGGCACGTAACAATTTTCTTGAAGCCAGAATCGCCCTTGAAAATCGCCTTCAAGAGACGCTGGATTTTTTATTGAACAACGCTCTCAGTGCAATCATCGTCATCGTCATCACAATTTTTTTGATGCGTTTTATTTCGGCGCTGATTAAAACTTCAATGGAGCTTTATGATCAGCGGCTGGCGCAAACAATCAACGAAGCGGCACGGCGACGCGCTTCAACTCTTTCAGTCATCTTCAGCGGACTCGCGCAGTCAACTATTTTCTTCGTCGGATTAATGGTCGCGCTGCAACAGGCGGGATTAAATATCACGCCGATTTTAGCCAGTGCAGGCATCGTCGGCTTAGCCGTCGGCTTCGGTGCGCAAAGCCTTATCAAAGACATTTTTTCCGGATTTATCGTCTTACTCGAAGACCAATACAGCGTCGGCGATACCATCAAAATTGGCGATGTCACCGGAACCGTCGAAGCGCTAACGTTGCGCTCAACCCGCGTGCGTGGCACAGATGGAGCCTTAACGATCTTCCCGAATGGCGGCATTAATACCGTGGCGAATTTATCTAAAGAATGGATGCGCGTCGTCCTCGATTTTGAAATTGACTACGCCAGCGAAGTTGATCGGGCAATGCAAATCATGCTGGAAACCGCGCAGCAACTTGCCAATGAAAAACCTGATGAAATTCTCGAAGCACCAACGATGCAGGGTCTTGATAAAATTTCTGGCGGAAATCTGATTTTGCGAGTAGTGATGAAAACCACTCCTGCCAAGCAAGCGGAATTAGCCCGTGAGCTGCGCCGCCGCGTCAAACTTGCTTTAGATGCCGCAGGAATCATGCCGCGCAAAACTGTCAATCCAGTCTCAGAAATTCAGGAGCAAAAAATACAAAACTTGTGACTGAAAGGTCGTTGATCTCTGGCTTTTGGTCTTGGAATATCCCGCAAATGGTGTGGCTCCGTCATCATATCGCAAGTGTTAATCTGCGGATCAAGGAAGCTACTTTCAACACCTCGCAAAAACCAAAGCCCAAAAGCCAAAAACCTATATTCTCACCTTGACCGATTTTATTTTCATTTAATTCAATCTGACGGCGACGCCTTACATTCATCATCAAATAAACACAAAACATCCTGCCAGCGTTGCTTTCTTTAGTTGATCTTTTCTCAGACCACGCTATAATCCGTAGTGTCCTAACCACGTAGCTTAACATTTTCGCCCCGAACCTCACCACGCTATGCACTTCACAGCGTTCAGCCTCACAAGGCAAAAAATTCGTATTTCACTTTTTCTGCGCAATGCATTTGGCGTCACGATATTTTGTGTCTTACTTTGTCTTTCAGTTTACGCGAACATCCTCAAAGAAAATTATTTCACTTTACAAATCGCAGCTTGTCCGACGGCGACCGAAGCCAATCAAATTGTCATGAATTTAGGTGAGCAAGGAGTTCCCGCTGTAATTTCTGAAAGTATGGCGCCAAATCGCCCGACGATTTATCGCGTCCGGGCTGGAAAGTTCACTGATCCAATGCAGGCACGTCAGCAGGGTGAAGTGTGGCGTGCACGTGGTTTCATCAAAGAATACTGGGTCGCGCACGAAGAGCGTACAACGTCCGTCCGTCCGCGAACCGTTACGGTACGAACGCAATCTGCCGCCAAAGCCGCAGGCGCTAATCCTTCCTCTGGATTAAAAATTGAATTAAAAGGAAAAAACCTGCCGGACATCGGATTAGGCGAATTGATTTCTGCCGTCGAAGGCAAATGGGGCGTCCGCATTCCTGAAGGCATGGCCATAGTCAATGCACAAATATTTTTCCCGAAAGCTGGCATCATCAAACCAGCCGTCGTGATGATGGATGAAGTCAAAGCCCGCGCCTTAATTTCGCCTTTAAATAAAAGCCGGGAATTTATGCATCCAATGGAACTGCGATTTGAGCCAGGCATCAAAAACAGTCCCGGATATTACAGTCTCGACTTCAAACAATCGCGTGAGTTGCTCTCTTCGTTACGAAACATTTCCGGCTTCAAAGACCTCGACTTTGATGATCGTGGCTATTTGCTATTAGGCGATAAAGTAGAAGGCGGCTCCGAAATGGCGCGCGTTTTATTGCGTGCCGCTGCGAATAGTACTGAAATTATTGAAATCGAAAGTCTCGACAGCAGCGACATTGTTGTCTTCGGCTCAACCGTGAGCGCCGAATATACCAATAGCGCCAAAGGAAAAGTTTCGCACAATCGAATTCAATTAGATTTCAATGATTTCAAATCCCTGCGCGGCGACGTGAGATCGCGCATCGCCTTTGATCCCGGCTTTGTCTTTTTGCATGAACTGACGCACAGCGTTTGGAAGCTTTCGGATGATAATCGCTTTGGCGGAGTCGGCGAATGCGAAGCCTACATTAATCAAATCAGGCGTGAGCTGAGTTTGCCTGAACGCGCTCACTATCATTTCAAAGTTCGTAGACCCGCTCCAGGAGCCGAAGAAGGTGAACTGATTTTTGTGCAGCGTTCCGACAGCAAAAACCAAAAACGCGAAGTCATGAAATTGACGTGGGATAATTCCGCCGTCGGTTCAGGCTCAACGACCGCGCCGGTCGCAGCGAAGCAGAAATAAAAATAGACTACGGATAACGCGGATGTTACGGGTTTACGCGGGTCTGAGTCACCATAAAATTCAGACCCGCGAAGACCCGCCTGATCCGTCAAATCCGTGGTCTATTCTTTGATTAATGTTTACTTCGTGCGGCTTCTGCAATTTGCCGCAACGCACCGCACATCGTATTGATTTCACGCTTCGTCAGCGTCATGCGTAAAATTCGTTGCCGCAATCTTTTTTCAATAACAGCTTCGTTTGTATTCAAAAAAAATCCACCATCACGCATCAACTTCATCATCATTTGGATTCCCACTTCAATTGCACCAACTGTCGCCAAAGGCTCTTCGTTCACTGGAATCCGTTCAACTTCCTGTGCGAATTGATAACAAAATACCGCAACGGATTGTCCGAGATTCATGGAAGGACAGGCGGGAACAGTTGGCAGGCTGACGATGTGATGACAGAGCGCAAGATCATCCGAACTTAACCCGTGCTTTTCTCCGCCAAAAACGAGCGCGATTTTATGATTCGTATTTCCGTAATTTTGATGTGCTTCGGCAGGCGTCATCAATGTTTGTTTGCCTTCGACGCGAGTGCGATCTGCTGTGCCTAACACCATCGTACAATCTGCGATTGCTTCAGAAAGTTGAGGATAAATTTTTGCGCTCCGTAAAACATCTTCGGCGTTGACGGCGGAAACAACTTCGTCCCAAACCGGAGGATGCGGAGCAATCACAACCAATTCCGTAAAGCCGAAATTTTTCATCGCACGCGCCGCAGCCCCAATGTTATTAGGGTCACGGGGACGTACAAGAATAATTTTTGTTTTTGTCTCAGTCATTTTTTCTCACGCAGTACCCAACCGCAACTAAGCACATAACGCGTTCCTATTTCTAAACGTGAGACAGAATGCTCATTGATGTCAGGACGGAAAATTTTAATGCGAGGCATAGTAAAAATTGGATGCGATTCCCATAAGGTTTATGGAATTATTTTTCCAAGTCCCGTTAGCTACACACGCTGAGCAGTCACAACTAAACATTAGCTTGACCGATGTCTTGTGAGTATTTCTTTTATTTTCGGATAGTGCCAAGACAATATTTCAATATACTCATCTGTAATATGCCAAGCAGCCCATACGGCATTTCCCTGAAGATGAATCATTGATATGGGATTAACAAAGTTGAGAATAAAAGAAAATGGAGTTTTGTAGTTCCCCTCTTCTATGTATTGCTCTTGTCGTTTGAGAAGTTCCCAATCAGGAACCTTTTGGAGTATGAGATTGTCCTCTCCACAGAGATATAATAATTCACGCAAGATTCTGCGATAGCGATGCCATAAGTCAATTTTTGAAAGATTTTTTTCACTCCTCCAACTTCCTTCGCGTAGAGCAATGTCAATATCGTTGAAGAACATTAAGAAGAAGTCTTCAAAAACTAACCACTCTTTTGTAAAATCGGTCAGAGAATTAAAATCTAATTCTTGGGTGCTGAAATGGTTATCAGTATTTTGAAGAGCTTCAAGAACCCACATTTCTTGCGCTTGTTTGATGATATGCAGTTTTTCGACTGGGTAATCGAAGTGATTATTGTCTATTTCTGTGTGATGGGTGGGACAAAGCAAAATTAGATTGTAATAAGAGTTTCTTTCGTCCGGCGAAATAATACTGTCGCCGCGTGGGCCATTTTTACTTTCAGCCACAATGTGAGCCTGCTCTCCCACAGGATAAACATCATTTCCATGTGTGCTTTCTTGTGTTAAGAGAATACGACATATTGAACAACGACCTGCGGCTCTGCTCCAAAGTAATTTGATGTCCCTCAAGGTAATTCCCATGATTTGCGTTACTAGATCTAAATCAGTATTTCTGGCAGGTTTTTTTATTAACGCGCCAACCACACCTTGATTGATTTCGTCACCATCTCCGATGCGTCCTGTTGCACAAAATGGCTCGCACCTGGAATCGTCACGAGCGTCAAATCTTTCTCCAAAAAATTCCACGTATCATTCAACGCGCCGGGCAACAAAGCCGTATCGCCCAACCCGTGAATCATTAGCACCGAGGCTTTGACTTTGATCGTCGCGGCGTCAGGATTATAGGTGTAAGGCTCACGCGGATAGTTGCGTTTGTAATACGCGAGCATCGCTTCAAAATTAGATCGCGTGAACGCTTCGATATATTTTTTCTTCACTGCGGGGTCTTTCACCCAAAACGCTAAGCCTTCAGCCGTGAGTTTCGTGTGCGCGCCTTCCATCTGAAAATTGCGGGCGTACTGTGAACTTTTTTGCTGGGCCGGATTATTGGCAAGCTCACGCGCCAATGCACGCGGATGCGGTAAATTCAGGATGATGAGCCGATCCACCATCTGCGGCATCATCATCGCAAACGTCCATGCGACTGCACCGCCCCAATCGTGTCCCATCACAATCGCTTTTTCACGTTTGTGATGCTTGATGACTGCGGCGACATCTCCGACCAAAAATTTCATGTCGTAGTTTTCGACGCCCTTCGGTTTGTCGCTTAAATTGTAGCCGCGTTGATCCATCGCTACGACGTAATAATTTTTTGAAAGCCCTTCCATCTGATCGCGGAACGTATACCAGAAATCAGGAAAGCCATGAATCATCACAATCAGCGGCGCAGATTTTTTGCCAATGGCGGCGTAATGAATTTTCACGCCGTTGCTGTCGGCATAGCCGTGTTCGACACGTTTTTCAAAATCTTTGGAGGCTGCAACGCCGACGCTGAGCAAAGTAAAAAACAGGCAACAGGTGAATAGTAGTTTTTGCATAATGCTCCGAATTATTTCTTACGTTTCGTCGTTCTTGGTTTGGGTGCAGGAAGAGGTGGCGGCGGCGAAAGCTCTTTTGACATTTCTTTCATTAACAATGCACGCTCTTCATCCATTACTTCCGTCATGATGGCAGTCACTTTCGGGACCAGCAATTCAGATGATTTTTGAATAGCTTCCTGATTGATCTGCGGCGTATTGGCGACCCATTTCTTTCCGGTTGGTGTGCGGTAAAAAGCCAGCAAATCTTTGACATCTTCCATCGAAAAATACTTGTCATAAATCGGCAAATAAATCTGCTCAACGACGGAGCCTATATCAAGTCTTTGCGCATAAAGTTCACGCATTCTTTTCATCGCCCTTCTGCCAGCAACCAGCGCCTTTTGCTGAATTTTCTCTTGCGTTTCTCTTGATAAATCAGACGTATTCGGAAGCACGGCTCCCATCATTTGCGGAAAAGTATTTTCCATTTGTGCAAATTGTGACTCCATCGTTTTTTCAGTAATTTTTTTAATGTCCATCGCTACCAAAAGTTCTTTTAGTAACGTCAGTTTTTGCGGATCAATCGCAGGCGCTGTTTGCCCAAAGGCACTCACAGAAAGTCCGCCGATGATAAGCATTGAGATCACTAATTTTCTAAACATGGCTGGTATCCCCTTTTTTTATTATTGAAAAAGCTTCTCGCTGAGGCCGGGAATCAATTTCACTGCGTTCTTGTAATAGATTTTTTTCAAAACCTCATCGGGTAATTTGAAACCGTAAATGCGCCAGAAAGCGTGGCGTTTACGATAATATTCAATGTATTCATCGCGTGTTTCGTACACCCGAAAATAAGCACGATATTCGCTGACTTCGTAAATGTCTTTGCCGAATAAAATCCGATCCTGATACTTGACGTGAAAATCGTAAGCGGCATACGGTTGTCGCCCAAGCTCCGCCAATACTGCCGCATTGTCTACATAAACATTTGGATAGGTATCAAACAATTTACCAAGCCGCGCCAGATCATTCCCGTGATAGCCCAGATGCGCAAGGATAAAATTCGTCTTTGGATTTTTCGCAATCATGTGATTACGTTCGGTCATCAGCGTCTCGAACGTGGGATATTTTTCCGGTGGACGCGCACGACCCGGAAATTGATTCAGCTCCAACCAGCGTTCGTTGTATTTATCAATCGGATCAAAGAACACGTTCGGTTCGGCGATGTGAATCAGGATCGGGATTTTCAGCTTCGCACACATCGCCCAAACCGGGTCCCAATTGGGATCGTCAACTTTGACGCGCTCACCGTTTTTGTATTTCATATCCATCCCGAAGTTTTTGAAGACCTTCAAGCCCTGTGCGCCGTTCTTCACGTCCTGTTCCAAGCGCTTCGCCTGCCGTTCGCCGTAGCCCGGTTCGTTGATGTCATCAAACGTCATGTTCGCAAACACAATAAAGCGAGTCGGGTGACGCCCTTTCATCGCCGCGATCAATTTTTGCAGGCGTTCGCCGGAGCCACCGCTCAAATTAACCATCACCTTCATGTTCATCGAATCCATGTCTTTGACTAAGCCATCAACATATTCCGGCGCAAGATTGCCGTGATGACTGTGAACATCTACGAAGGGAAATTTCGCACGATCCACCTTTGTTTCTTTGGTGACGAGTGAAGATTTCGGTTCGTATTCTTCGGTGGTGAGTGTTTTGGTTGGTTGTGCCGGGCGCGGTTGCGCCAGTAAAGACGCAGCCAGCAGTAGTGAAAAGAGTGAGAGAGCGAATAAATTTTTCATCGGTTCGTTTTGACTCCTAAGATTGTGAAAGCGCCCCGATTTTTACATGGCGCGAAAATTTATGCGAGAGCCACGCTTACCTTTAGTGCAGTACGGTGAGCGGTAGCGACCTGGTATTATCATTAGGATCACCCCACGACTCACCGAGTCGCTACCGCTCCTCGTACTGTACCCTCGTTATCGCACTGCCAATTTCTGCACCCGCCAGTTTTTAATTTCCGCGACATACAGCGCGCCTGTGCTGTCGAACGGCGGCTCCGTCTTGAGTTGCGCGAATATAGGTGGAAGAATTGCGAGCACAACAAACAACGAGTAGCACTGATAGTTGAGACGCATAAAGATTTCCTTTCGAGTCTGGGAGCGCAGGCGGCTCGCCCCCGTTGTGAGAGGATCATTTTCTGTTCACTGTATTCGCTCGCCACACCTGTCGCATCGCTGCGCTCGCTCCGCAGGCGAGCCGCCTGC
>JAYVRW010000297.1:0-4012 GCA_043775925.1 Blastocatellia bacterium
TTACGTTTTTTCTGGTCACTTGTGGCGACAAAGCTCCAAAATATGCCAGGCTAAAAAATCTGAGACCTATTTCAAATTTGCTAATAAGCCTTTGGTATACCCCAAAGTTTCAGCCAATCCGGGTAACGGGTCTTTGCCGTCTTTTTCGTATTCGTATCCGGCCAAGCCCTGGAAATTAATTTTGCGCAGAGCCTGTAAAATCGCAGTCAGATCAAGAATCCCGCGTCCGCCTTCAATTGGTGTGTTCTTATTGCCCAGCGCGGAAATATCTTTTAAATGCAAATCGTACAGACGCTCTTTGCATTTGATGATGGATTCAGCGGGGTCAACGCCGGCGCGGGCGGTGTGACCTACGTCAATGCAGAGGCCGATGCGTTTGTCGAATTTTTCGACGGCTTTCATGACATCATAAGGCGAAGGGAAAAAGCCTTTGTCTTCGGGGCCGTGATTATGGATGGCGAGCTTGATGTTGAATTCCTTGACGAGTTTATCAAGTAGCGGCATGGCGTCCAGGCGCGGAGCGCAAACCATTACCGAGACGCCAATGTCTCTGGCGAATTCAAAGCCCTTGCGAATTTCATCATCGGTTCCGCGCAGACTGACGTTACCAGTGCTCATCAATTCCATTCCGGCATCGCGGAACATTTTTGCGCGTTGCTTGCGCTCTTCGGTGGTGTGCGAAATATCAATATGGGTTTTGACGTTTTTGACGGAGATATATTTCGCTCCGACGCGCTGCAATCCTTCGATGGTTTTTTCAATCGGCCATTCGCGGAAGGTGTACGTCGCAACGCCGATTTTCAGCCCTTTCCACGGGTCGGGGTGCGTGATGGTTTTTTGGGCAAAGGCAGAAGCGAGATTAGTGAAGGGAAGAGCGGCGGCAGAAAGAGCAGCAGCTTTCAAGAGTTCTCTACGGTTCATGGTTGGTCTCCTTGATGAGTTGAATTTGTTGTTTCGCTAAAGAACCCCAAAGGGGTGGCAATACAATAAGCCCAGGGTACAACCCTGGGTAGCGTCATAAATAGTGTCCAAGCCCTGAGGGGCAGTGGTATTGAATTAAGCCGGAACTCTTTGCCGCAGCGCGGCAGTTGATTGTAGCCGTGGTGTTTCAACCCACGGGAAACGTGAAGCCCGAATCCCCGTCACGTTAGTGACGACTGAATCTACGCCGTTTCAACCGTCGCTGACGCGACGATTACCCGAACCCTCCGAACCCGGCTTTGAAAAGCCGGGCTACAATCAATTGCCGCGACGCGGCAGAGGCGGAATAATTTCTTAATTCAATGCCATTGCCCTGAATGGTTTTAGACCTTACCGTACAATCAACCCAGGGTTGCGCCCCGGGCTATTGTATCCCGCTCCTTTAGAGCTTTGTTCGGAAAATCTTTTTCTTAAAAACTATAATAATTTTCGATGTTCAGTGAAAGATTCTTCCAGATCACGCGCAACTTGATCATGCAGCTTTTGCATTCTCGCGTAAAGAGCTACGTTTTCAGCCTTGGGAATCGCTCTGGTTGATTCGTCGAGTGCGAGAAATTTTTCGCACAAATCTTCGATGCTGGAATTAATTCCGGTATGTTTATGAAATGCCCAAACCGCTTGAATCGCGGCTCCGACTGCGCCGCCTTCTTCACTGACGGTGCAAACGACTTCGGCATTGAAAACGTCCGCCATAATTTGCCGCCAGACTTTGCTTTTGGCTCCGCCGCCAGTCGCACGAATTTCTGTGGGCGTAATCCCTAGTTCTCGAAAACGATTCAAGCCATAATTCAAGCCGAGTGTCGCGCCTTCCATCGCAGCCCGCGCAAAATGCGGAATTGAAAATGTCTTATCGCGCAATCCGAAATAAACTCCGGTTCCGTCGGGCACATTTGGAGTTCGTTCGCCCTCAAAAAAAGGAATCAACATTAATCCGTCGTTGCCAGCCGGAGCCGAAGCAACTGCATTGGATAATTCTTCGTGGGAGAGATTGAAGCGTGTCCTCACCATTTCCGTGGCGACGGTGACATTCATCGTACAAACCAGCGGCAACCATTTTCCAGTCGAATCACAGAACGCTGCGACTTCGCCTTTTGGATCGATGACAGGGTGGGAAGAACAGGCGTAAATCGTTCCCGACGTTCCAAGCGACACTGTGACGACTCCGGGTTTGACGTTGCCTGTACCGATGGCTCCCATCATATTGTCACCACCGCCAGAGCTGACGATGACATCCCTCGAAAGCCCGAATTCATTGGCTAATTCGGCAAGCAGTGTTCCGGCGCTGTCGTCAGCGTTGATGAGTTTCGGCAGCATGGCAGTGATATTCGGATCAATCGCGTTGATGGCAGACTTTGACCAGCTACGATTTTTAACATCCAGTAAAGCCGTTCCCGAAGCGTCGCCGAACTCCATCGTTTTGTTGCCCGTTAGCCAGAAATTAAGGTAGTCGTGGGGGAGCAAAATTGATTTTAATTTCGCGTAATTTTCCGGCTCATGATTTTTGAGCCAGAGGATTTTTGAAGCGGTAAATCCGGCAGGGACGCCATTCCCAACAGCTTCGATAGTTTGGGCGAGACCTCCGATTTTATTGATGATTTCATCGCATTCTGCCATCGTCGCGGTATCGCACCAGAGCTTCGCCGGACGAATCACTTCATCGTTTTCATCCAGCGGAACGAAGCCATGTTGTTGACCGGAAACGCCAATCCCTTTGACGCGGCTACGGTCAATATTAGCGTTCGATAAAGCTGTGTTGATGGTTGATCTGACGGCAGCAATCCATTCGGACGGATGTTGTTCTTTGTGACCTGTGGGAAGCCCTTCGATCAAATCATACGGCGCAGAAGCCGATGCGATCACTGCGCCGGTTTCTGCGTCGAGGATGATTGCTTTGGTGCTTTGTGTGCCGCTGTCAATGCCGATGAAATATTGAGTCATAGTCTTCGAACTGCGGGCAGCTCTTGCCCGCAGTTTTCACGGGCAGGCTGCCCGTGATACGTTTATTTATCCGCCACGAATGGATTGCGTAAAATTCCCAAGCCTTCGATTTCGACCTCGTACACATCGCCATCTTTCAGTACAACTTTTGGATTGCGGAAAATCCCGACCCCTTCGGGAGTTCCAGTAGCAATCACATCGCCTGGTTCCAGCGTAATGCCTTCAGTGATGAAGTTAATTAATTTCGGGATTTTAAAAATCAGCTTGCTCGTACTCGATGATTGCATCGTGTTCCCATTCAAGCGGCCTTCGATTTTCAAGTTATGAATATCAGCGATTTCATCTTTGGTGGTAATGAATGGGCCAACCGGACAGAATCCGTCCTGACCTTTACCGCGAATCCATTGCTTGTCGCCGAATTGCAAATCGCGTCCGCTGACATCGTTGAGCGGCGCATAGCCGAAGACGTAATTCATGGCGTCTGCTTCACTGACTTTTTTCGCGCGCTTGCCGATGATAACGGCGAGTTCGGATTCGTAATCTACGTCTACGCTGTGGTTCGGCAGTACGACATTGGCATTGTGGGCATTGAGCGAATTCGGCAACTTCATGAACACCATCGGAGATTCCGGCAGCGCGGCGCCTTGTTCTAAAGCGTGATCCAGATAGTTTTGTCCAATGGCAATAATTTGTCTGGGGTAAACAGCAGGCAGAAATTCGACCGCATCAATCGCGTAGGCTGTTTTAGCCGTCGCGTCATGCAATGATTTCGCAATGACGCCGAAGCGTTCAATCGCATCTTTCATCGTTGGAGCGATGTCGGTTACGTCAACAATTACATCGCCGCGCAGTAATCCGAGGCGAGTTCCATCAGTGTCATTCGTTTTAAATTGTGCAAGTTTCATATTTTCCCAAAAAGATTACGCAGAAGCTGAGATAATTTTATCCAGCCCCTCAATAAATGTTCGTAGACTTGGAGATTTAGGTGAATCTAAGTCTAAGTGTGGTGAAATGTTTGTCGCCCATTCATACTTGTCCTCTCCACCACAATCTCTAGACTTGCGTCCTAAAACCTCGGCTAATTTTTCCCATG
>JAYVRW010000298.1:0-14364 GCA_043775925.1 Blastocatellia bacterium
TGACGATGTAATTAAAAAATAAACGCGTCTCAAAATCTGGCTTACCAAACTGACTGTGAAAATTTGTTTCTTTGAGACGCGGCGGAATCTAGCATACTCGCTACGATGCGTGTCAAGGGCTGGATCGTAAATATTCAAAAATAATTTTACTCACAAATCACGTTACTCAAACTTATTTGTCTTGCGGCTCCGCCGCAATGATGTGCGGAAAGGCTGTGCCTTTCCAGTGATTCTATTTTTCTTCGGGCTACGCCCGCAATGTGAACAGTTCGGGCATAGCCCTTTTCTTATTTCCTGCATCTCGAAAAGGCAGAGCCTTTTCGCACATCACGGCGGCGAAGCCGCGAAATCTGTCACAAATGAAAAGTTTTGCCATCTGGAACATTTCACTTTAATCTGGACGTGTGTAAGCTCTTGTTTTCACATCCAAATAAAAAAATTCAAAAGGTAAAACGATGCAAAAAAAAATTTCAGGCTTGATTTTATTCTTCGTAATTCTGGTCATCAGTGCATCTCAAATTTTCGCGCAGTCGAGTTTTCAGGTCGGCAGTTCTCGGAAAGAAATTACGCCCACCGAAGCTGTGCCGATGTGGGGTTATGGGGAGCGGCACGATGCCTTGTCGCAAGGTAAAATTGATCCGCTTTACGCCGCTGCCGTAGTCATCAAAGCTGGCGAGACGAAGCTCGCCATTGTCGGTTTAGACCTAGGGCGTTCGCCGAATGAAAAATCTTTACAAAATATTCGGCAGCGCATCAAAGCCACTGCCAATATTGATTATTCTTTCATCGCCGGATCGCATACACATCACGGGCCAGTACTGGAATTAGCAGATGAAGATGGCAAGGGCAAAGGAAAATTTGACGCTTCGATTCGGTATTATAAATTGCTTGAAGACCAAATTGTTGCGGCGATCATCGAAGCGAATTCCAGGCTTCAACCTGCCAAATTAGCGAGTGGGATTTTTCCGCTTGAGGGCTTCAATCGCAATCGCCATACGAAGCTTGAACCGAAGCCTGTAGACAAAGATTTACGGTTGCTGCGCTTTGATGATTTGTCTGGCAAGCCCATCGCGGTGATCGTAAATTTCACGGCACATCCGACCAATATCCCGGCTTCGACGCTGAAATTCTCGGCGGATTATGTGGGCGCGATGAAAGCTGAAATTGAAAAGGAAACCGGAGCCAGCGCGATTTTTATGCAGGGAGCTTCGGGCGATATGTCTACGAATAAAACCAACGGTCAGGATCATCAAAGCTACGGCATCGCGCTCGCCAAAGAAGCGTTGAAATTTATGGCGACGATGACTACCAAAGAAATTCCCGCCCCGTCTTTACAAGTACGCGAAGAACGAATGACGTTTGGTTCGCGGATAGATTTCAGCAATTCGACCGTTATCAATGCCTACGGAAAAGCCTTTTTTCCTGAGCTAATTCCCAATTTTACTGATGAATACGCAGGCGGAGTCCGTCCGCGATTGACGGTAGCTTTGCTCAATAATGAAATCGCGTTGGTTGGCGCTTCGGGAGAATTTTTTGCGAATCACGCGATTCGTTTGAAGGAACGTGTACGCGGCATGCAAGTATTTTTCTTTGGCTACTGCAACGGCTATCATCAATATTTTCCAACCATCGAAGCTGTTGCCGAAGGCGGCTACGGAGCCGATCAAGGAGTTTCTCCGGTAGAAATTGGCGCGGGGGAAAAGATGATGAATACGGCGTTGCTGTGGTTGTATCAGATGACGGGGAAAATTAAGGCTGGTAAATAATCGTCCGCAAAGCGGACAAATTTAATAGCGTCGGGAGAATCCCGACGAGTAGCAACGATGAGCCACCGACGCTGAAGGCGTCGTATAGATTTTTCCCTTTCAGGGAATTTGCAATTCATAAATTACTTTCGTCGGGTGCTACCCGACGATATTTACTCGGTCGCTTTCAGCGACAAAAAATACAAATCTCCAAAAGATTTCTTATATGAAAATTCATCTCCAATACGGAACAGACGGCATTGGAATTAATTTGCCTGATGCCAACACGACAGTTTTCAATCCGAAATTTTTGCCCGGCTTGCCTGACGAAGCGGCTGAATTTCGTGCGGCTGTCCGCAATCCAATCAACTGCGCTCCGTTGCGCGACATCGTCAAATCTACCGACAAAGTTGCGGTCGTTATTCCCGATCTGACGCGCCCTTTGCCGACTGAAAAATTGTTGCGTTGGGTATTTGAAAAATTGCCTCACGTGGCGGCGGAGAACTTCACGATCATCAATGGAACCGGGTCTCATCGCGTCAATACGGATGCTGAATTGGTTTCGATGGTGGGCGAAAATATTTTCAAAAATTACAAAATCGTCAACCACAATTCACATGACGCGGAAACCCTGGCGGTTGGCGGAAAGACTGCCGACGGTCATACAGTTTACTTCAACAAAGAATATGTCGAAGCCGATAAGCGCATTGTGATGGGATTTATTGAGCCGCATTTTATGGCGGGATTTTCGGGTGGCTACAAAGGGATTTTCCCCGCCGTCGCAGATATTGATTCGATCATGCATTATCACCGCGCTGAAATTATCGGGCATCCCAACAGCACGTGGGGATTGATTGAAGGCAATCCGACGCAGAATATTGTGCGCAGCTACGGCTCATTGTTGCCCGTAGATTTTTGCATCAACGTCACGCAAAATCTCAAGCGCGAAATCACGAATTTCTTTTGCGGCGATCCGCTGACTGCGCACAACGAAGGCTGCGCGTTTGCGAAATCTACGGCGATGGTTGGGGTAGAAAAAGCGTTCCCGATTGTCATCACTACGAACAGCGGTTATCCGCTCGATCAAAATTTATATCAAGCCGTCAAAGGCATGTCCGCCGGAGCGCAGATCGTCGAACAGGACGGATTGATTATCGCGGCAGCACGTTGCAACGATGGCTTCCCGACACACGGAAATTTCAAAAAATTATTATTCGAGCATACTTCGCCGCAAGCAATGTTGGATACGATTTTGACGCCAGGATTTTCAATGTACGATCAATGGGAAGCGCAGTTGTTGGGAATGATTGTACTTAAAGGCAGAACGGCTTTGCTGAGTGAAATACCTTCGGATGAAGTGCACCGAGCGTTCCTTGAACCAATCAAAAATATCGAAGCACGTGTGAATGAGGAGTTAGAAAAAATCGGCAAAGACGCACCGATTGCGGTATTACCTGAAGGACCGATGACGATTCCCTATTTATTAAAATAGACCGCAGATTGAGCGGGTCTTCGCGGATTTTCTGATCCGTGAAGACCCGCATAATCCGCTTAATCTGTGGTCTATTAATCTGACGACTACGCCACCATCGCGTGTGCGTGTTCCAGGTAAAGATATTTTCTCCACTCTGGTCGGGCTTCTGCCTGATGCTGCAAGGCTGCGCGTTCCAGTCCGAAATACAATGCGGCAGGATTGGCGAGCAGCGGCATTCGGGCTTCACCCGGCGTACGGTCAGCTTTGCGGTTATTGCAGGTCGTACACGCGGCGACAAGGTTTTCAGCAATCGTCTTTCCGCCCTTTGATTTCGGCACGATGTGGTCGAGCGTCAATTCAAAAACCGTTCCCTTTTTTCCGCAATACTGACAGCGATGTTTGTCACGCATTAAAATTCGGGCACGGCTGGTCGTACGATTTTGCCGCGAACGAATATCAATGTAATGCTTCAATCGAATGACGGAAGGCACATCAAATTTATAATTGGGGGAATAAAGTACCTGACCGGGATCAAGTTCGACAACTTCAGCTACGCGACGCCAGATCAATGCCAGAGCCTTCGGAGCTGAGACTACGTTGAGCGCCTCATAAGAAGCATTCAGTAGTAATACTTTTCTGTGTGGCTGCATAAATAATCCCATTTCGTAAGTTGGGTTGAATGCCCAAAGTTGAAATCTACGTTAATCGTCGAAGTCCATTATACGAAAATATTGTGTCCACGTCGCGGTCGAGCGGTACATTTAGTGCAAATTTAGTGGAAAGCCTCCGACAGGATTCGAACCTGCATCAATTTTCCAGTTACGGTTAACCCGGGTAGAAGCCGAGACCGATACGGAGGCGAAAAATAGTTTCGGGTTTCGGGTTTTGCGTTTCGAGGTAGCCCGTTGTCAGTGATCCTCGAAACCCGAAACTCAGAACTCGAAACTGTCTTTGGCGGTTGGAGTTGGAATCGAACCAACCTTTGCTGCTCTTCAGACAGCCGCTAATCCATCTCAGCTATCCAACCGAATTTATTGGCCTCCGTGGCAGGGCTCGAACCTGCGACCTCTGCGTTCGTAGCGCAGCGCTCTGGTTTCCATCTGAGCTACACGGAGGAAAGGGTCAAATCAAAAGGTAAATGGCAAATATCAAAAGGTCGGCACTTTTTTTCTCGTTTGAAGGCCCTCTTCAGAATTTTACTTTTGCCTTTTGATATTTGCCATTTACCTTTTGATTTCAATCTGGTCCAGGTGGCAGGAATCGAACCTGCGTGGACTTGTTCCCAAAACAAGTGGGTGGCCACTACCCTACACCTGGAAAATTAAGGGCTGAAGGTGGAACGATGAAAGTATTGTATTTATTTCATCGTTCATCGCTCAAACTTCTGCCCTCCAATTGGTGGAATCGGTGGGATTTGAACCCACAATTTCTGGTTTGCAAGACCAGTGCCTTGCCAATTTGGCTACGACCCCACATAAAAACCAAAACATCGCACTTCCCCTTTGCTAGTTTCGTTATACCAAAAAATTGGTAGAAGCGGTGAGACTCGAACTCACGACCCGCTGCTTGTAAAACAGCCGCTCTCGCCGCTGAGCTACGCTTCTATATTTGGTTTCGAGTTTCAGGTTTTGCGTTTCGAGGGAGCACCCTGTCAGTGATCCTCTAAACCCGAAACCCAGAACTCAAAACTATATTGGAGCTGCCGAAGGGAATTGAACCCTTAACCTGCCGCTTACAAGGCGGCTGCTCTTGTCCGTTGAGCTACGACAGCGTACAAATATTTTCATGCAATGATGTAAGGATGCGCTATACTATCCCTGCTAAAAAATTGATCCCCTTTCTCACGTCTAAATGAAACTCGGAGGTAAACGATGAAATTTATGAGCAGCAAACACATCAACGCATGGGTCATGGCATTTCTGTTGACCGCATTATTAATTTGCACGGCAACGGCTGCCTCCTTTGACCATCATGGGAAAGGCAAAGGGAAAGGCAAAGGTCGCGGCAATTCCCATCAACAGTCAAACCAACGAAAAAAGGACGATAAATTTGTCAACGGACACGACGCACGCAATGGACGCTTAGATGGTCGTGGCCCCAAACATAAACACTAATTTCTTTTCTCAAGGAGCAAATCTTTTTCACGACGGCTGCACTCAAAATATTCAGAGCGCAGCCGTTGTTGATTTTGGAGTCTGCGATGGGACTCGAACCCACTGTCTCCAGTTTGGAAGACTGGTGCGCGAACCAGTTGCGCTTCGCAGACATAAATGGCGACAAGAAATGATGAAACGATTTTTCAACAATGTAGTTTCATCTGCATTCGCCACAAATTTGGCTGAGAGAGTGGGATTCGAACCCACGCATGGTCAGATTAACAGTCTGATGCCTTACCAACTTGGCTATCTCTCAATAATTTTTTTCCGGGAGCGCACGCAGCTTGCGTGCTGAAAGCGAGTCCTCGAAGCTTTCTTTCCTACACGCCTGTAACTTTTCACTGAGCACTGTCGCTTACGCTCCAGCACCGCACGCGAGCCGCGTGCGCTCCCAGAAATTGCGTCAGATTATCCATCCGGGAGGAAGTCCTGATAGCCTCGCCAAGGCTCCGGCAAAAATCCTGAGCATAGCAAGAAAAAACATCTGACGCGCCTGGTAATTCAAAGAACAATTTTTAGCAGCGAATGTCTGGCCCCGCTTTACCACCAACGTGAGCCTCACCGTGCAAAGACTGGATTTACTCACGACAAACGCTGCGCGAATCAGTTTCGCGTTTCGGGTTTTGTGTTTCGAGGTAATACCCTGACAGGAAGCCTCGAAACCCGAAACTAAAAACTCGAAACTAATTTTGACGGCTCTGACGGGACTTGAACCCGTGGCATCCCGATAGACAGTCGGGCACTCTGGCCATCTGAGTTACAGAGCCAAATCTGGTAGCGGCGGTGAGACTTGAACTCACTAGCAATAGCTTGAAAAACTACCCGCGCGACTCTTTGCATTCACCGCCAAATTTGTTGGTCGGCTCGGTTGGATTTGAACCAACGACCTATCGGTTATCAACCGATTGCTCAACCCAAACTGAGCTTCGAGCCGAAAATCCCCGGGAGCGCAGGCGGCTCGCCTGCAAAAAGCGCACGCAGTGCCGCTTTTCTCCCTCACATAAGAAATCATTGCCTCGTCAGGCTTACCCTTTATCAACAACGGCATCGCTACCGCTGACCGTGCGCAGGCGAGCCGCCTGCGCTCCCTGGGTGTGCGCTCCCAGCTTTCACTTGCGAATGCCAGACGCGGTACTGCTCTAATTTGTTCGCCTGACGGCAAAGTGAAAAGATCATTTGAATCCGTTCAGATTCCTGCGAAGAAGCAGCGCCTGCCATCGCTCGTGCCAATAACGGCTTGAGTTCTTCTTCCAAATTCGACAACTTTCGTGAAGTCATCCTGGTTGCTCTGGTTTTCAAAATCATCGCTGCTCCTTTCAAAAATTGCTGGCTGGGAAGGTAGGGGTCGAACCTACAACCATTCGGGTCAAAACCGAGCGCGCCGCCAATTGCGCCACTTCCCATCAATAATTTGGGGCGAACAGTCGGAATTGAACCGACAGCCTCTTGATTCACAGTCAAGCGTTCCAGCCATTTGAACTATGTCCGCCATAAAACTGCTCCCGTCGGGAATCGAACCTGAATCACGCGCTAGTCCGGCGCTGGCAGGGTATAAGCCTGCTGCTTTACCAATTAAGCTACAGGAGCAAAAAAAGTTTGGTGGGTCCGGTGAGACTTGAACTCACATCTCACGGCTTAAAAGGCCGTTGCCTTATCCAGTTAGGCCACAGACCCAAACTTGCAAATAACTTTGCGGTTCTGCTCCCAATTGGTTCACTGTCTTTATTGGATTAGTTGGGAGCGGGAATCCGCTCCCGCTGGCTAATCTTGACGACCGAATGATTCGGCGCTTGGTTTTACTGCTGTACTTTGAATCAACATCATAAACTTTGCATTGACTCTATGATTAGTAAAGATACCGCCCCTGCGCCAATCATTGACGCGCGGCATATTCGTTATTTCGTTGTACCTATTTACTAACTTCATAGTGTTAATATTTATAAACTATCCTTCGAGATAGTGCAAGCACTATTTTCAAGTTATCTCATTTATTTTCAACAATTTATAGTGCTTACACAAAGACACTTTTACCGCCTCGCCATTGCGAATTCTTCCCGAAGCTTACCTTTTAATTTAATAGTTAGTTACTATTCTCATTGTATCTGCCACTAATGATTTTAACTGGTTGCGGACCTGGGTAACGCTCCCAACTACCGAGGGTTATGAGTCCTCAATGATCGCTTGACCGTCCGCATAATAACTTTGGCAGGAGTACCAGGGATCGAACCCGGGACTTCAGTTTTGGAGACTGGCGTGTTACCAATTACACCATACTCCTGCATTACACTTTGGTGCCGAAGGAGAGATTTGAACTCTCAATAAAAGCGCGTTTTAAGTGCGCCGTGTCTGCCAATTGCACCACTTCGGCTCGAATTTTCAACCCGCTCTTCGCGGTACTATCAAATTTGGAGGTCGCTACAGGAATCGAACCTGTGTAGATGGGTTTGCAATCCACCGCCTGAATCCACTCGGCCAAGCGACCTGAAGAAGTTCGCAGTTGTCAGTTCGCGGTTCGCAGTAACCAGTTCACCATCAGGTTTCTGTTTACTGTGAACTGCAAACTGCGAACTGATTTTGGTACGGCTGGAAGGAGTTGAACCTTCAACCTCTGGTTTCTAAGACCAGCGCGTCTTCCATTTGCGCCACAGCCACAGAAGGGAAAAAGTTCGCGGTAATCAGTTCGCAGTTCGCAGATTTCTGTTCACTGCTCCTCTATCCCATAACCTCTTCCCCCTACTCCCTATTTATATATAAAGAACCTTACTTTACTTATAACTAAAAGTAGACACACGTATAGCTGGCGGAGAGTCAGAGACTCGAACTCTGATGAGACTATGCTCGGTAACTTTCGAAGCTACTACCTTACCAGTTAGGCTAACTCTCCGTACTTAATTTTGGCGGAAGTGATAGGATTTGAACCTATACGAGCTATTAACTCTCCAGCTTAGCAAACTAGCGCATTTACCATTTCTGCCACACTTCCGAAATTGTTTTTCTGACTACGCTCCTTCAAATCTGGAGGAAGGTGTGGGACTCGAACCCACATCCCGCTGATGGTTCGCCAGTTTTCAAAACTGGTGGCTTACCAATTAGCCTAACCTTCCTGAGTACAATTGGTGCCAGAGACAGGGATCGAACCTGCTTGCCATTAAGACACCGGGGTTACAATCCGGCCCCAAGTCCATTATGGGATCACTGGCGTTAAGTAAAAGAACAAAACCCGCATCATCGGGCTTCCGAGAGCGGGTCTTTTCTAAACCTAAATCCTTGTATTTGTTTACTTTCTGGATTTGGGAGCGGGAACCCGCTCCCGCGTACTAACGATGCTCAAATTGGCGATAATCACTTCGGAATAGTTCGGAGGTGAGCTTACCATTTGGCATATTCGGTTTGGCTGATGACCTGGGCGATAACCCAAAACAGACAACGCCGACGATCTGCCATCCGAACGGATGCAGGACGCATATCGCTGCGCCGCCGACTGTTTGTTTGATTGTGTTAATTAAACCCGTCATAATTTCCTTAAAAACGTAATGGGGGAATTCCCATAAATTGAACGAAGATTACTTATACTTGTTTTTATAAATATCGTCAACAGTTTTCTTGTAAATTATTTTAATTTTTAGTAAAGCTATACTACCTCGTATTTACTTTGAGGTCGCAAAATTTACTTTAACTAAAGTAGGCGAAATATTTTTATAATGATCGTGAACTAATACATCATAGGTTTTGCCAGCTAATGTATTAAATTCAAATGCCGTCATGTTAAGTTCTTTTTCATTTCCATTAATTCCCACCCTGAGATGTTGTACGACTTCGGAGTCTCGCATAATGAGCGCACTGTATCGGGCGCTTGAGGAAAATAACCCATCAAAAATAATCCACGTATCATTGTTGATTCGCTTCAATCCTCGCAGAAAAGTAGAAGTATTTGGCTTCACCGAATCTTCATAACAAACACGCGAATTCAAGTGCGCGACAGGCTCTTTGGAATAGGCACGAAAAATATCAACCTTGACGGTGATACATCCTTCCGGCGCGGTGTCCCCAAAATAATACGTGCTATCAAGGAGTTGAACCTGATACTGATCCATCTTTACCAACAGCGGATTTTCCTTACGTTTTTTCACGACCGTTTCTTCAACTTCACGTTCTTCGGAAGTGGTCTTGCCGTCTTTTTCAGTCTCAAAAGTCTTTTTCACTTTGACCTGATAGGAATAATTGACCTGCGTATAAAATGACTCAGGAATGGCTTCCATTGCAACAATTTCAACCTTTAATTCCTCGCCTGATTTGAAGACCGAGCCGTTGGTCTTCAGCGCCAGATTACCATCCTGCCATTGCGCCCGTACAGAAATATTTGTCAGCAAAAGCAACGCAGCAAAAAGTATAGTTTTCATAAATTCTCCTGATCGGTAATGAACGGTAGGTGAACTGCCAAAGTTTAGATTTTTACTTGATGATCCCATTTACTTTAACGTATTCGGCAAGCATTTGTTGCGCTAAATTCCTGGCGTCTTCCACTTTTCCCTGACGAATTAAATCCAGCGCTTCTGAGTCCACAAAGCTACGCAGAAAATCACGTCGTGTATTGTAATCTGGCGTAATTCCTCGAAACTCCGTGCGCAAAGCCGAAGTTATTTCCAGCAAGGTTTCGTATTCGGAACCGATAAGTTCTGCGATTTCGCGTTTGACTCTTTGCGCAACAGACGGACTTTGTCCGGCACTGGAAATACTGATTTGCAAGGCTCCACGGCTGACGATAGCTGGAGTAATAAAATTGCAGAGCGCGGGCTGGTCTACGACATTGCACAGCATATTGCGAAGTTCGGCGGCTTTGGCAACTTCTTCGTTGACCAGTTGAAAATTCGTCGCACAAACGACCAGGAAATTTCCGGTTAGATCTGATTCTTCAAATTTTCCGCAGCGATAAGTGATCGTTTCACTTTCGACCAGTTTTTGCAGCGTTTCGGTCAGCGTTGGACTGACCAGATGAACACGAGCTTGTGCTTCAACCAGTTGCAGCAATTTCCCTTCTGCAACGGGGCCTCCGCCGACCACTACAACCGGACGATTTTTCAAATCAAGACACACTGAAAAAAAAAGCATAATTTTTCTCTTTTTTCTGGAACTACACTCTCATTGATTATTTAGACCAAACGGCATCGTTCTGTCTATTGAATTGAACAAACTGCCAAATTGAATCAAAAACCATTAGACAGGATGAACAGGATTTCACCGGATTGACAGGAAACTGTAAGGCTTCAAATAACCATGCTTCTTACTTTGTAAATCCTGAAAAAATCTTATCAACCCTGTCTCGTCTTTCCAAACCCAACGTTGAATGCTCAAATAAGATCATTCAAGTACATTCAACCATACGATTCACTCTTCTTACAGGTAACCAATATGAAAGCCCCCCGTCTATTGATTTTCTTGAGCGGTCTGATGATCCTCACGACTCTGTTTTATGCCTTCAAAGCACAGGCGCACAGCGATCATACCGCTGTTTCTGAAAAAGAGATCGAAAAGCATCGCCAGTTAGATTTCGGATTTAAGGGATTCGAGCAGGTCAATCAGGATTTACGAAAAACCTTTGAGACTTTTGATAATTCCGTCAATGCTTACCCGATTCGCCCTTATTGGGAACCCGCACTTCAATCAAGCACGGCTCATCTCTACGGACAATGGTCACCTGTTTACGATTGGCCGCTGGTTGCCATTCATACGATGCTGTTACCCAACGGAAAAGTGCTCGCGTGGGATTCTGTCAACGATTTACCAACTGAAAATAATCAGGTGCATGATTTTACCCGTGTCGTCATCTGGGATCCCGCCACGAATCTGGTCACCAGAGTAGATAACACGACCGGATTCAATTTATTCTGTGCGGGGCACGCCAGCCTACCGGATGGAACACCCTTTATCGCAGGTGGAAATTTAAACGCGCAACTTCAGGGAACGGTCACAACACATCTGTTCGATTATCTGAATAATACCTGGACGCGCACCGCAGACATGACGCAAGGCGGCAGGTGGTATCCTGCCGTTACCGGACTCGCCAATGGAGAAATGTTAATTACTTCCGGCGGCCCGGCAACGCCTGAAGTTCGCGCTACGAACGGAACGTTAAGAACCTTGAGTAATGCCACGCTGAGCCTGCCACTCTATCCTTGGCTGCATGCTGCGCCGAACGGTAGAGCTTTTTATTTTGGCCCTGATGACAATCTGCGTTATCTGGACACCGCCGGAACCGGAGCCTGGCAAAACATTGGCGCACGCGATGGCATCTATCGTGATTATGGATCATACGCGATGTACGAGGCAGGAAAGATTTTGGCCACGGGCGGCGGAGCTTCCACCAAGCGTTCGGTCATTCTTGATATTACGAGCACAACGGCAAATCCGGTGGTAACGAATACGGCTGACCTGGCGAATGGGCGTCGCCAGCATAACTTGACGATTCTCCCGGATGGAACCGTTTTAGCGACGGGAGGCAATTATAACGGAGCCGGGTTGATTGATTTGAATACGGGAGTCTACGCGGCTGAATTGTGGAATCCGGTGACTGGAATCTGGACCACTTTATCCAGCATGCAAAAAACCAGACAGTATCATTCAACCGCATTTTTATTGCCTGATGGTCGCGTATTCTCCGGCGGTGGAGGCATCTGCGGAACTTGTTATCAGGTTGGATATTTAGAAAAAAATATTGAGATTTTCACTCCGCCTTATCTCTTCAAAAAAGATGGTTCCGGGCAATTGGCTGCGAGACCACCAATCACAGGCGCACCAACTTCGGTTAGATATAATTCATCATTCACAATTACAACTCCGAATGCCGCCAGCATTCGTCAGGTTTCCATGATCCATATTCCATCCGTCACGCATTCGGTGAATTTCGATCAACGTCGGATTCCATTAACATTTAGCTTAGCCGGAAATAATCTTGAAGCCACTTCGCCCAACAACGCGAACCTTGCACCGCCAGGCGTTTACATGCTTTTCATCATTGACGATCAGGGCGTGCCGTCAGTAGCAAAGATGGTTCGTCTTGCTCCGCAGATTGCAGCTCCGCAAATCACCAACGCCTCCGCAGGCAATGGAAATGCTACGCTTAACTGGACAGCGGTGAGCGGGGCAACCGGATATGTTATCAAAGACGGAACGGCTTCAGGCAATTATTCAAATCAACTTTCGGTTGGCAATGTCACCTCTTCGACAGTCACGGGGTTGACGAATGGAACGACTTATTACTTTGTAGTCACAGCCATAAACGGCTCCCAAACAAGTCTCAATTCAAATGAAGTTTCCGCTACGCCGACTTCCGTCACGGCAGGAACTGGCACTGGATTAACCGGACAGTATTTCGATAATTCAGATTTTACAGCACCGAAAATTACGCGCACGGATGGAACTATAAATTTCGATTGGGGCTATGGTTCGCCGGATGCCTCCATCGGAGTTGATACCTTTTCGGCGCGTTGGACAGGACAGGTTCAGCCCCAATATTCACAGGCCTACACGTTTTATACGACCTCTGATGACGGCATCCGATTGTGGGTGAATAATCAGCTCATCATTAACAATTGGACAGATCACGCTCCCATTGAGAACAGCGGGACGATGACGTTAACGGCTGGTCAGAAATATGATCTCAAGTTGGAGTTCTATGAAAACGGTGGAGGCGCAGTCTCAAAATTATCGTGGTCAAGCGCGAGTCAAATCAAACAAATAATTCCACAATTGCAACTTTACCGTGGAAAAAAATCGCAGCAACGGTGAGAGCGCCGCGAATGACGGTAGAACAATCACACTGAACGGGAAAATTTACGTGAAAGGTTTGGGTGCACATGCTTCTTCGCAAATCGTTTACAACCTGAGCGGAGCCTACAAAACCTTCACGGCTAACATCGGCAGGGATGATGTCAGTTCGATTGGGCAGATGCCAAACTGACGAAATAAGCAGTTTAGAGTTCACGCTTCAGCTTGGATTTTTACACACTGAAGCGTGAACTCTGAGCCTTATCCTTTCCAGGTTCCGGCTCCAAAGAAAAATTCCTTGCCGAAGCGTGGTTCAAAAACTATGCGGTCATCGCCGCTGTCAACGCCTGTCAATTCAGCAAAGGTATAAACACGCTGTTGCAATTCGCCCTTCCCCTGCCCGCCACTCATATTTCCCTGCAAGAGAATGACACTGCCTTCCGTGATGAGATTTCCGGCAGCATCAAAAACCGGTGGAAGAATTTCCTGAATGGTTTGTGAATGCCCCTGAAAATTTGATGAAACAATTTCCGGGCGACGCTTCCAGACAAAAACGTCTCCGGGTTTCAATCCATCGTTCAAAAGACTGTTTAAATTCGTAACTCTTCCGTGTGAGTCACGGTAATAAGTCACCAAAGAAAATTGGCTACGCTCTTCCTGAAAACTCACGGTTCCGGCATTCAGCATACATTTACGCATCTGCGCATCAGTGACTCCGAGTCCAAGTTTAAGCGTCAGCGCCGTGGAAAGCTTTGGGCCAACTTTAAAACTAAAAGCTTTGTTGCGCGATTTCAGATAATGATGACGCAGGCAAAAAGCTACGTCGGCACAATCTGGCAGCATTCCGGCGCTATTGATGGGAGTAGTTATCAGATTGCGCAACCCAGTCGGTGCATCAGCATTGAGAATTTCATCAAAGCTCGGCACTGCTCGTAAAGGAAAGGTCGCAATCCATTTTCCAAAGCTCAGGCACTGCGCAGGATTATTCAAATCACAAGCCATAATTCACCTCAAATAATTATCGGGAAAGACTCGAAACAGAATCGAGTTTGTGGACAAGGGAGAATTGAAACTGCCTCTTGGAAAGAGCTGGAAACAGCTCTTTTCAATTTTCCTGATTGCGCATGAAATCGGCTAAGCTGTTAAATTTTTCCATCAGGAAATGACGCCATTGCGGTTCGACTTCGAGTTCTTCAACAGAAATTTTCATGCACATCAACCATTG
>JAYVRW010000299.1:0-14334 GCA_043775925.1 Blastocatellia bacterium
CGCACCCAGGAAGCTGGATTAATCGGCGAAGTCGGCGGGTTAAATTTGATTCACGCCGATTTCAACAACGATGGATTTATTGATGTCCTCGTGCTGCGCGGAGGTTGGTGGGGCGAACACGGAAACTACCCGCCGTCATTGCTCAAAAATAATGGCAACGGCACTTTCGATGATGTCACGGAGCAGGCAGGATTGCTGTCATTTCATCCAACGCAAACTGCGGCGTGGGCGGATTACGACAATGATGGATGGCTGGATTTATTCATCGGGCACGAATCAAATTCAAAATTCAAACATCCTTCCCAACTGTTTCACAATAACCACGATGGCACGTTTTCCGAGGTTGCAGAGAAGCTCGGATTAGCCGATCTCGATTTCGTCAAAGGCGTAACGTGGGGTGACTTCAACAACGATGGACGACCGGATTTATACGTTTCAATTAAGGGTCAGCCAAACCGTCTGTACCGCAATGACGGAGCAAAAAACGCTCAGAAGCCTGATTTTACTGAGTGGAAATTCACTGACGTCACCGCGCAGGCGGGCGTGGGAGAACCGCTGCACAGTTTCGCTACGTGGTTCTGGGATTACGACAACGACGGCTGGGAAGACATTTTAGTCGAAGGATATTACACAGAATCGCTCAACGACATCGGCGCTTTTCAGCTCGGCTGGCCTCATCACGGAGAAACTCCGCGCCTGTTTCATAACAACGGAAACGGCACTTTCACGGACGTAACGAAAGCAATGAAGCTTGACCGCGTGATTCTGGCGATGGGCGCAAATTTCGGAGACCTCGACAATGACGGCTGGCTGGATTGTTATTTCGGCACAGGTACGCCGGAATTCGCGGCGCTGCTTCCCAACAAAATGTTTCGCAATGCAGGTGGCAAAGTTTTTCAAGATGTGACGACTTCAGGCGGCTTCGGACACCTGCAAAAAGGGCACGGAATCGCCTTTGCTGATCTTGATAATGACGGAGACGAAGATGTTTTTGAAGTCATTGGCGGAGCCTATCCAGGCGACACGTATCAGAGTGTTTTGTTTGAAAATCCCGGTCACGGCAATCATTGGATTTCTCTGGATTTGCGCGGTGTAAAATCCAATACCTCAGCGATTGGAACCCGTGTACACGTCCGCATTGAAACGAAAACGGGAATCCGTGACATTTTCAGAAGCATCGGCGCAGTCTCCAGTTTTGGCGGTTCACCTCTTCGCTTGCACGTCGGATTAGGCGACGCGACAACAATCAAAGAAATAGAAATCAAATGGCCGACATCTCGAGCGCAGCATTTTCAAAATGTGTTGATGGATCGCTTTTACCGCATCGCTGAAGGCGCGACCAAGCCCATCGTTATGACTCAAAAAGCATTTTCTTTCGCAGCCTCAATGAAGCATCAATCGCATCATTAAAGAATAGACCACAGATGAAGCGGATCATGCAGATTTTCGCAGCTTCCAATTTGAACGATCCGCGATGACCCGCATGATCCGCTTTATCCGTGGTCTATTAAAAAAATTTACTTAATCAAAGCCCGCGCCTTATTCAAATTCGCCTTCGCGCCTTCGTCTTCAGGATTCAGTTTCACCGCTTGTTCAAAATGGGCAGCGGCTTCTTTCATTTTCCCCTGTCGTGCGAGCAAAACGGCATACTGATTATGCGCTGCTGCATTGTTAGGGTTTAATTTTAATGCCGTTTCATACTGTGTCATTGCTTCTTCAAATTTTCCTTGTAAAGCCAGCATGAATGCTAAATTGGCGTGGGCGTCGGCATTCTCAGCCTGAAACTGAACCGATTGCCGAAAAGACTCTTCAGCGTTAGCGCGGTTATTGAGCATTCCATAAGCACTGCCCAAACTGTTATAAACTCCGGCATCATTCGGGGTAATTTTCAGAATTGCCTGTAAATGCTGAATCGCCTCAGTAGCACGCTCCTGTAGCAACAATAAATTCGCCAGATTATAACGAGCGTTCACGTAGTCAGGGTTCAGCTTAATTGCCTGCTGAAAAAAATCCATCGCAGTTTCATTTTTGCCCAGCGCCTGCCACGAAAAACCAAGATTTGTCAGCGTGATAAAACTGTCCGGTCGAACCTGCAACGCCTGCTGAAAATTCTGAATGGCTTCTTCGTGTTTGGCTTGTGTTTGCAGGACGGCTCCGAGGTTGAAATGCGCAGCGTAATCGGCTGGATATTTTTCCAGCCTGCGTCGCATCAAGGCTTCCTGCAACAGTGGTCGCGCATCTATGACAGAGTGGGCAGAGCGCGGCAAGACCTGTAACCAGAGGTGGCCCATCTCTTCAGAAGAGCGATTCCCTGCCAGCACTCGCTGCGGCGGATGGTTCGGATTACGCGGATTCGCGGCGGAGTTATCGTAGCTGAACCGCATCATCACCTTCGTGCCTTTTGGCAAAAAAACAGGTTGCTGATATTTATAAACTGCCTGCCAATTCAAATCCCAATTGGAAATACGAATCAAATTCTGGCGCATCCCGTTCGGTAAAATCGCCCAACCTTGCAAATCTGTTCCCAGATAATGCGCGTGCGGATAGATGCCCAAAAGGTCTACATCAGTGGGCAAAGTGAATTCATCGGTGATGAGAAAGTTTTTTTCTCCGGCGGGAATATCAAGTTTTCCGTCGTGTTCGAGTTGCAACAACATCGGGAAAATCGTTTGCGGAATGTCGGTAAAATACAGCCCGATTTCTGCCTGGATTTTTTCCGGTTTGCCGGTTGTTTGCAAGTGCATATTCAAAACCAAATCCGTTCCCGGTTCGCATTTCCAAGCCATTCCTTCCGGCTCAACCCACGGTATAGTTCCCGGTTTCCAAAACAGAAAATGCCCTTCGGGATCGAACGTATCCGATTCAATCGAAACTTCCATTCCACCAAAGCCGGGTTCAGAATCCTGCGCATCCAAGCGGCGCGAAGCTCCGGTGCGATCAATCAAAATATTGGCGTGATGCACGATTTGCTTATTACCGGGAAGAATTTCAATGGCTTTGACGAAGCGCGTTTTACTCACCGGAATTGGCAAAACAAAATTGCGAAAGACATCTGTACCCGTTGCCGGAACGGTAAAACCCTCATTCATTTTGACAATTAAATCAGGCTTGCCAAGCTGCCAGCCTTCGTTGAAGGTTGGCGCAGGGGGTAAATCTTTCGCTGCGCCTTCGGGCATTCCGCCTGCAACCCACGCGGCGATTAATTTGATTTGGGCTTCGCTCAGGCGACGTGCGCCGATGAAATCTCCATGTCCCGGCTCCGGCAACCAGGGCGGCATGTAGCGCGATTTTGTTACCGTTTCCAGCATCTTTCCTCGCTTCTTTACGTCCTGAAAATTCATCAGACTGAACGGCGCAGCGCCTCCCGCATGATGACAAGCAGCGCAGTATTCATACATGATCGGAGCAATCTGTTGATTAAAAGTCGGAGCCGAAGTTTGGCGCGTTTGCGCATGTGCAAGAGCCAGCAAAATCAGGGTACACACAAAGACTGTCACATATTTTTCAGGATTTATTTTTTTCATTCGTTATGAAATAAAGCAGCCAATCGCTTTCGTTACTTTTTTCGAGACTGCTTTGCCTTTGCTGATGGCTTCAAGAACCATCTCTAAATCATGCGAAGTTGGCGCAGGTCGCATCTTCCCAAAAGCGACAAAACGGTTATCAATCCGCCCACGATACATCATTCGTCCTCGCTGCCAGACAACTGCTTCGGGCGTGACGCTCACTCCCAAAGATTTTATGAATTGAAGTTTTGGATCACGTAATGCTTCAACTTCAAAGGTGAATTCTGTCTGATGTTTTTTGATGACTTCAGGAGCCTGATCTGCGCCTGGATACACCAGAAAAAATTTTATTTTGTGGCTTTGATATTTTTCCGTGAGCCGTTTGATTTCCGGCGCGTAGCGATTGGAAATCGGGCAATCATTTTTCACAAAAATCAGGACTACAGTGTTCGCACTTTTCAGCGGTTTTGTTGCTTTCCCTGATAAATCAACTGCCTGCCCGGAAACGGAGTTGCAACCGCTGACAAGCATCATAAAAATAATTATGCTTGTTCGGGAAAAGTAAAAATTAAAGAATTGATAATTCATGTTGATGGAAATTTATTTTACTACGAAATTACTGAATTCTCTGAGCCGTTTGAGTTGAATCCTGCCTCAACAATACCGATACTTGGATTATGCAATCCGCAATTTTTTCGTTTCTATTTTGCTTGTTCACAATCACCGCTTCTGCGCAAACTTTCACTGATATTGCAGCCGCCGCCGGACTCACGCAACCCATTAGTTACGGCGGCGTAGGTTCCAAAAAATACATCATTGAAACCAATGGTTGCGGCGTCGCTTTTTATGATTACGACAACGACGGATGGGTGGACATTCTGACGCTGAGCGGATCAAAACTCGAAGGCGCTCCGAAAGAAGCGACGAATCGCCTGTATAAAAATAATCGCAACGGGACATTCACTGATGTTACCGCGAAGGCTGGACTCACGCGCAGCGGGTGGGCTTCGGCCTTGACGATTGGCGATTACGACAATGACGGGTGGGACGATTTATTCATCACATACTGGGGAAACAATGTGCTGTATCACAACAATGGAAACGGCACTTTCACCGATGTCACGAAGAAAACCAAGCTTGATTTTGAAGGGATTCGCTGGGGATCGGGCTGCACTTTTTTTGATTATGACAAGGACGGAAAATTGGATTTGTTCGTCTCAAATTATCTGAGCTTTGATTTGAAAACGGCGCTGGAACCGGGCAAAGGTGCGAACTGCGTTTGGAAAGGAATTCCGGTGAATTGCGGCCCCAAAGGAATGCCCTACGCCCGCAACTGGCTATATCACAATAACGGCGATGGGACGTTCACTGACGGTTCTGAAAAATCCGGCATCAGCAAGGTCTTCGAGCGTTACCCGATGACGGCGGTCGCTACCGATTTTAATGACGATGGGTGGCCTGACATTTATGTTGCCTGCGATTCGACCGCGAGCATTCTGTATCGCAACAACGGCGATGGAACCTTCACCGACATCGCGCTCGAAAGCGGAGTCGCCTACAACGAAGACGGTCAGCCGCAAGCCGGAATGGGCTTGGGAATTGGCGATTACAACGGCGACGGCAAAATGGATATTTTCAAAACGCATTTTGCCGAAGACACGCCTGTGCTGTATCGCAATCAAGGTAAGTGGTTGTTTGAGGATGTTTCATTTTTCGCAGGATTTGGAGCGTCTACAAAATATGTTTGCTGGGGCGCAGGCATTCACGATTTTGATAACGATGGATTGCCGGACATTGCTTACGTCACGGGCAATGTGTACCCCGAAGTTGAAAAGTTTTTCAAGGAATATCCGCATCGCAGTCCGCGCAAGATTTTCCGCAACCTCGGTAATGGGAAATTTTCGGATATTAGCCAATCCAGCGGCTCTGGCGTCAATACTCCACACAGCAGTCGTGGCTGTGCATTCGGAGACTTCGACAACGACGGCGATGTAGATTGGCTGGTGATGAATATGAACGAACCGCCATCGCTTTTGCGCAATGACAACAGCAATAAAAATAATTGGCTGGAAGTAAAATTAATCGGAGCCAAATCAAATCGTACCGGGCTGGGCGCTCGCGTCAAGCTCGAATATAAATCCGAAGATAATAAATTACGGTCGCTCACTGATGAAGTCCGCAGCAGCGGCAGTTATTATTCACACAACGATTTGCGAATCCATTTTGGAATGGGGAAAGCTACGAAAATCACTTCCCTTGAAGTCAAATGGTTAGGCGGCGGAACCGATAAGATTGCGGCTGCTTCCAGCAATCAAATCATCAAAATAAAAGAAGGAATGGGGATCGTCAAATAATCCCTACTTTTCCCCTGGATCGCACTCCGCATGAAAGCAGAACCAACCTTCGCTCTTCATTCCAGCTTTGACGACCTAGCAGCTTCTGCTATCTACCTTTGATTTCGGCGAAACTGCTTCCAACATTGGCATTGGCATCAAAAGCTCTCAGTGCAATGAGGTGCGGCTTGCCATCCGGGAGGGTCACCTTGACTTTAAAATCTTCGCGGCGCGCATCGGCGATTCCATCTGCCGGGAAAACAGCTTTCCATTCTCCACCATCAATTTGAAATTCAGCGCGTTTGATAATTGAAGTTTTATCTTCCGCATGAAACGTGACTTCGATTTTGTTGCCTGAAGTCTGCGCAGCATCAGCCGTCACAATTGGCGCTGAGTTATCAATTTCAATCGGCTCGGTTTCCTCTTCATCTGTCAAGACCATCTCGGCAGGATTCGAAGGCGTATCACTGGCTACGACTTTGAAAACGTAGCGTCCATCCGGTAAGGCATTCGCATCAACGGTGTAATAATTTTCAGTAAATCCTAACTTCAGCGGAAAGTAATCATTGCTATTTGCGGCGCGATAATAAACCGAATAATCAAGTTTATCCGCGTTACGGTCTTCGCCTGTCCATTGCAGGGAGATTGCCCCTTTTTGAAAGAATTTGCGCGGAGGCATATTCACTGAGATGCCAAAAATTGTGGGATCAATTCCGGCTTGCTCGACTGTCGGATCGGGTGGTTGTTGCGGCAAGGGCTGTAAAGCTACGCCGATAGGTTGCAATGACAATGAATTAATTGATGGCGCAAGGTTGCGAGGCAAGTAGGAAACTGTGACTTCACGCAGCCGCGTAGTTGCGCCTTTCAACGTCGCTCGCCATTGCAGGAAACGCGCACGAGGACTGACAACGTTTCCGCCGTCGGCGGTTTTGATCGCAGCCGACCAGTCGCTCCAGGTTGAATCAGGGCTGGCAGTGTTGCCACTGCGCGTTTGCAATTCGATGTCGCCTTCGCCGACAAACGAAGCTCGTCCCCAGATAGCCACTGTCGCCGCATCACGCACGGCTGAAGTATAGGTTCCACTGGCAGAAGTGCTGCCGCCCAGTTTGAATAATTTGCCAAGATTTGATGATGCCGCATAAAGCTGTCCTGACGCGGTTTTAATCAAGCGTGAAGTTTGTGCTTCAGTGGACTGTAACTGCAATGAAGGCTTTGAGCCAAGCGTCGCAGAAAAAACTCTTCCCTTTTGCCCCGTCCCGATTAAGGTTTTTCCGTTGTCGTCAACGTTCATCGTAAAGGCCGTCACATCGGATGAACTCCAAACTGTATCGTTCACGCCGTTGCTGTCAATGCGATAGACTGCGCTTTTCGAAGACGTGCCACTTGAAGTCGAAGCGGTCGGAGTCGTCGTGCCTGAGGATCCATCAAGAACCTGAACGTCGCTGATCGTGACCGTGACTCCATCACCGGAGCTGATGACCTGTGGTTCACTTAATCCGCTTGAAGCCGCTGCATTTGTCGCCCCGCTGCCCGATGCTTCTGACAACGCCAGCGCATAAACGCTGCCATCTTTTCCAATGGCTAACTCTCGAATTTCTTTTTGCGGCGAATCAAATAACGTGAAGGCTTTGCCCTCTGGCGTGATGCGCAGCACCAACCCGCCCGGATCAGTTCCCGCAATAATATTGCCACTCGCATCCACTTTCAGCGCGGTGATATTCGATTGCGTAGTCTTCACCAAAACTGAGCCTTTGCCCTCCGGCGTGACGCGATAAATTGCGCCTTTGTCTCCGGTTCCAATCAATAATCGCCCCTGCGCATCAAACGTCAAAGCCCAGATGTATTTCGTTTTCGGCTCGAAAAATACGGTCGCTTCGCCTTTGGCATTAATCTTGTACACTTTGCCATCAGGAGCCGTACCCGCATAAACATTGCCTGCGGCGTCCACTGCCAACGCCATCACGTCGAGTTCGCTGGTTTTATAAAGCAATGAACCTTTGCCGGAAGAATCCACTTTGAAGACACGCCCTTCGTGTCCCGTACCGAGGTAGACATTGCCCGCGCTATCCGAAGCCGCTGCCCAAATGTAGGCCTGCTTCGTATCAAAAATTTCCGTGAACGACGGAGCCAGTGTCAGCGTTCCGTTATCGGCAATCGAGACGCCATTCGCATCACCTTTTTCAACGTCAGCACGAGTGGTCACACGCCAGAACGCAGGGCCTCCGGCGAAGGCTGTGATGAAAAAAATTGTCAGAAGGAGAAGTAAAAAAAAGGAGGTGATTGTTTTTTGCATTTTTATAGTTTGGTTTATTGATAATCGCCGATCCATTTGACCCAGGTCAGCGCAGTACTAACGGAATTAAATAATTTCTTATCTCCCGTGATAAGTTCAATACCTTGCGATTGTGCCAGCGCCAAATAGGTAGCGTCATAAACTGAGCGTTGGTATTTGTTGGCGATTTGAAAAGTAAGTAATTGGATTAGGTTAAAATCGTGTCTTTCGATAGCATAAGCCCAGTAATCTGTCAGGGCTTGTCCGGCATCCGATTCACTAATTCGGCCCCGGACAACAGACATTTTCAGAGCGTTCGTAATTTCGTAATCAATCAATGTTGGAGCCAACAATTGAATTTTCTCGTCGACTAAATCGGATAATAAAGCATCGGCTTGATCTACTGCATCTTCATCGCGTAACCGCCATTTCAAGGCAACACACGCATCAATAACCAATCGTTTAGCGATCACGTCCTTCCTCCACTAACTCCTTGATACTCATACCCAGCGGTTCCATCAAATCTCTGGCTGCTCGCATTCGTCTGGCTGCTTCGCGTTGATCCTGTCGCGATGTCTCCCATTTTGCGCCATCAAGAAAAACGATAGCGACAGAAATTTCGCCTTCCACTGTTGGCAAAACCTCGGTCGCTAGTGGCTTAAATATTTGTCCATCGTAGGTCGCTTTTATGGTGTACATTTTTCTCCTTTATTGAGGGATACCAGCTCGCTACCGCTCGCCGTACTGTACCAAATTATTTTTCTACCACATTCAAAACCAGCGCCTTCATTCCCGAAATCACAAACTCTGCCGGAGAAAGTTCTTTCTCGAACACGGTCATCGAGCGCGACAAATTGTAGCCACCCGTCGTGCGCTCCGAACCCAGTGTCGCCAATACTGACGGGGGTAAATTCGGCATCTCTTCGTTGTTGATGATGGCTCCATTATCTGAACGTGAAAGCCGCACATACAAGCGATCCGCTTTGCGCAGGCGATTTAATTCCCGCACTAATTGCTCAATATTTTTGGGCGTGAATCCGACGCGTGAATCAGAAGCCTGCGTCGCCATGCCGTCTCCGACACTGACGGTTAAATTTCCAAGCGGTGCGTCTTCCGGGATTTTTACTTCGATACGCTCGACATATTCTCCGCCGCCATCCGTCCGCGCAAAGGCGTGGAGCATGACAGTTTCGCCGCGCTTCACTTCACTGCGATTCATCCACAGTCGTTCCAAACGTCCTGAACTTTTAATATCCCGCGAAGTCAGGTCAATCGAAATTTTCTCGATTTTCAAATCCTTGAAGCCGCTCGTAAAAATTGCGCTGATTGGTTGCGACAAACTAAACACCGTAGCGAGCGCCGTATTGCCGGAAGCTGAAAGACGATTTTCAATTTTGATTTCCGGTTGGTCTTTGATTTGAATTTTTGCAGAAACCTGAATCGTAGAATCTCCGAGCTGTCGTTCAGTTCCGGTAATCGTAGACAGCGTCGTGATCTGCATTAACAAGGGCGAAAGGAAACGATCATTAACAATTTCAAATTGATATCTACGCGCTTCACCGCGACTGGTTTGCAAATTTATATCAACCGGAATCATTTTAGCTGACGTGCCAAGTTCACCGTAAATTCCGGTGGCGCGATCCCCTTTCATCACTCCGACCATTGCCGTTGGTTTGGCGAGCTTGAAGGAATTGGCGAAGTTCGGGACGACCGTAATCACTTCGCCTTCGTTCATCGGAAAATCACTGACGCCGACTGATAAAAACGGATGCCCGAAAGCATAGATTTTATTGCCGTCACGATGCGTCACAGTGCCGGCAGCGGACAACGAAAAATCTCCGCGCACCAGCGGGACAACAATCGTTGATCCTGGCTTCAGCGTATTTCCGTCGGCTTTGACAAGATCAGTAATTTTCGCCGCGCTGGCAGCTCCGGCGACGGGCATCAATCCGAACGATTGAAATTGTGCAGCGAAGCGTTCAATGACTTCGGTCGGCACTCCGGTAATTGATAGTGGCGTCGCAATCGGCTTTAAAACGGGCGCGTTGACACTGGAAACATTGGTTATCGCCGAAACATTCGGGTTCACAAAATTAGCAAATTCTTTTGAAGTTTCATTGAAAGAAATTTCTGAAAAAGAAATCGGACGCGGAGTCGCAGGCGTTTTTTCTTCCACACGACGTTGCTCAAAAATGTCTACCATGTCCTGAATCGGAGTAATTCCGCCGATGGCTTCTTTCGAGAAATTGTACGCAAACGCAATCGCTCCAACCAGCTTACCGTCAATATACACAGGGCTGCCGCTCATTCCGGCAAAGACTCCGGTGCGGTCGGTATCAACGCCTAAGAGTTTTACAATGATCGCATTTTGTTTGGGAGCATTGAAGCCTTCGAGAGTTCCTAGAACTTCCAGTTCAAAAGCTTTTGGTTCTGTCCCTTCAAAAACCGTGTACGCCGTGGCGCGCATCCCTTTCCGAATTTCGCTGAACGGAAAAAACGGTTGCGCTGAAACTGGCGCTTCGCTTTTTTGAGGGCGAGCGGTTGGAGCCTTTTGAGCAATGACAGAAAAACTGATGGAGAGCAAAACGAGCAAAGAAAATAAGCGCTTCATAGGATGATGGTTGTACGAAAGTTCCCGCGTGCATTAATCTCAATTGTGGGCTGATTGCCACGACAAGAATATAACACATTCAAAACCAGAGTTCCGAAAATGATTGCAGCGATTCAGGCCGGCGGGCGCAGTACGCGAATGAAAACTGACAAAGCCTGGTTGATGATTGAAGGTCAACCAATGCTCGCACGTGTGCTGGTTTGTGCGCAGACAGTGACAGAAAAAATCTTTATTGTCGTTAATGCTCACCATACTGATAATTCTGAATACCAGGCTTTGGCAGAAAAATATCAGGCTGAAATTCTTCCCGATGTGCATGATTTTCGCGGGCCTCTGGGTGGTATCGAAACGGCGTTGCTCCACATAAAAAAAGGTGAATCAGTCTTAATCCTCGCCTGTGATTTACCTTTTGTCAGTGCAGAATTTTTGCAATTCCTGATTTCAATTCATCAATCCAATGAGGCTTTACTGACTGTTCCCACCGATGAAATCGGACGCCCGCAAATGCTTTGCGCCATTTATGCGCAAGACTGTCTTGACGAAGTTCGCAAGATGCTGGCCGCTGATGAATTAAAAACCAGATGGCTGAGTCAGCGTGTGGCGACGAAGCTGATTGGCTTTGAAGAATATGCGCACCTCACCGGAGCCAGGCAATTTCTGCTGAATCTCAATACGCCTGAAGAATATCAGGCAGTTGATTCCATTTGATGAAGGCGTTAGCATTACGCTGTCAGTACATATTACTGTCTTGAAATATCCACGAATTATCTATCAACCAGGAGGGAAAAAATATGTCAGTTGCAAAAGTTACAGAAATTATCGCCTCATCAAGTAAAGGATTTGATGACGCTATCTCGACGGGATTGAAACGCGCCAACAAAACGCTTCAAAATGTCAAAGGAGCCTGGATCAAAGATCAAAAAGTCGTCATGGAAAAAGGAAAGATTGTCGAATACCGCGTGACGATGCGCGTGACCTTCGTTTTGAAAGATTAGCATCATCCAGTCAACACAAAATGGGGGCGTTCTTCACGAAAGTAAGGCGTCCCCATTGCTATTTTATCTGTCACGACACCCACCAAAAATCATCATCAAATCAATGATTTCTCTCAACACATAAGGCACTCGCCTTGCTCCATTTCCTGTCCAGACAGTGAAAAAACACTGTTAGATAGAAAAAAAATGGAAGCCATAAGGAGCGCCAAGTGATTAGACACCTTGAGAAAAAGCCAGTGATACAAGTAATTATCAGCCATTTGATCATTGCAGCAATGATTCTCAGTTTTGGGTTCAGCCAACCAGTTCAAGCTGAAAACCTGACAACAACTGCTACCTCCCGTACAACAAATTTTGTCATTCGCAATAAAGTTTCCGAAGAATTGCAGCGTGTAGTGAACGCTGATCCGTTTCCGAACTATGCCTGGACGTTGCCAGGCACGCCGAATCTTGTCTCCGTACTGGTCGTGTGCGCGGGTACAGATAATACCCTGACCGAATTAAGGTCACTGATTCTCAATGTTAACGGTTCCATTCATTTTCAATTTCTCTCCGTGAATGCGCTCTCCGTGGTGCTGCCTGCTTCGCAGATTGTCGCCATTGCACAGCGCCCGGAAGTGGTAAGCATCTCGCCGAACCTGCAAACACAGAAATCAGGCGAATTGCTCGAAGATACAACTGGCGCAGCAATGGTTCGTGCAACCACCACCGATTCAACTACCTCAACGCAGGTGGACGGAACTGGCATCGGCGTGGCTGTGCTTGATTCTGGAATCATGAAAAACCACCAGTCTCTGCTGGATAGCCTGGGTCAAACGCGCGTCAAGTACAGCGTAGACTTCAGCCTGTTGCATATTAGAAAATCAGTGGCATTTGCCAATCTTGGCGACTTGTCGCCGATGTATAAACCCGGCGGAGCGGGCTGGACGAACATTGAAGAGCGGATTAACACCCTCGACAATCCTTCGCCTGATACCTACGGACACGGTACACATGTGGCAGGCGTGCTCGGCGGCGGAGCTTCCGCCAATGGCAATCTTGGCATTGCGCCAAAGGTCAATCTGTTTGACGTCAAAGTTCTTGACGAAAATGGAGTCGGTGAAACGACTGACGTGCTCAAAGGAATTGATTGGGTCATTCTTCACAGCAAAGAATTTAATATCCGTGTCATGAACATCAGCATCTCGACGGATTCAAAAGAATCTTACGTGACTGATCCGCTGTGTCGTGCGGTTCGCAGTGCGGTCACGGCTGGCATCACAGTCGTGGTTTCAGCCGGAAATTTTGGGAAATCAGTCAGCGGGAAAGAAGTGTATGGCAGTATTGCTTCACCTGGCAATGAGCCTTTGGCGATTACAGTAGGCGCAGCTAACGACCATGGAACCACCGCTCGTAGCGATGATACCGTCACCTCTTACAGTTCGCGCGGGATCACCCGGGGCGGAGCTGTCAACGCGGATGGCACTCACAGTTATGATAATATTCTCAAACCAGACCTACTGGCCCCCGGCAACAAGGTAATTTCAGCACAAGCGTCATCCGCTGGCACTATTAATACGCTGGCTGCCAAATATCCTGAGCTGAAAAAATTTCCCTCCTCGACGACAATCACGACGAAAGACTTGATGAGCCTGAGCGGGACTTCAGTGTCAGCTCCGGTTGTTTCCGGGACAGTAGCGCTGCTGCTGCAAAAAAACCCGGGACTAACTCCCGCTTTGATGAAGGGGATTTTGCAGTATACGGCGCAGCAGATTCCCGCTGCGAATATTGCGCAGCAAGGAGCCGGACTCTTGAATATTGAAGGTGCTGTGCGCGTCGCCGGAGCCTTACGAACAGACCTCAAAGAGGCCATTGCCAACGGTACTATTCGTTATGGAGATTTAACGCTGGCACCTGACCTGCGTCTGCCTGTTGAGTACTCATCAATTGCCGGACAGCGATTCAAATGGGGTGGGTACGCTTTTGTAGGTGGTTCGTATATCGTCGCCGGGCCTCAATTAATTTTTAAGTATCAGCCAATTTACAAACCTGGCTTCCTCTGGGTCAGAAATGACTCTAATCAATATTCGGTGATCGCTGGAACCGGAACCTCAACGAAATGGATCAAAGGATTCAAAGAAGAAATCCTTTCGAACACGCCGCTCCTGACAAATCGCGTCATTAACCTGACGCAATTGACAAACGTCGGCAGCTTCTTTACCACCGGCAATACGCTAAGTAGCGGTATTACCAACGGTCAGGGAATATCACTCGCAGATGGCATAGCACTTGCAGATGGAGTTTCATTAGCGGACGGGGTATCTCTGGCGGATGGCGTGTCTTTAGCAGATGGCGTGGCGTTGGCGGATGGTATTTCGCTGGCAGATGGAATTTCGTTGGCAGATGGTTTCTCAATGGCAGATACCTTCCTGTTGGCACTGATGGGCAACTAACACCAACCTGATGGAAGCTGTTGGTGACACTTCGCCTGTGCGTTCCACAGCTTCCAGAACCTATCAACTTTGACCAGATGCCCCTCCGATCAATTTCAAATCTGTGTTTTCCAAACATGGATTGACCGCTATGACATTATTTTCTGAGCTTCGTAAAGAAAATTATCTGACCCGCATTTATTGGG
>JAYVRW010000300.1:0-14160 GCA_043775925.1 Blastocatellia bacterium
TGAAAAATTACCAGAAAGCACCGAAGCCATGATCTATCTCGCGATGACTAGAATTCTCGTCAGGCGTCTGGTTCCTGACTTTTCAGACTAGCTCTGAGACCAAATTGGAATATAATTCTTACTATGGCAGATCACGATCACAACCATTCGCATTCGCACAATCCGCAACGCCTTCTCTTAATCGTGTTGGCTCTGAATTTTGTTTACATGTTTGCCGAGGCCATCGGCGGATGGTATGCGAATAGTCTTGCTTTACTTTCGGACGCCGGACACATGTTCGCCGATGTAGCAGCGTTAGCACTGTCGTTATTGGCTGCCCGCTTCGCTGCCCGTCCTGCTACTCCAAATAAAACTTACGGATATTATCGAATGGAAATTCTGGCAGCGTTGGCAAATGGCGTCACGTTGATTGGAGTCTCGTTGTTGATTTGCTACGAAGCCTATCATCGTTTTTATCAGGCTGAAGCTATCCAGGCGAAAATCATGATCCCGATTTCGGTCGGTGGGTTATTGGTGAATATTATTTCTGCCAAGGTTTTGCATAGAGCACACGAACACGATTTGAACCTGCGCGGAGCCTTCCTGCATGTAATGGGAGATTTATTAGGATCGCTCGCCGCCATCGTTGCAGGTTTATTGATTTTGTGGAAAGGATGGTTGTGGGCTGACCCTGTTTTTAGTGTCTTGATTTGCGTGCTAATCGTTTTCAGCTCGTGGCGATTAGTGACCGAAGCGGTCAACGTTTTACTGGAAGGAACGCCATCGCATATCAATACGGCTGCGGTGGAAGCGGCGATGCGAACGGTCGCCGGAGTGCGCGACATTCACGATTTACATATTTGGACGATCACTTCCAATCGTCATTCAATCACCGCACACGTCATCATTAATGAAGGCAGTAACAGCTATCAAATCCTGCGCGAACTGCGTGAATTGTTGTCGGAAAAATTTAAGCTGTCGCATTCAACTTTGCAGATGGAAGACCCGTATCTTTCGGCGATGGTGAAATTGCAAAAGCGGTAGCCGGTGGTCAGTAGTCGGTAGAATTCTTTTCCGACCACCGACCACCGACCACCGACCACCGAATATGACCTTCGAGCTATTCATCGCGCTGCGCTACTTGCGCGCCAAGCGTCGGCAAGCTGCTGTCTCCGTCATCACTGGCGTTGCCATCGCAGGCATTGCTGTTGGCGTCGCAGCGTTGCTCGTAGCGCTGGCGCTCGCCACCGGATTCCGCGAAGAGGTGCAGGACAAAATTCTGGGCGGGACGGCGCACCTGAATTTACTCAAACCCGATAACAGCGGCATCGAAAATTATCGTGAATTAGCTGCTCGCCTGAATCAGGTAAAAGGCGTCAAAGCCGCCACTGCGACAATGTACGATCAAGTTTTACTCAGCGCAAATGATCGGCAGGAACCCGCAATTTTAAAAGGCGTAGACCTCAGCACAACTGATAAAAATGCGAATGAAATTTTTGCTACTACCATCGAAGGAAACCCGAACGATTTAGCTGCTTCTACTGGAACCGATGGTATCATTATCGGTAAAGAACTTGCACGAATCATGAATCTCAAACGCGGTGATGTCGTCACCGCATATTCGGCAAAAACACGCTTGACTCCAGTCGGAACTGAGCCTTTGACAAAAGAATTTCGCGTTGTTGGTTTTTCGTCTTCGGGGCTGTATGAATACGATGCCCATTGGGCGTATGTTTCTTTGGCAGCCGCCCAACGGCTCAACGGCGAAGGCGATGTCGCAGGTGTGATTCAAATGAAAGTGGATGATTTATACGCCGTCAAAGAAATCGGGCAACGTGTGGTTGAAGCAACTGGCACAGGCTTCATGACGCAAAATTGGCAGGAGCTGAATCGTTCCTTATTCGCCGCGTTTAAGCTACAGCAATCTCTCATCGTAGTTTTCTTTTCGCTGCTGATTGCCATCGCCGCGCTGAACATCATCACGACTTTGACGATGGCAGTGATTGAAAAACAAGGTGACATTGCCATCCTGCTGGCACAGGGCGCAACACCAAAAAGCATCCGAAAAATTTTTATGTGGCAGGGAGTCATGATCGGAATGATCGGGGCGATGCTGGGCGTAATTTTAGGATTATTTTTAAGTTGGCTCGTCAATCATTATCAACTGATTTCAATTCCAGCGGAGATTTATTCGATCTCGTACATCACCTTAAAAGTCCGCATGATTCCGTGTTTATGGATTGCATTGCTGGCAGTATTCATCAGCTTTTTAGCAACCATTTATCCGGCCCATGCTGCTTCAAAATTGCAACCTGTCGAAGCACTGCGGTATGAATAAAATAAACGATAAACGTTCTGTTTTTTTTAAGATTTCTGGCGAAGGATTCCACTATGAATAACTTTGCTGGGAATATGGTCTGGCAAATCTAATTCATCATCAATCAGCACTTCGACATGAACATTTGCCAGTCTTGCGTAACCTAATAATTCTCGCAAAGTCGGTTCACGAATCCCAAGCTCATTCTTGGAAATTATCGTATAAAAATAATCCTCTACCAGCCCTAGCTTCCTTAATAAATCCGTCTGCGACAAATTCAATGCGAGGCGAATCTGTAAAAGCTTTTCTGCCAACCGCTCAGGTCTTTGCCGTGCTGAGTGTCCCATCAGGAGTGACCTCCTGAAAAGACTACTTGCGTAACAGCTAGGACCGTGCTATACCTTATTGGGTACAGCTTAAAATCAAAAACTGGGATCGCCAAGAACGCTACTCTGCCTGGTTCTTTGGCGAAATCCATCATGATCTTTTTTCAGACGGACTACGCATGCGTGTGGTTCAAATTATCAAAATAGCATGCGGTAAAATATCAAACTTAATGGCTTTACTAAAGCCCAGAGAGTATGATTTTGCATCGCAGTCGTTAGCCAACGTTCTGAACTAACATAGGAGAAAACATGAAAATGATTCTACGAGTCTCACTGTTGAGTTTGTTAGTGGTTGGGGTTTCAATTACTGCTACGTACAAAGTGAAAAGCAAAGTCCGAAATGATGTCCCACTGATTTTGCTAACCACAAGAGATACTTCCTCAGCGCAATATTCAGCAGATTCGCTTATTTCGATTGATCCTTCAGATGATAAAGGGCATGTGCGCATCACTCGAAACAATTTAAGTCAAATAATAACCACCGATGAGAAAAACAATTCTTTGAAAACTAGCTATCAATTGTCACAGAAAATCTCCGCAATGACAGTCAGCAAGAATGGAGAATCCTTCCTTTCTGATGGCTCAAAGATTCGAGTCATCGGAAATAATGGACAGGAGATAAGAAGCTTTCACGCTCCACAAACATCATCAATTGCCTTATTGAATGATGGTAGCATTGCAATGGGATGGGTGCCAGGAAATCAATCAATCCACGTCTATAGCTCTGAAGGACGGTGGTTAAGAAGCTTTGGTGAAATAAAACAATTCGACTTAACAAATGTTCAACAAAATGAGTTTTTGAATAAAGGCCGTTTACTAACAGACAAGTCAGATAATATTTATAATGTATCACTCTTCGCGCCTGTTCCATCTGTCAGAAAATATTCTAAGGATGGTGAACTACTAAAAGAATTTACGATTGAAGGAACTGCAATTGATTTACAAAAAGAATATACTGCGAAGTATTTAAATAGCAAAAATTCAAAACAGATTGGCAGTTTTCACCTAATTACCTCGGCAGCTTTCGATAACTCAAAAGACCATTTATGGATTGGGCTAAATGGCTCAAATAAGACAGGAATTATTTATGAGTATGATACAAATGGAAGAAAATTGGCTGAGTACGCTCTAAATATACAGTCAACTACTTCCGATGGGGGAGAAACACTTACAGGAGTAAAAGACCTAGCGGTTCAATATCCGGTGCTTTGGGTCATGACTTGGGATGGAAGGGTTCACAATTTTGATTTATCAAGCGGTCAACAGATTGGGAAAACTAGCTCGCGAGAAACAAATCTAGTGTCAAATTTAGCGACTTCCAAAGGTTTCATGCCACTAATAAACAACCAAGCGACATTTCCAAATTGTGCACAAGCGCAAAGCGCAAACTCTTGTAGCCTTACTTGCGCAAATGGAGGTAGCACTCTTGATTGTATGGCAACACTTACGGCTACAGTAAATGGCAATGCTGAACGTATTACATCCTCTTCTTGCAGTACCACGCCATCATCTGCAATCAGCCCAGGAGGATGTTCTGCCACCCTTACTACTTGTAACCAACAGGGAACCTCTATTACGCGGTCAACCGGTTCGTCCTGCCCTGCCTGTAGTCCATCAGCACCGCCTACGCCGCAAAATCCTCCTTGTACTTGGAATGCTTCTACCTGTAGATATACTTGTCCTCCCCCGACATCACCAATAATCATTGATGTAACAGGAGACGGATTTGATCTTACAGATTTAGCTGGAGGTATAAGATTTGACCTTGATGGTAATGGTGTCAAAGAAAAGCTTTCTTGGACAGATGCTAATTCAGGAAATGCATTTTTAGCGTTAGATCGAAATAATAACGGGACGATTGATAATGGTCTTGAGTTATTCGGGAACTATACGCCGCAACCTGCTTCGGCTACTCCAAATGGCTACCTTGCGCTTGCGGAATATGACAAACTCGTAAACGGCGGCAACAATGATGGAGTAATAGACAGTAGGGATTTAATTTATAATCGTCTTCGACTCTGGCAAGACAATAATCACGATGGGATTTCAGAATCAAATGAATTAAAGTCTTTGCCTATGCTTAACGTTCAGTCTATTTCACTTAATTATAAAGAATCCAAACGTCGTGATGAGTATGGAAATGAGTTTCGCTATCGTGCGAAAGTTGATGGGAATAATGGTAGTAATCTTGGACGCTGGTCGTATGATGTTTTCCTATTGAGTGAAAACTGAAGATACAGGACTTGATTATATTTCTCCTGCTTCAATTACAGTTGAGGCAGGGGATTTTTATCTCGGCTAGATTACAATTCAATTTCCAATCCTTCAATATCACCCAAAACCGTAACAGCAATTGTGTCAGGCGTAAAAACTTCATTCATTAATCGCTGAATATCTTCACCAGTGACGGTATTAATTTTGGCAATCACTTCATCAGGCGTAATGAATTCTTTCCACGTCATTTCCTGTCCGGCGAGTGAATTCATCCGCGCCGAACTGGATTCCAGCGCCAGCATCAAACTGGTTTTTAATTGATCTTTGTTGCGTTGCAATTCAAGTGCGCTGACGCCTTCCAGTTTTAGTTGATTGATTTCCTTGCGCGTCGCTTCGATGGTGGGATTAATATTTTCAGGCGAAGCTCCGGCGTAGATGCTGATGTAGGCGGTGTCTACATATTCGGTCAACGACGAAGCAATGGTATACACAAGTCCACGATCTTCACGCACGGATTGGAACAGGCGCGAACTCATCCCGCCGCCTAAAATCGTACACAATACATTCATCGCATAATGATCTTTACTGAGTAACGACGGACATTGCGCACCGATGACGAGGTGCGATTGTTCGAGTTCGGCTTTGTGACGCAGCGTGATGTGTGTCACGGGAGCGGGCGTGACGATAGGCGAAACCGCTCCGAGCGGTCGCAGATGTGAAAAATATTTATTAACTAAATCCAGCCACGCTTCGTGCGTGATGTTGCCAGCCGCCGCGATGACCAGATTTTCGGGACGATAGGAGCTTTCGTAAAACTTTCGGACGCTGCCGGAATTAAATGTAGCAAGTGTCTCGGGAGTCCCTAAAATCGGGCGTCCCAGCGAATGATCGGGGTAATATTTTTCTGAAAAAATCTCGTAGACCAAATCATCCGGCGTATCCTCGACCATCTTAATTTCTTCGAGGATGACGTTCCGCTCTTTATCGAGCTCGATTTCATCGAAGACAGGAGCGGTGACTAAATCAGCGATTAACTCAAAAGCTTGCGGTAAATGTTCATCAAGGACTTTGTTCGTGAATCCCACCGAATCGTGCGAGGTAAACGCATCAAGATAACCACCCAGCGCATCGGATTCATCAGCAATTTGCACGGCAGTGCGGCGGCGCGTGCCCTTAAAAAGAGTATGCTCAATGAAGTGAAACATACCGTTCACCTCAGGAGTTTCGTGACGCGAACCTTCGCGCAGAAAGACTCCGAAGCTGACAGAACGCACATGCGGCATTTGTTCAGAGACGACGACGATGCCATTGTCGAGGGTGGATTTGCGGACGTTTGAATCAGTACTCATCTGATCCAATATAACAAATAGTTTTGCTGAATGGCAGAGAGGTTATCGAAGGTTTGGTGACAGGAAAATATTTAGACAGGATTTACAAGATTTACGGGCAAGATTGACAAATATTGGATATGGATTCTCGTGTGTATCCTGCAATCAATTCTGTAAATCCTGTCTAAATATTAATACAATAAATATTTCTGCCGCAGCGCCTTGAATTTATCCAAATCGCTTTCCCAAATTTGCCGCAACGCTTTGGCTTCGCTGCCTTGTTTGAAGGCGACGAAAATTTTGTCGCTTACGAGCAGGCGATTAAATTTCTCGACGTTGAATTCTTTTGGATAGAGTTTGAAAATTTGTGAAGCGATTTCCAAGCCTGTCAATACAGACTGAAAGCTGTTGCGGTCAGTTACGAATACATTCACGCCGCCACATTCTACGCCTTTGTTCGTACTAGCGTTCGGAGTAAAGCGCACAGGCACAAAACGTACGCCACTCAATTTTGCGTTATTCAAAACTTCCGCTAATTTGCGTCCGTCAATGTACGGAGCGCCAAGAATTTCAAACGGTGTATCCGTGCCGCGTCCGACAGAAACGTTCGTAGTTTCCAGCAATGCGATGCCGGGATATAACGTAGCTTCTGTCAGACTTCGCATATTCGGCGAAGGATTAATCCATGTCAGCCCTGTTTCATCGAACCACGCGCTACGTCGCCAGTTTTCAATTTTCACGACTTGCAAATCTGCGTTGACGTTGCGTTCGGAGTTATAAAGTTGCGCGAGTTCGCCCATCGTCATGCCGTGCCGGAGTGGAATTTGATTGTGCGCGATGAACGAAATTTTATCAGCGTCGGCTATTGGCCCTTCGACATCGGAGCCATTGATTGGATTGATGCGGTCGAGGACTACGAACTTGATTTTATTTTTCGCGGCGGCTTCCATCGCCAAAACCATCGTCGAAGGATAAGTCCAAAAACGTGCGCCGATGTCTTGAATATCAAAAACCAGCACATCAATATTTTTCAGCATTTCGTCTGTCGGCTTTCGCGCTTCACCGTACAAACTCAAAATCGGTAACCCGGTTTTCTCATCCGTCGAGTCGGAGATTTTTTCCTGATCCAGTCCACCGCGAATGCCGTGTTCAGGCGAAAACAAAGTCGTAAGTTTTACCTCAGGAGCCTTGAATAACAGATCAATTGTACTGTTGCCGTTTTGATCTTTACCTGTTTGATTGGTAATGAGGCCAACGCGCTTGCCTTTGAGAATTGAAAAATTATCACGGGCGAGAACGTCAATTCCGTTGAGTGAATGTAGGTGGTGGTCAGTGGTCGGTGGTCGGAGTGCGGAAGGTACAGGTGATGAGTTTGGCGTGCGCCATTCAGATTTTTCGGTGATCGCAGTCGCTACGATTGAGGCTACGCGAGCGCGTAAACTGCTCACATCCGCAGGCTTTTTCGGGTCAAGTTTTGGATGAACGCGATTGCTCAGAAACACTACAAAAGTTTGACTAGATGGATTCATCCACAGCGAGGTTCCGGTGAAACCTGTATGTCCAAAACTGCCGAGCGGAAAAATATCTCCACGATTTGACGAAAAGCTTGTCATCACGTCCCAACCTAATCCGCGTGCGTTTCCGTCGCTGCCGTTGCCTCCTGAAAGGCGAGGTTCGATCATTCGCGCCACGCCCATCGGACTTAAAATCCGTGCTTTGTTGAATTCACCCTGATTCAAAAACATCTGACAAAAAATCGCTAAATCGTCCGCCGTAGAAAATAATCCAGCGTGTCCCGCTACGCCGCCGAGCAGGTATGCGCGTGGATCATGCACAATGCCGCGCTTGATTTCATTGCTTATATTGCCGTTGCTGACACGTTCGGAATCATAAAATTTTTCAGTCGGAGCGATACGCGATAACAAATTTTTCGCGGGCAAATATCCCGTATCTTTCATGCCGAGCGGACGATAAATATTTTCTGCCGCGAATTCATTTAAAGGTTTGCCGCTGATGCGAAGCACGAGTTCGCCGAGGACTTCAAAATTCACATCGGAGTAGATAAATTTCGATCCGACTTCGGCAATCGGCGCCAGCTTCCAAATATTTTCCCATGCCTTTTCTGTGCCCTGATGGTAGTCCTCAATCGCATTGTCGGGCATCAGCCCCGAACGATGCGTCAGGAGCTGTTCGACCGTAATATTTTTCTTGCCCATTTCGCCGAATTCGGGAATGTAGCGCGACACCGGATCGCCAAGCCGAATCTTGCCACGCTCAACCAAAATCATCACCGAAGTCGCCGTCGCTACGACCTTCGTCAGCGAAGCCAGATCAAAAATTGTGTCCGGTGTCATGGCTTCGATGTTTGGTTCGAGGGCGCGATTCCCGAAGGCTTTGCGGTAAACAATTTTGCCTTGCCGTCCGACTAAAACTACGGCTCCCGGCAATTGCTTTTTAGCAATTTCAGCCGTCACAGCTTCATCAATGTACGCGAGGTGCGCACTCGACATCCCCACGGATTCGGGAACGGCAGACGGAAAATTTTGCGCCGAAGCGAACTGAAAAAATACCGAACAAATACTCAGAGTAACGAAAGATTGGATTGTTTTCATACCATTGATTTTCACGCCTGTTGCCTCATACGTGGCATCCAAAGCTGTATTGATTATTCGAAGATCGTCAGATTTCGTTGATTAATCAGGTCAAGCGTCAGTGGAATCGTTGGGCTGTATTCCAGTGCCGCGTAGCCTTCGTAGCCAAGATCGTAAATCGCCTTGAAGACATTGCGATAGTTAATTTCGCCCGTGCCAGGTTGATGGCGTCCCGGATGATCTCCGATGTGAAAATGGTCAATGCGTTTGATGTGCTGACGGATGAGCGGGATCAAATTTCCTTCCATAATTTGTACATGATAAATGTCAAAGAGAATCTTGACGTTCGGGCTGCCGACAGCATCAATCATTTTCGCTGCGTCATTTACCAGGTACAAATAATAATTTGGATGATTGACGTAGGTGTTCAGCACTTCGATAACAGCAGTAATTCCATTCTTTTCGAGCATCGGAGCGGCAGCTTTCAATCCGGCAACTGCGCTTTCCATCATCGCTTCACGTGACATTCCCGGCACATCGTTTCCGGTCAGCGTTACGAGCCGTTTGCACTTGAATTTATTGGCGACAGCAATGGCGGCTTCCATTTCTTTCAAGAATTGATCGCGCTCTTTTGGATTTACCAAACCACAATCAATCGCCGTTACGCCTTTGTTGGAAACCAGCGTTGAGCAGGTTAAATTCGGAAATTTTGGCGCTTCTATCAAAAATGTATCCAGCACTTTTTGATCGCGCCAATTGAACATTTCGTAGGCTTCATAACCCAAGTCGCTGAGCTTCGCCAGAGCGTCATACACTGGCAGGCGATTCATCAATCCCCACGTCACCGAAAGCTTGAGGCGGTTGAGCTTTTTGGTCTGTTGCTTTGTTAATGTCGGTAACAGCGAATTGTTGAGATTGAATGCGGGCAATACGGCAGCGCTTGCGCCAAGCGAAAGAAATGATCTGCGATCCATAAAGGGGTTCTCCTTGAGTTTGAATATTTAATTTTTTGTAACTGTTTTTCGACTGGAGCGCAAGCCTCCGGGAGCGCACGCGGCTCGCGTGCCGAAGGCGAGTCCTCGAAGTCGCACGCGAGCCGCGTGCGCTCCCAGGCTTAGTCGCAAATTTCCTGAACCCTGCCCACCTGTCCATCTTCCAATCGTACTTTTATTCCGTGCGGATGCGTTGGCGAATTCGTCAGAAGATCTCTGACAATCCCACGAGTTCGCCGGCCTGTGCGCTGATCCTGCTTCAAGACAATTTCGACGGTGATACCTGCTTTTATATCTTTTCTGTTTTGATCATTCATAAATTTTTGTAGGAAAACGGGCGAGAACAAGCCGTCGCCCCTACGGAGTTACAACATAGGTTTTTCCAACCGCAGATTTAAAACTCACCGCACCATTCTGCGTTGAAGTTTTGACAGATTTACCGAGTAATTTCACGACTACTGAATTTTTGTATCGCACAACGCAGGGCAATCCAGCTTTTGATGTTATCGTCGCGCTCAGCAATTCTCCATCCTTCCATTTCAAATCAACTTCAAAGCCGCCACGCGCACGCAGACCTTTGATCCAACCGTTTACCCAGGCTTTCGGCAAAGCTGGCAACAAATGAATTTCTCCGGCGTGGCTTTGCATTAACATCTCCGCCATTCCCGCCGTCCCGCCGAAATTTCCATCAATCTGAAATGGCGGATGATTATCAAATAAATTTTGATGTGTAGATTTTGCCAGCAACGCGACAATGTTTTCGTGCGCCGTTTCGCCCTCTTCCAACCGCGCCCAGAAATTAATAATCCACGCACGACTCCACCCCGTATGACCGCTGCCTGCTTGTAATCTTCGTTCTAGCGTCGTCCGTGCCGCCTTCGCCAGTTCCGGCGTGCCGCGCAAAGTGATTTGATTGCCAGGATGCAGCGCGAACAATTGCGAAATATGACGATGCCCCGGATCAGGTTCTTCGTAATCTTCCAACCATTCCTGCAATTGTCCGTATTTGCCAATCTGCAATTTCGGCAAGCGATCCCGCGTCGCAATTATTTTTTTGCGGAACTCTTCATCATTGCCAAGAATTTGACTGGCTTCAATCACCCGCGAAAACAAGGCGTAGGCAATTTCCGTATCCATCGTCGGAGCCATCGTTAGCTTCCCCTTCGTTCCGTCACCGGTGAGATAAAAATTTTCCGGCGAGATGGAAGGCCCTGTCAGCAAATGCCCTTTGCCATCATCCATCAAATAATCCAGAAAGAATTCCGCCGCTTCTTTCATCACCGGATACGCCCGAAATTCCAGGAAAACTTTGTTGCGCGTGTAATCATAATGATCCCATAAATGCAGGCTCAACCACGCCGCACCCATCGGCCAAAGCCCCGATCCGACACCATCAATCGGAACGGCGTGACCCCAGGCATCCGTATTGTGATGCAACACAAAGCCACGCGCTCCATAAAGATTTTTTGCGACGCTCCGACCATCAGCGCGAGCGTTTTCGATGAGGTCAAACAGCGGCTCATGCATTTCCGAAAGGTTCGTGACTTCGGCAGGCCAGTAGTTCATTTCCGTATTGATGTTGATCGTGAATTTGCTGTCCCACGACGGAGCCAGTTTGTCATTCCAGATGCCTTGCAGGTTCGCCGCCATTGATCCGGGGCGCGAACTTGCCATTAACAAATAACGTCCGAATTGAAAATATAAAGCCTCCAGCGCAAGGTCGGATTCGCCTGCCTGCACACGTTTCAATCGTTCATCAGTTGGCAAATCAGGGGCGTTCGCACCGAGGTTGAAGGCGACTCGCCGCATAAATTTTTGATGATCGGCGAGATGTGCAGCCCGCAGTCTGGCAAAGGTTTTTTTCGCAGCTTGCAAATATTCTTCGCATTTTGCGGCTGGGGTTTTTTCTTTGAAATTAGTAGCCGCTGCAAAAATCAATGTGACTGCATTCGCGTTCTCGACCATTAATTCATTGCCTTCTACGCGCATCTTTCCGCCTTCGGGCAGAGCTTGAAGAATACCCTGAAATTTGACGCCGACTTTGCGTTCACCGGGATGGCGTTCATCGCGGACAATCGCTTCACCATTCATGACAACGCGGTTGCGACTGACCAGCGACATCGTGACATCCTGTTCGCGGCTCATCGAAGCGGCAAAAGAAATGCCGCCGGGTTTGTCGCTGGTCAGGCGAATAATAATCACTTGATCAGGCGCCGAGGCAAAAACTTCGCGCAAGAAATGCGCTTCGCCAACCTTGTAGCTCACCCGCGCCATCCCGGAATCCAAATCAAGTTCGCGCCGATAATCGCTGGGATTTTCCTGACCAAAAAATCGTAATTTTAAATCGCCAAACGGCTGGTACGGAGGCAGCCTGCGCGGCGTCGAAATAATATTTTTGTCTGCCAGTTGTTTTGCTTCTTTGATTTTTCCCGCGAGCAATAATCGCCGTACTTCAGCGATGGAGCTGGCTCCGTTCAGATTATTTCGGTCACGCTTTTCGCCCGCCCAAATTGTATCTTCATTGATCTGCAAACGCTCTTCCTGCACGCCTCCAAATACCATCGCGCCAAGACGCCCATTGCCAATCGGCAAAGCCTCTTCCCATTTGACAGCAGGCTGACGATACCAAAGCTTCATCGCAGCAGCGGAGCTTACAGGAGCCTGCGCGACGCAATAACCAACGCTGACTACGCACACCATTAGAGCGGCAAACCATCTTTTCATTGAATAGAATTTCCTTTCAGAATTGACGCCGCGAATCTATCACGAAGCGAATGAGTGCGTGTAGGGTAAACATTCCTGTCTGCCCTTTTTGCCAGCAGAAAACTTAAATGAGAAGGGCGTTGTTGCATAAATAGTTACTTAGTAGGCTGAATTTTAAGTTTTCTGGTATTCACTATTTACCTCATTGACGCGTTGGTAATGCGAATTCAATTTGGTGCGGGCGCTTGCTAAGGAGAATTGCCAGTGAAGCTTGATTTGCTTGTCGCTGCGTTCTTTGAGTAACGCTAAGACCTCGGTGGTGAGTTTTTCCAGTGTCGGGATACGCCGATCCAGACACTGGCGCGACAAAGCAGAGAACTCAATTTCGATCATATTCAACCAACTGGCGGACTTCGGTGTGTAGTAAAACTCGAAGCGTTGGGTCAAAGCAAAGGCTTCGGCGGCGGGCAAATTTTGATAGAACGAACTGGCATTATGTGTCTTCAAATTGTCTTGCACTAGGCGAATTTTGATGGCTTTGGGATAAGCCGCAGCCAGAGCCTGACAAAACTCAGTGTACTCCTTTTTCGTGCGCTGCGTACGGACGAGACCCAGCCGTTGTCCGGTCAACGGTTCAATCGCTGCGAGCAGTGTACAGGAGCCATTTTTTTCGTAGGCATAGTGTTCTTTGCGCACCTGTCCGGGTTGCATCGTGAAGGGGGCGACAGCGTCGCCAATCAGAAAGCAAGGTCACTCATCGTAGCTCAGCACCAGGTATTGCGCATCATCTGGCAATGCCTACCACCACAAGAGACGTTCCCTACAGGCGATGAATTGCGCGTTGATCTGACCGATGCACCAGGTCTGTTTGAGATGCGGCTTTAACTCGTTTTTTTGAGCAGGACGCCCGCATAGCTGGGCGAGAGATGGTCGCAATAGTTGAGTTCGACGGCCTTCTCCGCCAACAAGGTCAAACTCCAACGGGCGTACCCCTCTGGAGCTTCACTACAAGCCAGGGCCGTGACTTTGGCGCGTTGCAGACCATCAATGGCCAGTGGACGCCCCGAGCGCGGCGCATCAGACAGACACTGTAAGCCTTGTGCTTGATAGTGGTCGCGCCAAGCCGCGACCGCATTGTAATCCACGCCCAGCGTCGTGGCGACCGCTTGCAGCGTTTTGCCGCGATCTAACTCAAGTAAACCCGTCGCACGGCGAAAGACTTTGACCGGCAGACGCCCGGTTTTGAGCAGCGCGGCAAGCTCTGTGCGCTCAGGATCAGTTAACTGCACATGTTGTTTTTTCATCAACCCAGTATAGGCGGCTCTTGAATAAATGCAAGAAAACTTAAAATTTGGTCTACTAGTTTGAATTACTTCACGACACTAATTTCTCGCGTCGTAGAATTGTATCCGCCGTTATCTGCCACATTTCCTTTTTTATCTACCAGTTCCAGTTTGATGGAATGTTTGCCATTCGATAATCCGTTTACCCAGATTGGTTCCCACTTATCCAGCATCTTCGCTGCACCGCCATCAATCGAATATCGCACCTGATATTTTCCGCCTTCACCTTTGAGCTTCGCATTGCTCAGCCAGAAATCAATCATCACCGGATCAGCACCTTTGTATTCGCCTTTCGGACGGCTGTAGG
>JAYVRW010000301.1:0-3966 GCA_043775925.1 Blastocatellia bacterium
GAGGCGCAACGTACTTCTTATGGTACGGCTTTTTCGCCTGCGTAACTTTTTGTACTTTGGTTGGAGATGTTTTACCAACCCATACCAGCGAAGGGTCATCACTTTGCGCGAACGTTGTTTGTTGATTCACGCAAAGGCAAAACAACACAGCCGACATTATTAATAAGTAGTATTTTATTTTCTGCATAATCTATGTGCGATAGGCGTCTCGCCTGTCGAAAGGTACGATAGGCGTCCCCGCCTGTCGCGGCGTACATTAGTTACCCTTCGAAAAGCACCCGACAAAGGCGACAGGCGGGGACGCCTATCGTACCTTTATTTTTGGATTATCAGCGCGTGTCACACATCTGAATCCAACTAAAAAGCTTTTGCTGGCAACAACCTGTTCGCTGAAATTCGGCAAACTGTAAAAGCGGCGCGTCGTGCGAACGTCTTCCGCTGTCGGGCTGCCGAAACTACCACCGCGAATGACTTTTTGTCCGCCGGGATACGCGCTTGCGTCATCGCTGCTTCCTGCGTAAGGCTTGTAATCTTCATTCACCCATTCACCAACATTTCCGGCTAAATCAAGTACGCCATACGCGCTGCCGCCGCCAGAATTTTGTCCGACCGGAGTCGTATGTTGTGATCCGAAATTCGCTTTTTTATCGCCTGTATTTCCCCACGGAAATTTACGTTTGAATTGCGGATCAGGGCTGGAAGCTTTCGGATCCCACGATGCCGCTTTTTCCCATTCGGCTTCGGTTGGCAATTGTTTGCCAGCCCACGCTGCATAAGCCTGTGCGTCATCGAACGTCACACCGACGACTGGGGAATTCGGAAACTTCGTAAAGTAGTCAGCATCCCAGACCGGATTCGGCGGCGTCGCATGACTCGTCGCTTTGCAAAATTCAGCATACTCCTTATTCGTGACTTCAAGCTTATCAATGTAATAATCATAACCCATTTCCACTTTGTTAATGGGGGCTTCGTTTGGTTTACCGTCAGTTGCTCCCATCAAAAAAGCACCTGCCTTGATGAGCCGCATCTTGCCTTTGTAGTCAATTTCATCAGGCAAATTCGTGGGTGTAGCGACAGCCGGAGCCGCGCCGCACTTTCCGGCAATCAACGTCACGTCATCGCCTTTTTCAGCCGTGACTTTGCCTTCCAGTTTTTTACCCTCGCGGGATAAATCTAATTCTCCGCTACCACATTTCACGCTCACCGCGTAAAGCTCTCCGGGCTTCAATCCGGCAATGATAACTTCGCCTTGAATGGAGCCATCGTTCGCTTTGCCAAAGTGCGGAATGCCACGTCGAATCTCACCAACATAGACTTCCGCATTCGGAGCTACGCCTTTAATCCTAACCGTGAAGCCAGGAGTTTTTTGCATCGCAAACAAGGCTGCGGCAAGTAATAAAAATAAGGCGGTTCCACCTGCGCCCGCGACTGCCCAAAGCGGGATTTTACTTTTCTGCTTAACCGGAGCCGGAGCCTTTGGAGGCGTATGAATTGGGCTTGGCGGAGGCGGCGCGGTTTGCATTGGAGCCGCCTGTTGCGGTTGACGAAGTTGCGATAAAGGAACGGTCGCGTCATCAGCGGACGGACGATTTGGAGAGTTATTCATAACAGAATCACCTTTGATAACAGCAGCTAAATCACGGCGAGCAGCATTTGCAGTTTCATAACGAGCGCTCACATCTTTCGACATCATTCGCTCAATTAAATTGGCGAAGGGCGCAGGAATATTTTCATCCAAACGATGCAGATTTATCGCAGGCTTCGATAAATCTGTATGCCACGACAACCAACTTTGTGCCGGAGAATTCGAGGTATAAATTTCGGGCAATGCCTGACGAAAGCGAGCTTCGCCGAGCAGCATTTCGTAGGCCAGAATTCCCGCCGCATAAATATCAGCTTGCGCGGGTTGCGCGTTGCGTCCGAGCGTTGCGTCAATCAATTCCGGCGCCACACATTTTGCAGTCGCCATCGCATCTTCACGCGGCGCGCTTTTCGTGGATTCCGCAATTCCGAAATCGCTGATGTACGCCGTACCGTCTTTGCCCAGCAAAATATTACTGGCTTTCAAATCACGATGAATAATGCCACGTGAGTGAATCGCCTCTAAGCCGGAAAGAATTTGGTGCAATAAAGACGCGGCTCGCGTGCTGTCTACGCCGCCTTGCTGCACCAGATCGCTGAGCATTCCGCCTTCGATAAAATCCATCACTAAATACAATTTCCCGTCCTGCACCAATGCATCGCGTACCATGACAATGTTCGGATGCGAAGGCAATTGCGCCAGCAATTCGGCTTCGCGGGCAAAGCGTGACTGAATGTCAGGATCGTGCGCGAGGTCAGCAAGGATTTCCTTGATCGCCACATATTTTTTCAGGTGTGGATGGAAGGCTTTATACACCGCACCCATCGCGCCGCGTCCGACAACTTCCAGAATTTCGTATTTGTCTATGCGCTGCATTATTTCCTTTTGCGATTCGCTTTCATCTTGTCTTCGCATTCGCGGAGCATATCTTTGTATCGTGCCAGATCATCCGCTTCCAACCGCGAACTGACCAGTTTCAAACCGTTATTCAAATAATCATACGCCTTACCATAATCCTGATCTGTTGAATGTGACAAATATAAATTCAACATCAGATCAAATTTTATCTCCGTCAATTCAGCGTTCGGCATGGACTCCGCAATTTTCAAGGCGTCCTGCGCTTCTTTCTTGGCGCCCTTGGAATCACCCTTTAAAAACAGGTAATCCGCGTTCGTCGCCTGCGCTAGTAGCGTGCGGAATTGATCCTTATTTTTTCGCGCTAATTGCAGCGCAGTCTGGATGCGCGGCCCCGCGAGGTTCAAATAACTATCGTGCTGCGCATCACTCATCGAACCATCATCAAAGCCGACAATGCGCGTGTACGCCTTGCCTAAAATGTAGTTCACTTCTGCCAATGCAGATTCGTCAGCGTAGCGTCCGCCACCGAATAATAAATAGCTGATTGAAAAGAATTGCGCGGTCTTTTTGTACGCTGTGCCACTGGTCAGGCTCCGCATTTTGTTAGCCATTTCATCGAATAAATCGTAGGCTTTTTTCGCGTGAGAAACTGCTTCGGCCAGCGCGTCAGCATTCTTCAATTCGCCGCCTTCCAACATTTTTGCCTGTGGGCTTTTATACATCAACACGTTCGCCAAAATCATGTGCGCCGGAGGAAATTTTGGATTAATCGCAATCGCCTTGCGCAGCGCACGCTCTGCCGCCATTCGATCACCTTTGGCAAATAACACATCACCGAGCACGACCCATGCGAAATCATATTTTGGATAACGTTTCGTAATTGCCGTTAAATCATTGACGATTTTTGAAGTTTCTCCGCCGTCGTTGAATTGCGCTTCAGCCAATAAAGTTTTGGTTTGATAATCGGAAGGTCGCAATTGCACCGCCGCCTGAAAACTGGCGATAGCATCTTTTTTCAAACTCAGGGATTGCTGGGCGCGTCCGCGATACACAAAAGCCTGATGATAACCGCCACCATTCGCGCTGATGGCTTTATTGAAAAGTTCAATCGCTGCCATCAATTTTTGTTTATTGAATTGCTCGACACCCTGCTGAAAAATTTGTTCGGCTTCTTTTTTGGGTGGGACTTCATCATCAAGATTGATAACTTTTTGCTGCGGAGCGTCAATCATCGAAACGGAATCTGAAGAAGAAAACGCGGCATTCACTTCATACGAAGTCGTCTGGTTGGCGACGATTGCTGCTTGCTGTGTCTGCTTCACTGTACCTTTATTTAAAGTTAATTTGATCGTTCCGGCAGGTACACGAATCGTTCGTTGTCCCCCACTGCTCAAAGCGCCAATTGATTTATCGTCAATAGAAACGGTCACTCCGTCAACTTCTGGATTCACAATACGCAACGTTCCGCACGGATTCGCTCCGCCACATTTTCCGATTTCTGGATACGTCACAACGGAAACGGGAAT
>JAYVRW010000302.1:0-14096 GCA_043775925.1 Blastocatellia bacterium
AATTCGTCGCAGATGGCTGTGAAGTGACTGTTTTTACGGATGCCCGCGCAATTATCAAAGGAACCTCCGACCTCAGCGTTGCACGAACGATTTACGCAAAATATATTGGCGCGTAGGAAAATCAAAAAGCCCCAATCACGAAATAATGTCAGTTACAGAAATTACAGTTCCTTGTTCAACTTCCAATCTTGGCGCCAGCTTTGACACGTGCGGGCTGGCTTTGTCGCTTTATTTGCGGATCAACGTCGAACCACAAAACGCCGGATTTCAAATCGAACTTACAGGTGAAGGCGCAGGCGTGATTCCGTGCGATGAATCCAATTTTATTATTCAGGTAGCCCAATTCGTCGCCACGCAACGCAACAAAAAAATCGGCGGCGCAAAATTAAAAATTCACTCTGAAATTCCTCTCGCGCGTGGCCTTGGCAGCAGCAGCTCTGCGATTATTGCAGGCATTACTTTATACGAAGTGTTAAGCGGTGAAACGTTAAGTGAGCAGGAATTTTTTCGTTATGCGATGCATTACGAAAATCACGGAGACAATCTCGCGCCCTGTTATTTAGGCGGTTTAGTCCTCGCCTGCGTCCGCGAAGAAGCCGATGGATTATTAACTTTGCTCGCCGTCAAACGAAAATGGAATGATGCGGTCAAACTGGTAATTGCGATCCCTGATTTTGAAATGGAAACTTCCAAAATGCGCGCCGCTTTGCCCAAAGAAATTCCGTTGGCGGATGCGATTTTCAATATGCAGCGCACAGCTTTGTTGCAGGCGGCGATTGCTGAAAATCGCTGCGAATATATTTCCGAAGCATTGCGTGATCGCATTCATCAACCGTACCGCGCTCCGCTGGTTCCGGCGTTGAGCGAAGTCTTGAAAATGAATAGCGAGCTTGACCGCTATCCTGGTTTGCTGGGCGTCGCGATCAGTGGTGCAGGCTCCACGATGATTGCGCTGGCTCATGACGGATGCGCTGAAATCGGCGCGGCGATGAAGGCGCGGATCGAAGCCTGCGGGATCAGCGCACAGGCGATGGAAGTTACGGTGGATGATCTGGGCCGGCGTGTAACGCGAATTGATTAGTGGACGGAGCGCAAGCGGAAGTCGTGAGCAGCGTACTGTTCGCGCTGCGCTTGCGCTCTACTCAAAACTTTATGAAAAAAATAATTATCATCTCAATCGTTCTGGCAATTACTTCGTTGCAGACAGTCGCGCAAAAGAAGCCAGTTAAGAAAATAGCGAGAAGAATAGCACCGAATGCAAAAATTCAAGCGCAATTATTCGAAGCCATGAAGTCGCAAAATATCAAACAGGCGAGCGCGCTCCTTGCCAAAGATGTACAGTGTGTAGACACCGACGGCGGAACGAATACCAAAGCGCAATGGCTGGAGAAAATAAAAAAATCTCCCGTCGAAATCACAAAAATTGAAAATCAAAAAATTCTCAGGCTCGGTGAAACGTTATTAATTTCCGCCGAAGCTTCTCTCAATGCCAAACAGCCGATCCAGTACCTTTCCGTTTGGACGAAGCGTAATGGAAATTGGCAATTAATCTCCTGGCATGCGACGAATTTGACTTCTATCGCAGGCCTTATCAAAAACTTAGCAAAAGGAAAAAAAGTGACGACAACAGATTCAGGTTTGCAATACATAGACGTAGAAGTAGGCACGGGCGAGAGTCCAACCAATGGTCAAATCGTCAAAGTTCATTACACCGGAACTTTGGTTGATGGGAAGAAATTTGATAGCTCCGTAGATCGCAATGAGCCATTTGAATTTCCTATCGGTCAGGGGCGCGTCATCAAAGGCTGGGACGAAGGCGTACTCACCATGAAAATTGGTGGGAAACGTAAATTGATTATTCCCGCAGAACTCGGCTACGGCTCACGCGGGATTGGCCCGATTCCACCGAATTCAACGTTAATTTTTGACGTGGAATTATTGGGGGTTAAGTAACAACTCGCTTGATGAATGGAGGGACCAGCTATTTTTCGTGGATGCAATTTCTATGTCATCTCTAACTAAAATTCCGGCAGGCGTGCAGTACTTCTTCGATGACGAAGTGCGCTTACGGCGGCACGTTGAACGTCAGGCGATGGAGATTTTCGCCGGCTGGTCGTATGACGAAATCATTGTGCCAATGTTCGATTATCACGATTTGTTTGCGCGTGGCATGGGTTCCGAACGCGCCGAACGAACGTATCGTTTTACGGATCGTGATGGGGCATTGCTGGCATTACGACCTGAAATGACTTCGCTGGTGGCGCGGACTGTGGCGACAAGATTTGTCCAGCGCGAACGTCCGATTCGTCTGTGTTATTCGGGCGAAGTTTTTCGCTACGATGAACCAACTGAAAAAGCAGCGCGTGAATTTCATCAGCTTGGGATTGAACAAATCGGACAGGCTTCGCCAACCGCCGATGTCGAAGTTTTATTAATTGCGGCAGAGATGCTGATGAAATTTGGGTTGCACGATTTTCGGATTACGCTCTCGCACGTAGACTTTTTCAACGGCGTAGCGACTGCGTTAAAAATGAATGAAGCGCAGCGCACACAATTGCGAGAATTGATTGATCGCCGCAATTCTATTGCTCTGGATGGGTTTCTGAAAGCGAACGCGCCGGAAATGGATGACGAGCGCCGTAGGAGTTTTTGCCGACTCACGCAAATTGCTGGCAAATCTGAAGCGATTAATCAAGCGCGTGAAACCCTACGAAATGAAACTTCACGCACTGCGATTGAGCAACTGGCTGCGATTTATGAGACATTGACAGCACTCGGAATTGATGAACATTTTGATATTGATTTTGGTGACGCGGGCGGATTGGAATATTACACGGGATTAACTTTTAAAGTGTATGTTCCGGGTTGGGGTACTGAAATCGGCAGCGGCGGACGCTACGACAATTTGATTAGTAATTTTGGAAAATCAGAGCCTGCGGTTGGATTTTCATTTGGCTTGGACGGCATCGTGGGAGCGTTGTCGCGTGACCATAAAATCAAACTTGCGGCTGAACCCGTTGAGCCAATAAACCTGAATGAAAATCTGGCTGAAACCTTTCGTCAGGCGCGTGATTTGCGGACGCTCGGAAAGAAAGTAAAAACTCAATAATTATTTATGCTGACCATCGCATTAGCCAAAGGCCGATTACAGGAAGAAGCGCTCAAGATTTTTGCGCGAGCAGGAATCGTTGTCTCTGAAGAAGAATTAAATTCGCGCAAGCTCGCCGTGCAATCTACCGATAATCGTTTCAAGTTTGTTTTCGTTAAGCCTGGCGATGTGCCGACGTATGTTGAATACGGCGTAGCGGACGCTGGAGTCTGTGGCCGCGATGTTTTGATCGAAGCCGAAGCTGATGTGCATGAGCCGCTGGATTTAGGAATCGGCTACTGCAAAATCGCCGTGGCTGGTCGCAACGAAGTTGTCGGGCAGGATTATAATTTGCTGGCGACAGTGCGCGTGGCGACGAAATATCCCAGGATTGCGACCGCATATTTTCATCAGCGTGGCATTCCAATTGAAGTTGTTTATTTATCGGGTTCGGTTGAATTAGCCCCAATTCTAGGGCTTTCGGATCGCATTGTAGATTTGGTTGAGACCGGAAGAACGCTGAAAGAAAATGGACTGGAAGTGATTGATGTCATCACGGAAACGACGGCGCGACTGATTGTGAATCGCGCGAGTTTTCATTTGAAGCGTGAAGAGGTTAGTCAGTTGATTGATGAATTAGGAAATGTGTTGTAGTAACGCGGCAGCGGTACAGTACGAGGAGCGGTAGCGACTTGGTAATTGCCACGAGTTACCAAGTCGCTACCGCTCCTCGTACTGTACCTGCCTGACAAATCTTATGATCGAAATTATCAAGCTCACAGATTTTGACTCCGATCAGAATCCAAAGCTCAAACAAATTTTGCAGCGTACCAGCGGCTTGACCGATGAAATCGTAGCGCGAACACAATCCATTGTTACCGCAATAAAATCGTGTGGCGACGAAGCCCTTTTTGAATTCACAGAAAAATTCGACGGTGTGATTCATACTGCAAATACAATTCGCGCTGATAAAAATCTGATCGAAGAATTAGCTTCCCAAGTGGATGAAGATTTGCTCGCAGCAATGCGTGAAGCCATCGCCAACATTAGTTACTATCACAATCATCAACTCACTAAATCCTGGGAAATTGAACGAGGAAATGGTGTCCGTTTAGGGCAACGAGTTTCACCTTTGGAAATCGTTGGCTTGTATGTTCCCGGCGGCAAAGCGGCGTATCCTTCGACGCTGATGATGAATGCCATTCCCGCCCAGGTTGCTGGCGTCAAACGCATTGTCGTCGTCACGCCTCCGGCGCAATTCAAGCAAGCGCCCATCATCGCAGCGACGCTGAAAGAGCTTGGAATCTTTGAAGTTTATTTAGTTGGCGGAGCGCAGGCGGTCGCGGCTTTAGCGTATGGCACGGCGACAATTCCGCGTGTAGATAAAATTGTTGGCCCCGGAAATCAGTACGTTGCCGCCGCGAAAAAAATTGTCTACGGCGATGTAGACATTGACTCCATCGCAGGCCCCAGCGAAATCGTAGTCATTGCCGATGATTCGGCGCGACCTGATTTCATTGCCGCCGATTTACTTTCGCAGGCAGAACATTCCGAAGATGCCGCTGCAATTTTAGTCACGAACAGCGAAGCCCTGGCGGTCAAAGTCAAAGCCGAAATTATCAGGCAGACTGAAACCCTTCCACGTCGTGCCATCATCGAAAAATCGCTTGAAGATTTTGGCGCTTTAATCGTCGTCGAGTCGCTGGAAGCCGCATGTACATTGGTCAATCGTCTCGCACCGGAGCATGTTGAAGTGATGACCGCAGACTGCGAAGCGACTGTTGAAAAAATTCTTCACGCCGGAGCCATTTTTATCGGCGATTATTCCGCCGAATCCGTGGGAGATTATTTTGCCGGTACAAATCATGTCTTGCCAACCGGTGGGACGGCACGTTTCTCTTCGGCGCTTGGCGTCTACGATTTTCTGAAACGCACGAGCATTATCCGCTATACAAAAGCAGAGTTGCAGCGCACGGCAAAAAGCATTGATTTGATTGCGCAAGCAGAGGGGCTTCAAGCGCATGCCAGAGCTGCGACCATTCGAATTACCAGTTCATAGCCCAAACATTGAGGATCGAAAATGAAACCGAATTTGTATCAAACAGCCGCAGCTCTCCTGATTTTATCTACTGTGGTTTTCGCGCAACAACCCGTGATTCAATTGTATCCCGGCGTCGCACCCGGTTCTGAAAACGCCAAACAAAAAGAAGTTTCATTTGTGAATGCCGATAAGCAAACGCGCATTCGCAATGTCACGCAACCGACGCTGACGGCCTATCTGCCAGAGCGTGGCAAAGCTAATGGTACGGCGATCATCATTGCTCCTGGCGGCGGCTTTATGCATCTGGCGATGGAAAAAGAAGGCTCCGATCTGGCGCGTTGGTTGCAGGCACGTGGCGTCACTGCTTTCGTGTTGAAGTACCGCTTGATGGATTCGGGGACGGAAGAAGAATACCGCCAACGGGCGGCTGGGATGGCGACTGCTACGCAGGCGTCATCACGTCCGGCTCCGGCTCCAACTGCCGCACCTGCTCCTAATCCCGAACGAGAAAAAGCCGTTGCGTTGGCGATTGCCGATGGCGGGCAAGCCGTCAAAATTGTGCGCGAGCGAGCTGCCGAATGGGGCATCGCGCCTGATCGCATTGGCTTGATGGGATTTTCTGCCGGTGGCATGCTGACGATGGGCGTAGTGATGCAACACGCCGCCGCGAGCCTCCCGAATTTTGCTGCGCCGATTTATGGTGGAAGTGCAAATGGTCAATCCGTAGCGGCTGATATGCCTCCGCTGTTCATCGCCTGCGCAGCCGACGACCCCATCGCTTCGGTGAGCAGCGCCAAACTTTATCTTGATTGGAAAGCCGCCGGACGCAAAGCTGAATTGCATATTTACTCAGAAGGCGGACACGGCTTCGGGATGACGAAACGCGGAATGCCGGTGGATGGTTGGGTTGATCGTTTTGGCGAATGGCTGCAACTGCAAGGATTGCTGAAAGCTCCTAACGCAAAATAGGTAAACCTAACCCACACTTCTTGATGGTAGGGAAGCTAATCCTGATCGTAATATTTGCCCGGTTCTTTGGAATTGCCATCGGCTAAGTCGCATAAGCGGCGGAATCCTGACATCATCGTCAACCACGCCCACTCACCACCTGTTTCGACGATCTTATGTTTGATCAGGGAACGATCAACCAGCTTCTTTTGTTTAAGTAGGAATACGATGTCGTCCAGGTCTTTTTGTCGCCCCGCATTAAATTTGAGAATGACTAACCATTCCGGCGTCACAATTCGCAAACCATTTGGCAAGCTGATGGACTCTTTCAATGCCTTGCGGTATAGCTCGTGATAGCCATCGTTGCGGACAATCCAGTCAATCTGGACATTATTTTTGCCAACCTTCAGGATGTAACTACTCCCCCCAAAAGTTAACGGGTGTTCCGGCGTCAGCGAGATGTCGTTGGAGGCAATAATATCAACATCTTTTGTCATTCGGGGGCTGCCATAAAAATGCATTGCCAGCCCACCAGCAACCGCCCACTCTATCTCTTCCTGTGTAGCCAGCTTGCCTGCCTTCTTTGCCGCTTTTACCCCAGTCTCGCTGGAAATCATGGGACTGGTGGCGTCATGTTCCAGCATCCGCTCGACTAATTGCTTATATTCGTTTTTGCTCATTACTATTACCGTTTGTGAATAACTAACCACGCTCCTTGATAATAGTTTCAGAAAGCGATCCGCCTTTCACTTCGATGCGCTTAAAGTTTTGGCGGAATTCGTCATCGGGAAGGCGCAGCGGAATTTCTGTGACCAAACCTTTCTGCCGCAAACCGTTGACAAACTTTTTTTCCTGAGCGGTTAAGTCGGCTTGGCGGGTTTGCTTTAATTGCTCAGTCAAGGCAAGGAAAACTTTACGTTTTTCCACCAGGGGCATTTTTTGTATTTCGCTTAAAATTTCTGTCGGTGTCATTTGTTTTTACCTCTGCCCGTAATTTTACCGCAATAACTCGTTCACTGGGCGTACGCTGAAGCTTTGTGGGTAATTAAAGCACCAGTTGCGGGTGCTCCGGTGTAGGCCGCCAGTTAGCTCTGGAAGATTGCCTTCGGGATCTACTGGCTGAACACGCCCCCCAAAGTGAAGATGGCAATAGGTGACCCTGAACTCAATCACCGCTGCTCCACGCGCTCAACCCAACTGTCTCCTGTGTACATCCGCATCGGTCGTCCGCTCTCTTCAACGAATCGCACCACTTCACCCACTACACCGCCGCCCGTGGCTGCGACGAAGCGTCCGCCGCCGAGTGGCTCCAGCGTGATGGGGGTGTCTACGTTCGGGCCATTCGGAGTGACCAGCACTAACCGCTGGTTGAGAAGTACAATCTGCGAGTCCCCCCAGCGTCCGCGGTACAGCCCCGTAAAGCGCGCCCATGCCGGATCCCACGCCACGACGACTGGCTTCTTTACCGCCGCCTTCGCTACCGCTTGGCCAACGGTGGCCATCAACTGACGTGCGATGTCGCTCGGATTGGAGTCATTCGTGTTCGTGAGAACGATCACCCCAACCTTGTCGTCGAGCTGGATTGAAGTCATTGTCGTATTACCGGGATAGCCGCCGCCATGCCCGACGTAGGTCCGGTTATTGATTCGAGATATGTCGAACCCAAGCCCCGAACCCGAGTTCCAGTTCTCCTCTACCGAGCGCACCCGGTGCATCTCGCGCCACGATCCAGCGCTCACGATCTGCGCTCCGCCGCGTGGGCCTCGTCGGAAATTTGCTGAGACAAACTTCGCCATATCTTCGACGTTCGAGGTGATCCCCGTGGCCGCCGCCATACCACGCGCATCCACGAAGGGGAGTACCTCCCGCGTCCCGTCCGGCATGCGGCGACCGTACGGAACGGTCAATCCCGCCACGTTCTTATCCACGCTTGAGGCGTTCATACCAAGTGGTTTGAAAATGTTGCGCTCCACGTAATCGGCCCACCGTTCACCGCTCACTTGCTCAATAAGCAGCCCGGCGACGGAATAGGCGAGGTTGGAATACTTCCACCGCACCGACGGGGCGAACGCCGCCTGCCGGTCAGCGTAAAGACGCCGCAGTTCATCAGAAGTCGGAAACTCGTATGACGTCCAGTGGTCGCCAGCCTCGCGCTGCATACCTGAACTGTGCGAAAGGAGTTGCTCAACCGTGATGGGGCCATCGTCATCGCCTGCGGGCTTGGCCTTGAACCACGGGAGATGTTTCACCACGGGATCGTCAAGACTGAGCTTTCCCTCTTCCCGTAGCTGCATAATCGCGATGGCTGTGAACAGTTTGCTGTGCGAGGCCATGCGAAACTTCGTAGTCGCCGTCATCGGCAACTTCGCCTTGACATCCGCAAAGCCGAAGCCCCTGGCCCAGACCAGTTCCTGATCGCTCACTACGCCGACGGCGATGCCCGGCAATCCTCGATACGCGATCTGCCCCTCGATCCACGCAGAAAAGAGGCGCTCGGCTCCAAGTACGTCAGGATGGTTGACAACGCTTACGGTGTCGGCCTGCGGGGCGGCAGACTGCGCATGGAGCACACCCGCCGCGAATATGGACGCAACGAGCGCGAACGCGGCAAGGCCGGAGATGGTTGTGATCACATGCGCACGCGAGGCACGCAACGTTTGAGATAGACGATTCATAGATTCTCCTGTTCAGGAAAGCACGGCATGCAAACGATCTCCTGCCACTTGTGCGGGTTCATAATAGCCTAACAATACGTTCACCGGGCGTGGCCGTGTGACGTTGAACTACAAAGCACCTGACGGCCACGCTCCGGTACAATGAATGTTCCTGTGCCGGGATGGTTGCAGAGAGTGCCTTAATTGCCGCTGGGAGCTTTGATTTCTTTTTCCCACTCATCAACTGCCTTTCGCATTTCCAAAAGTATTTCTGGATTTCGATAGGATAGATTGTTTCGCTCAGAGGGATCGTTTTCCAAGTCAAACAAAAGCTCCACTGTATCACGCACATATTTCCATTTCCCTTTTCTAGCGGCTTTTTGCCCACCTTGAGCCGCCGCCAGTCGCCAAAAGAAAGTGCGTTCTATCGCCTTTTGTTTGCCTAACAATATTGGCATTAAATTTAGCCCGTCCAATGTGGCTTGTGAAGCACCAGCCACACTTAAAAGAGTGGCTGTAATATCCATCGTGATTAATGGTTGATTTGAAACTGTTCCTTTGGGAATGTTGCCCGGCCATTTCATCAAGCATGGGACGCGAATGCCACCCTCCCAAAGAGTATATTTGCCATGAAAAAAAGGACTGTTATCGGAAAATCGCTCTCCGCCATTATCATTGGTAAAAATAACTAAAGTGTTTTTCGCTACCCCTGCTTTTTCGAGGGCTTGCAGTATCCGACCAATCCCCAAATCCATTTGCTGAACCATTTGAATATAGTCAGCGCGATTCCCGTTTCTCGGTCCGTAGGTATTCTTATTTCTTATGTCCTGTGGACGATTTGGAGGCTGGTAAGGCCAGTGCGGGGCATTAAACGGAACATATAAGAAAAACGGAGCTTGCTTATATTTATCAATAAATGATACGGCGTGATCTGAAATCAAATCTGTTAAGTAGCCCGGCTGTTCTATTAATTGACCATTCTCATATAATCCTGGTGCACCGCTAGACTCCCTATGCGAATAATAATCAAGATCAGAGGCAAGAAAGCCAAAAAACTCATCGAAGCCATGAGCGTTAGGGCTATACTCTGGCTTGAAACCCAAGTGCCATTTACCAAATGCACCTATCACATAACCACTATTTTTTAGCTTTCGAGCCAAACTGGGTTCTTTTGCTGACAACCCATGCTCCTGATTAGTAATCACCCACTCAAATCCAGCCCGTTGTTGGTAGCGCCCGGTCATTAAAGCCGCACGTGTAGGCGTACAGACCGCAGCGTTCGCATATGCGTGCATTAGCTTAATACCATCTCGCGCAATACTATCAATATGGGGCGTGTTAATTTCTTTCGAGCCATATGAACTCAAGTCGTTGTACCCTAAATCATCTGATAGGATCAGCACAATATTAGGTTTTGATTGAGCCAAGACAAAAGGTGAAAAGCAGGTAAGTATTAATAGGGCGCCCCGTGTTACGGTAAGTAGTAGCGTTTTCATATAGCTGTTCACTTCAGGTGATTTCTGATAAATCATTTTTATCCTGAGAAATTGGGTATGCACCGAACATGTAATTCTACTAATTCTACGACCAAAAAGCCGTAAAACTTCATGACTTTCAGCCAATCTAGTCTGACCTGTGGCAAGCTCACACTTCTCAATTCAGTCAATCTTCAGTTGTTGGACGACAGGCTCAGGATGTTATACGACCTCTGCATAACACACCGTTACTTTATCACTTTTCTCACCTCTGGCAATGGCGTCAAAACTTCCTGCGCATCCTAGTTTTGCCATCATTCGGAATCTTTACTATAGTGTCGAGGGAGAGAATTCCAAACCACTATGGCAGTAGATAAAATTAAACCTAACGTCCGCGCTATCAAAGCCTACACGCTTGATCCGATTGAGACGCCGATCAAAATTAATCAGAACGAAAATCCGTTTGGGATGCCTGCTGCGATTAAGGACGAAGTATTGCTTCGTGCGTCCGTGTTGGATTGGGCACGGTATCCTGATTTTGTTCCGACGCGGTTATTGGAAAAACTCGCTGCGTATACTGGATGGCGTGCCGACGGCGTGATGGCGGGTAATGGCTCCAACGAAATGATTCAGTCGGTTGTGAACGCTATCGTTGAATCGGGTACGAAAGTTGTTTTGCCGGAGCCGACTTTTTCCGTCTACAGTCAGGTCATCAAAGTCATGAACGGAGAAATTATTTCTGTTCCGCTCAATGATGATTTTTCGTTTAATATTCCGCGCCTCGCCAGCAGGGTTGCTTCGCTGAAACCTGCGCTCACGATCATTTGTTCTCCGAATAATCCCACTGGAAATGTTATCAGCAGCCGCGACCTGCAAACGATTTTGCGCAACTCTGAGGGCATCGTAGTCGTGGATCAGGCGTATCTGGAAATCGGCGGAGAAGACTTCGCGCCGTTGCTGAATCATTTTCCGAATCTGGTGATTTTGCGAACGTTTTCCAAGGCGATGGCGATGGGCGGATTACGGGTTGGGTACGCGTTGGCTGCGCCGGAATTAATCCGTGAATTTATGAAATGCAAGATGCCGTACAGCTTGAATTTCTTTTCGATGTTGACGGCGGAAGTGGCATTGGAAAATACTGAAATTTTGTATGGGTTGGTCAGGCAGATTCAATCTGAACGTGATCGGTTATTCGGTGAATTACAATTGATTAATGGACTCCGACCGGTTCCATCGGCTGCGAATTTCTTCATCGCCAGAACGAAGATTCCTCCGGCTGAATTAGTTGCCGCGCTGGTGGAATATGGGTTATTAATCAGGGATGTGAGCAGCGCACTGATGCTGAGCGATTATGTGCGCATTAGTGTTGGGACGCCGGAGGAGAATGATCGGTTGTTGGCGGCTTTGCGGTCAATATTTTCTTGAGGAGCAGCAATGTTTGAGGAAATATTAGCATTGATGAAATTGTCCATTCAAGAAGGACGAATAAGAATGACTGATCACGTTTACTCTGAGATGGAGGACGATGACTTGTATTCATTTGATTTGGAGCAATGCGTTTACACAGGTACTATAATTGAAAGGCAGTGGGATGCTGATTTTCTGGATTGGAAATTTGTCATCCATGGTAAAAGTGCAGACGATGAAATTATTGCCGTATCGGCAAAATTAGATCGAAATAAAAAAGTAGTTTTCATTACAACCTATCGTTTATGAACCCAGAAATTACATGTAGTTTATGTAACAAAGAAACTGCTCGTGAAGTTCGTAGAACCAAAATTGTTGGCAAAGACGAGCGTCGAGTAATTGTTGAAAATGTTCCGATGATTTCCTGTCGCAATTGTGGTCACGATTATTTCACGATTGAGGTTGCAAGAATGTTGGATCAAATTCGCCTGACACCTCAAACCCAAGCCATCTATGAAAGCTTTGCTGTGGTTAAATTAGCAGCGTAATAAATTACGGCATAGTTTTCTCAATTCAAATCAAAACGTCTAATCATGACACGCCAAGCAGAAATCACTCGCACAACCAAAGAAACCGACATCCAAGTCGCACTGAATCTGGACGGCTCGGGCATCAGCAAAATCAATTCCGGCATTCCATTTCTGGATCACATGCTGGATTTATTTGCGCGGCATGGATTGTTTGATTTGGAAGTGTCCTGCAATGGAGACACGCAGATTGACGATCATCATTCGGTGGAAGACATTGCGATTTGCTTAGGGCAGGCGTTTCTGCAAGCGCTCGGCGATAAGCAGGGAATCGTGCGCTATGGGCATTCTTATGTGCCGATGGATGAGACGCTGGCGCGGGCCGTAGTTGATTTGTCAGGACGATATTTTTTAGTCTACAACGTCGAAAATACGCGACCGCAAGTCGGAACATTTTCCGTCGAACTCGCTGAACATTTCTGGCATTCGTTCGCAGAGCAGTGCAAGTGTAATCTCCACATTGAATTGCTCTACGGACGTAATCAGCATCACATTATCGAAGCGGTTTTTAAGGCTACGACGAGAGCTTTGTCGCAGGCAGTGCGGATGGATGATCGGATTCAGGGGGTGATGTCCACGAAGGGGAAACTGTGAAAATCAAATTGCAAAAGGCAAATATCAAAAATAAAAAAGAGGCGGCACTTTATTTTTGATATTTGCCTTTTGCAATTTGCCATTTGATTTAACTCGCTATGTCTATCGCTATCATTGATTACGGAATTGGAAATTTACGGAGCGTTGAAAAAGCTTTCACAGCGCAAGGTATCGAAGCGGTAGTCACCCGCGATGAAAAAGTTTTGCGAAACGCCGACAAGCTGGTTTTACTAGGCGTTGGAGCCTTTGGCTACGCAATGCAATCCCTGCGCAGCTTTGGATTTGATGAACTGGTGCAGGAAGCAGCACAGGCGGGAAAGCCGATTCTTGGTCTTTGCGTCGGTCTGCAAATGATGTTTGAGGAAGGTCATGAGTTTGGCGTTCATCAGGGGCTGGGACTGATGAAAGGTAAGGTTGTGAAATTTGCTGATAACCTGCGTGTGCCGCATATCGGATGGAATCAAGTTGCGTTGCAACAAGATTTTCAGTCGCATCCGATCTTCAAGGATGTTTCCGATGAGACTTTTTATTATTTTGTTCATTCGTATTATGTCGCCGCAGATGATGCTTCGTGCGTGTACGGGACGACGGACTATGGATTGGAATACGCTTCGATTTGTGGACGCGACAATATCGTCGGCGTCCAATTTCATCCCGAAAAAAGCCAGACTGCCGGTTTGAGATTATTGAAAAATTTTTCCGTAATGTGAGAAGCGGTGGTCGGGGGAGGGTGGTCGGTGATCCGAAAAATCCGCCCCCCGAACACCGACCCCCAAACACCTTTATGCCAGATCATTTAATTCAGGGAACCGCCGCCAATAATACCGTTAGAATCATTGCCGCCGTCACGACAGATTTAGTGCAGGAAGCCTGCATGCGCCACAATACGGCTCCGACAGCTTCGGCTGCGTTGGGGCGGTTACTGACCGGGGCTTTATTATTGGGGCGGACTTTCAAAGGGCTGGAGCTTTTGACGCTGCAAGTTAACGGTGGCGGAATTCTTGGCTCGGCGACGGCTGAAGCGACTCCGCACGGGACGGTGCGCGGTTATGTGCAAAATCCTGAAGCAGATTTGCCGCCGAATGAACTCGGAAAATTCGATGTCAAAGGGATCATCAAAGGCGATGAAGACGGGATGTTGCATGTTATCCGTGAAGCCGGATATGAAATTGGTTTGCGCAAGGAACCATACACCGGATCAGTTCCGCTGATTTCCGGCGAGATTGCCGAAGACATTGCGCACTACCTGAATATTTCTGAACAAATTAATTCCGCTGTGGCTCTGGGAGTTTTCTACGAACT
>JAYVRW010000303.1:0-14048 GCA_043775925.1 Blastocatellia bacterium
AACACACGAGATTGTTCCGGCGGCGCGCTTCGCCAGATTTTATACTTTGCTCAAGCCGTTCGGGATTAATTTTCCTTATCGTATTCCGCTGAATGCTACGTTTTTATTGGCGATTCTGGCTTGTTTTCTAGTTTGGGTCTTTTTATGGAAGACAAAATGGGGATATGAATTACGCGCCGCCGGAGCGAGTCCTGATGCTGCCGAATACGCCGGAATCAGCGTCAAGCGTCAAGTCATGCTGGCGATGGCTTTGTCGGGAGCGATGGCCGGACTGGTCGGCGTCAATGAAGTGTTGGGCTATCGCTATCGCTACTATCACGATTTCAGCGCGGGCTATGGCTTCACCGGAATTGCTGTCGCGTTGCTCGGTCGCAATCATCCTTTCGGAGTTTTACTCGCCGCGATTTTATTTGGCGCTTTGGTGCGCGGCGGATTATTTGTAGATATTTTTACGGAAAATGTCTCGAAGGATTTAGTCCAGGTTTTACAGGCGATTATCATTCTTTTGGTGGCGATGGAATATTTCTTTCGCGGAAAATTACAGAAGCTCATTCCACAATTGGCGGGCAAATAAGTTATAGTACGGACGGCGAAAATTAGTAACCAAAGAGCCGCCCCGCTACGTCTTTAGTTAGGTACTCAGAATAATAATAAAAAGCTCGAACGTTTAAGAATTCGGGCTGAATACATCGGGAGTGAGAATGTCTGATAACCTTCGGGAAGAAGATTTACTGAATCGTTTAGTCTCAGCACGCCAAAGTATCCTCAGCGAAATCCGCAAAGCAGTCATCGGTCAGGACGAAGCCGTCGAGCAGGTCTTGATGTCGCTCTTCGTGGGCGGACATTCGATTCTGACGGGTGTGCCGGGACTCGCTAAAACTTTGCTCGTGCGCACAATCGCAAATGTGCTTGATTTATCTTTCAAGCGCGTCCAGTTCACGCCTGACCTAATGCCAGCGGACATCACGGGAACTGAAATTATTGAAGAAGATCGCAGTACCGGACACCGCACCATGCAGTTCATCAAAGGTCCTATTTTCGGGAACATGGTGCTCGCGGATGAAATCAATCGTACTCCCCCGAAGACGCAGGCTGCGTTGCTCGAAGCAATGCAGGAAGGCAACGTCACGGTGCAGGGAACGACGTATCAGTTGCCGAAACCTTTTTACGTTCTTGCTACACAAAACCCTATCGAAATGGAAGGCACGTATCCATTGCCCGAAGCCCAGCTTGATCGTTTTATGTTCAATATCAGAGTTGGATACTTGAACGAAAATGATGAAGTCAAAGTGGTGCAGGCAACGACGATGCCGCAGGATATAAAATTTGAACGCCTAATGTCAGCCGATGAAATTATCGCTTTTCAAAAATTAGTTCGTCAGATTCCCGCCGCCGAATCCGTAGTCCGTTATGCCGTCCAGCTTGCCGCTACGAGCCGCCCGATTAACGGGAGCGCGCCTGATTTCGTCAAGAAATATATTACGTGGGGAGCTTCGTTACGCGCTTCACAATTTTTAGTCTTAGCAGGCAAAGCCCGCGCCGTGATGAACGGACGTTATAATGTGAGCTGCGAAGATATTCGTGCCTCTGCGCCGCCAGTTCTGCGTCATCGTATTTTGCTCAACTTCCAGGCTGAATCAGAAAAGCTTGATACTGATCAAATCATCAAACGATTGATTGAGACCGTGCCTGAGCCGAAGTCGGGATTGTAAATTACTTAACTCTCTGAAAAAGCTAATATTTCAAGGTCAGAGTTCAGTAAAATTTAAGTGACAGGCAATGCAATGGTAATTCCCCTCTATTGCATTGCCTGTCACCAACGCTTCTGTTTTTGCATTTGGAAGTGTTGGTGATACACTACGCGACATCAGTATTTCTCCCCAGTAAATTAACTTAGTTTTTTTCAAGCAAACGGTCGTTTTGAAGTCGTTAGTTGTTAGAGCAATTTTTGTGCGTGCGCTATGGTTTCGCTTATTACCGCTTCAAAATCTTTCACCTAAGGAGTGTCAAGATGTATAAGGATCAAAGCTTTTCAGATCTCTCTGAATTAGAAATGGAACTCGAACTTGAAATGGATGACGAATTCGAACAGGACGGCGAGGTCAACGATGAATTTGAAGGACTGGATGAATTTGAAAGTCTGAATGATGAATTCGAGCATGATGAAGAGCTGGACGATGAGTTTGAAGGTGGAGAGAATGAATACCTGACATCAGATAACTTCCTGGCTGATGAAAGGGAAGGTTCTGATTACGGGCAGCGCTTCTTTGAACTTGCCCGGCAGGAATTTGAATCAGAGACAGAGCGCGAACAAGTCGTTAATAATTTAATGAACGAAATGGGGGAAGAATTTTTCTTCGGCAGCATTAAAAAGGGCTGGCAAAAGTTGAAGAAAAAAGGGTTGGGGCAATTACTTCAAAAAGGGTTGACGTTAGCTGCCGGAAGATTTCCGCAGTTGAAAGTTTTGCAGGGGCTTACTGATTTAGCAAAAGGTAATTTAAAAGGTTTGCTGAAAAATGTCGCCATGTCAGCGCTGGCGGCGCATCCTGCGGGCGCGGGTGCCATGGCTGCCATGAAAGCGCTTGGTTTTGAGGCGAACAGGTCGTCGGAAGAGAATCAGGAAGCGTGGGAAAATTATGTGACCGCAGCGCGAGAATCGTACGAATATCTCGCCGAAAGTCTGAATGCAAATGCCGATAATCCATTAGAAGCCAGTCGGCTGGCACTGGGAGCCTTCAAGCAGGGTGTGCAAAAAGCGATCAACAATAAAGTAACCTCGCGGCAACTTTTCTCGCCAGGCAGGCGTGGACATCTAGGTGGGAGGCGTCGAGTTCGAGTCATCAATGTCCGGGCTGGCGAAAAAGTTATCGTGAAAGTGCAAACCGGCGGCAAAGCGTTGATTAAAAGCGTGTAAATGGTCACCAGCAAATGACTAGCCAGTCACGAAATTTTCTACAACGAGTGGCATCGCTCAAAGTGCGTATTGAAGCCTTGTCTTCATTGCGGCAAATGATACAGCTTCCGGCAGCGCATGACATTACTGCGCGGCAATGGTTTGTGATTGAGTCAGAACTTAAAACCGTTGAATCGCGGCTGCTGCGTCAACTTAAAATAACTGCCCGTACTTACTTACCGCAAGTAGGTCATCAGGCAGCGAATAGTTCTTTGCAATCTTTATTTGGCAAATTGGAATTGGAATTGTCCAGTGCGTACGTTTTTTTTGACACCTACATGGATGTTTTGACGCAACGGCACACTCCTGAGTTAGGGCAATTGTTGGCGGGCTGTGATGTGTTGGCCTGGGATGGACTTAACAAGGATCATCCTGCTTTGACAATTGTTGAGCCGCCATTGGTGTATTGCGACCGGGGTTTTGGCGCTTCTACTTTACGCGAAGGAATTCGATTGCCGGGATCTACCATCAATCCTTTGCCATTAGTCCAAATTCCGTATGCCCGGCTGAAAGAAAAATATAACCTGACTTCGATTTTGCATGAGATTGGTCACGAAGCGCTGGTCCGCCTCGGCCTGGTACAGGCGTTACCAAAAGCCTTACGCACAGGCTTACGCACAGCGGGCGCTTCCTCTGTCGTCGCAGATTTAGTAGCGCTCTGGAGTTCAGAAATCGGGCCTGATTTTTGGGCGTTTTGCGGTTGTGGTTTGGCTGCCGCCGGTGCCATGAAAGAAATCGTCGCCTTACCGTCCACACAGGTATTTCGGTTGACGTGGACTGATCCGCATCCGCCACCGTACCTTCGTGCCTTATTTTTATTCGATTGGTGTCGGCAAGTCTGGGGTTACGGCCTCTGGGATCAGTGGGAACGCGAATGGTTAGAGGTGTATTCACTGGAATCGGCTGCACCGGAAACGCAGGAAATCCTGCGCCAGGTGCGTCAATATGTACCTGTCGTCGGGCGCATTTTGTTGCACACAAAATTTCGGACATTACATCAAAAACCTATTTCCGATCTTTTCAATTTATCCATCCTGGCCCCGGCGGCACTGCAACGCATTGCCAGTACTGCCAAAAGTGGACGATTAAACCTGCGCGGGTTGCCGCCATCGGCACACCTCGCAGTTTTTAGATTACTGCGTGAACAGGGAATCCTGAGCGAAGTAGAGCTGGATCGCGTGATGACCAGGTGGTTATTAAATTTGATAGAAAACAGAAAGCATTTGCAATAAACATCCACTGCGAAAGGAGTCATGAAAAATGGCAAAGCAAGCAAACAATTACGAACAGGGGTTAACGCCTAATAATCAACCCCAACAAGCAAGTGTTGGCAATAGCGCCACCCTGGATCAGTTAGCCGAATTAATTAGAAAGCTATCGGCAGCAGGTGGTATTCCGATTACCTTATCGCAAGCCAATCCTGACCCGATTAATACGGCGAAATTTCTGAGGGGAAAAAAAGCTGTTTCGGTGGCGTTTCCACCTTGCGCCGAAGAATTGCTCAGCCTGATCAAGACCACAGGTATTAATCGGGAAGATAAAGACGAAATTGTTAGATATTTCGACGAATATTTTAAATTCAGTCAGCACTTCATCATTCAAGGCGACGTAAGTAAAGAACTGGATAGCGATTTGCTTGCTTGTGGCGGCACCGTAATTTTTGATTCTTCAGGAGTTGAACGAGCCGCCGATAGCAATACGGGCTGGCCCAGTGAATGTTGTATTTGTAGCCCCTGTGTCACGCTCAATGGTAATCGAAATGACTTGCCAAAAAATATACCTCCCGCATCTGGTGTCCAACGGTTGTTCATTGGTGACCTGGCCTGGCTTTTTTATTTTGAACGAATGGGAATCTTTCAAATCCTCGGTGCGATTTTGGATTCGTATGCAGGTAATGGTCGTTTACCGATTTCAAATGGCTCGCTTGATCCAGGCCTGCGAGACGACCTGACGGCGCTGGTGTTGGAAGTCATGACGCGCCAGACCAAGATGGGGATGTCTTCGACTGTCCGTGACCGTGCGGCAGCCTATCGCACCTGTCTGGGATGGGTGTCAGAAACAGGACGCCGCCTTTCGTTGGACACACAAATTAATACCAGTTTTAATTCACTGTTCCATAAATTTATTTACAACGCGCTGGAATTCTACAAAGATAAACGCCTGGCCGTTGCCATTCGCGGCACAGCATCCCCATCCGCTCCGCCTTCAGTGGCGACATTGATTACCATCAGTGACACGATTGAATTACTGAAAAAACGCTTTGAGACCTTTAGTTATGGACGCAATTATTACAATACCCTCAGCGGTATTGTCTGGGCGATTGCGGGCATGGCTGTCATTCGTGAACTCCGCACCACGATTGGGATCCCCCCCGCTTTTGAATCACCTGATGAATTCATTCCTGCGGCGTATGATATTTTGATCGCCAAGCGCTCCATTACACAGGGTGAATCCAACCGCTACATTGTGCATCGTGAATGTGCCAAAAATGGCCGTGACGTTCTCTTGGATTTGGAGGTCATTAACCATCAGCAAAATAATCCAGGGGGAGAACTGGAATTATGGCTAACCCAGATCGAAGCTAAAATCGAAGCGTATCGTACTGCCTATCGGACACTGACAGGGATAGATTTAGGAGTTTCATCAACGCCGATGATTGAACAACAAGCATAAATATGGGGGCGAAATGTCCGAACGATTACGCTTTGAGCGAGAGATGAAGGATCTTGGTCTGAGTGAATCTCAAGAAGCTTCTTCAGAACTAGAGCAGAAAAATGAGGGTATTCTTTATCTGGATTTCTATGACAGGGTGGCTCCTCATCTTGAATATCTTGGGAGTCTGTACTCTCCTGCCAAGCAAGATGCGTGGGAGATTCGACTCATTAACAGAACTGACCTGATTGGCATCTATAGCGCCAATCGCAAAATTTCAAAATCAGCGACCATCTCTGATTTTGCTATTTCCATGCCTCGGACTTACCTTGAAAATAAGCTTTTTCCGCAAGGAGAAGGAACTGCAGTTGGGTTACAATCCTATGCATACGACTATAAAAAGATAGCAGCACAGTCCCGCCTGCAAAGTTTATTAGTTCAGATTGATGATGAGGTGATTCAGAAAAAGCAACTAAATGATTTATTCAAAACTGCTAAAGATACCGAAAAAGAACAAGGAGTCTATATTGTTGTCGAGGTACTAAATCAGGAAAATAAAGCTCGACTTTATTTCCTGCGTGCGCTCCCGATAACGTCTGCCAGAGATGAGTTCACCTTTGCGCTTGGCAAAACCGAGATGAACGGCAAAAAAATAATGTCTGTTCCAGGTGCGCGAAATAAGCAGGTGATCGGAACAGTTCATACGCACTATCTTAAAACTGCGCCAAGAGTTGAGCAGACAACTACTATCAGTCATACGATGCGGTTCAAAGATCAGGTCAGCCAGAGAATTGAGCATGCTGTCTCTGACCTTGATATTAATTCAGCCAAAGAAAATCAATATATTGTCTACGCAATTGAAGACAAACAACTACATAAAGCTCTACCTACTGGAAAAGCGATCAATGGTTTGAAGCGAACATTTAATGTGCTGACAGATGCACTGGAGTCTTTTGCTGGAAAGCAAAGGCATTAGTCTGGCTACTTGAATAGATTCGTTCAATAAGAACTTTAGTGAGTTTTGACATGAAAGAAAGAATTGGATTTGAAAGAGAAATGCGAGATTTGGGGGTGACTACAAAACTTCCTTATCAATATGATGTCCAACCTGAAGATGAAGTGAAAGCTTTAATGACAGAACTACGTCCTCTGTTTCAGAAAAATTTTTCCAAAAATAAAACTACTTACGGTCCATTAGTTGGTACGGCAGTGAAATTCCGCATTGTAGCAGATAAAGACTTTAAGGCGGAGGTGAAAAAGGAGGCAGAGCGATTAGCGGAAAAGCTGAAATCTAAACTATTGAAATTTGGTCCTGAGTTGGTGCAGCGTAGCTTGCAGCGATACTACAAGGCTCTCAAAAAGAAATTCCCTGACAGGTTACTAAAAATTGATGAAAATACTCAGCTTACGAATGACGAGGAAGTTGCTGTTTTTACTTTGGCAAAGTCTCTGACTGTGCAAAGAGCGGTAAATGAAGCTGATACGACAGGGGGCTTTTATTCGGTTTCAGAAAAAGAGATTGTCTTACGTGAATCGCAGCGAGATGCCGGAACCATCGCTCATGAAATGGCGCACTCGTATGCTAACGAGGGCTGGTATGATTTTATCTCTGTCATGGGGATACGAGGTATGAAAGAGACCGACAAATTAGATGAGGGCATGGCAACTTACTTTGAGCGCATCGTCGTAGCAGAATGGCATAAGAATCAGCCATCTGGCACAACAATTCCTTTGGCAGGTTACGATCAAACCTATACAAAAGTCGCCAATGATTTTGTTAAGGCGTTGGGAAAAGACCTCGCCTATAAAGCCTATTTTGGAGGCTGGGTTGATTACACTGACGATACCAAGCCGGAAGACACTCTCGTGGTCGGAGAAAAGCGTCCGAAGACAAAATGGAAATGGTTGTGGCGATGAACAGCGAAACACTTTGAGATAACGAATGAAAATAGTTATTTAAGCAGTGCGAAAAACGCCTATCAGTTCACGGTGCGGTTAGTCTTGTACCTAACAGTTACAAGCCTACCATCGCAAATTGACAACTTTCGCAGTATCATAAAAAGTTGACGGCGAAGTCGGTTTTTTGCATCTCATGCCGTTATGAATTTTAAACTCATTCTGTTACAACGAATGCGTACGTTGGTTAAGTTCCAGTATCAATAAAACAGTCTGCTCGTCTCAAGAAAATATTATGTGGTGGAGCAAAAAGATAGAACCTACTCTCGGCATTCAGGAAACTGAGCTTCTCAAAACGCCGCATTCGGCATATCACAATCCAAATTCATTTCTTGACCCTGAAGTTTTAGGGCGCGTTGCTTCGCTGGAACTACTCGCGCGAACTGTGGTTGAAGGCTTTATTTCCGGGCTTCACCGTTCACCATTCACCGGATTTTCTACGGAGTTTGCGGAGTATCGGCAATACATGCCCGGCGATGATTTGCGTTATCTGGATTGGAAATTATTGGGGCGGACAGATCGTTATTACATCAAAAAATATCGCGCGGATACGAATACGCAATTTTATTTGCTGGTGGATTCCAGCGGTTCCATGAAGTATTCGTCAGGCGGAGTTTCCAAACTGCAATACGCGAAAATGTTGGCGGCTTCATTAGCGTATCTGGTCAACAAGCAAAATGACGCAATCGGATTATTAGCCTTTGATGAAGCGATGCGCGTAACGTTACCTTCGCTCAATCGTACCGGACATCTGCGGACAGTCTTCGGACATTTGGAACAGCTTGAAGCAGGTAAGGAAACCCGACTCTCGGCGATGCTGCACGAAGCCGCAGACCGCATCACCAAGCGCAGTGTCGTTATTATTATTTCGGATTTCTATGATGATCCCGAAGCGCTGATTGATGCCTTTCAGCACCTCAGTTTCAAAGGAAATAATGTGATTGCGTTTCAGATTTTGGATCAGAACGAAATTGATTTTGGCTACGATGAATCGGTGTTGCTGGAAGATTGTGAGACGCAGGAACAGTTGCACGTGATGCCGGATGTCCTGGCGGAGGGTTACCGCGAAACATTTCAAAAACATCTGGTTCGTGTCAAAGAAGCCGCGATTAATAACAAGCTGGAATACGAATTATTGACGACAAATCAGGCGTTGGATTATGCGCTGTTTTCGTTTTTGTCACGACGGTCGAAGTGACGTTTTGATTAGCAATAAATTATGAAAAATAAAATTTTTCAAATGATCGTAATCGTCGGAATTATTTTAAGTCTCAACTCTTTGGTCTTTACGCAAACAAAAAAGAAGATCACCACTCCAAAACAAACAGCGAAGCCTTCCACTCCAATTGATGATGAAGATTACGTCCTGTATTCCGCAATTTTAAAAGAACTCTTTAGCGGCAAAGCGATTGCGCTGGAAAATCAAGTGTCCGGTTGCACGGGGATTGGCAACAACAAAGAGGGCGAAAATTCTTTTCTCAAAGGACTTGATACTTTGCCGCAGAAGTTGAAAAAACTAAGTCCGAAAACAATTGCGGATTTCAAAAGTAAATCACAACTTTGTCGAATGCTGGACTCAAAGCTTACTCCGCCTGTTAAGCTAATTTCCAAACAGGAACGTCGGGCAATTTTTTCAGTCAAAGATATGCGCAAGGCGTGGGCGGTTTTTAATAAGAAATTTCCCGGCGCGAATGGCTATGCGATTGTTTCAAATATTGGCTTCAACGAAGATCGAACGCAGGCATTAGTTGATATTTCCAACAAATGCGGCGATAAATGTGGGGCCGAGCAATTTGTTTTATTAACGAAATCGAATGGCAGTTGGACTGTCAGTGGGATGCATATTTTATGGCAGCTCTGAGTTTGAATTGGTATTAAAATGTCGTTTCTTTCTCCATTATTTTTGCTGGGTTTAGCGGCGGTTGCCGTTCCGATCATTGTGCATCTGGTGCGCCGAACTCGTGCGAAGAAAGTTGAATTTCCTTCGCTGATGTTTGTCCGTCAGATTCCGCAGCGAACAATTCGTCGCAGACGCCTGATTAACTGGCTTTTATTGGCACTGCGCTGCCTTGCGTTATTATGTCTGGTACTCGCCTTTGCGCGTCCATTTTTTACCAGTTCCAGCGCTGCCGAATCGCTCACGCGTTCTCAGGCTAAAATTATTTTATTGGATAATTCGCTCAGCATGCGCTACGGCAAACGCTTTGAGAATGCTTTAACGCAGGCGCGGACCATCGTGAATGACGCCGGAACGAATGACCAATTGGCATTGGTGATTTTCGGGAATGGCTACGAAATTGTCAGCCGCTTTACGAACGAGAAAAGTAAAATCAATTCGTTGCTGAATCAGGTGAAGCCGGGACTCAGTTCGACCGCGTATTCACAAGCCTTGCGCGGAGCCGAAGAATTAATGAAAGAAACGACGGTTGCCGGGAAGCAGATTTTTCTCATCACAGATTTCCAGGCCGCCGGATGGAATCAATCAGAAACGGCGTATCGTCTGAGTAATCAAATTAAACTCATTAACAAGGATGTTGGTGAAGCAGTTGCTCCAAATTTAGCAGTAACTGATCTCAACGCGCAGGCTGTCGTTTACCAGCCAAAGTACACGGATAAGTTAGCCGCAAGGATTACGAATTTCAGTGACGAAGCGAGAGAGTCGTTCAGTGTTGAATTTCAGCTCAACGATCACCCCATTGAAAAACGACAGCTCAAAGTTCCGGCGCGTGAATCTGCCGTCGTTGAATTCACCGACTTCAATCTCAACGAAGGCGTCAACCGCGCAGTCATCGTCATCAACGATAATAACTTCGATGCGGATGATAAATTTTATTTCACACTGCACCGCGAAGCGCAGGCGCAGGCTTTGGTGATAGAAGCCGCAGGACGCGCCGGCAATGACAGTTTGTACTTGCGCAATGCTTTGACGACGGGAGAAAATTTGCCTTTTGCCTGGACGGTCAAAACCCCGGCGTCGGTGAATCCGGCTGATTTGCCGAACTACAAAGTTATCATTTTGAATGATGTCGAGAGCGTCACGAATGCTTTTGCTGAGAACTTGAAATCATTTGTGGAGAAGGGCGGAGGCTTGATTATTGCGACTGCGAGGCACACGGACACTTCCTCGTTCAATGAAGCTTTCAAAAACATTGCGCCATCAGTGTTAGGCGAAGCCGTGCAGCTCACCGGAAATTATTCGACGCTCAGCAACATCAAAACAGATCATCCGGTCTTTGAAGTTTTCAGAAATAGCGGACGCTTAGCGGCGGCGCGTGTCTTTGGGTATCGCCGTTCTGAACCAAAAGAAAAAACTTCCGTGCTGGCACGTTTTGAAGATGGATCGCCCGCGTTAGCTGAAAATTCTTTGGGACAGGGCAAAGTTTTACTGTTTACTTCTTCGCTGGATTCAAGCTGGAATGATTTGCCGCTGACGCCGTTGTATTTGCCACTGGTTCGACAAATGACGAAACATCTTGGCGAAAAAGATCGGCAGGCGTGGCAGACGATTGGGAATACTTTTACGGTTTCACCCGGACAGAATGGCGAAGCTCCATCAATTGATACTCCATCAAATAATCGCCTGACGGAACGCGCTGCGACGAATTCAGGACAGTTGATTGTCAAAGCGCAGGAAAATGGTTTCTACCGCGTGCGAAGCGGCTCCGAATCGGATTATGTCGCGGTTAATATTGATAATAAAGAATCTGATTTAGCGAAGCTCAGTATTGATGATTTTGTGACTGCGATGACCGGAGCCGAAGCGCAGGCTGCTACCGCAGGTGCTCAGGTCAAGCTCACCAACGAAGAGCGCGAGTCAAAACAACGAACCTGGTGGATGTTGTTGATCGCTGCCTTATTGTTATTTTTGGCAGAAGCAATAATTTCTCGTCGAACAAAACTGGCGAGAATGATAGGATAATAACCGCCCCCCTTTAATTTCTAATCAGGAAAATTCTATGAAAAATAAAGCATCTGTCATCCTGGGATCGTTCTTTTTGTTGTGCTTAATCCTGCCGGTTCGCGCGCAGGAAAAGATGGAATATCAGGTTCTGGCGACGAGCAAAACTTCGACCATGGAAAAGGAAATGAACGACGCTGGCAAGGAAGGTTTTCGCTTTGTCGGTGCGATGGGCGGAGAAACTTCGGTCGGTGGCAAAGAAGCTGTCGTTCTCATGGAGCGACAGAAAAATGCCAAAGTTACCGGCTCTTACTTATATGCACTACTGGCGACGAATAAGACTTCGACCATGCAAAAAGAAATGAATGAATCCGGTGTGAAGGGCTTTGTTTATAAAGGGCAGACAGTTTTTGAAAGTAGATTTGGCGGCAAGGAAGTGGTCGTCTTTATGGAAAAATCCAGAGAAAATGAAACTTTGGAAGAGTATTTATTACTAGCCACTACACGGACGGGAACGATGCAGAAAGAACTCGCAGCGGCTGCTGCCGATGGGTATATTTTTGCCGGAGTCACGGTCGCGGAAACTGCGTTTGGCGGCAAAGAAGTCGTTACTATCCTGCGTCGTACAAAAAAATAGAGGCCCCATGAAAAAAAACAATTTCGGTTTATTATTTTTGCTGACAGTTTTACTGGCGCTTCCGATTGCTGCTCAAAAAGTAAAAAAGTCGCAAGCAGGCAAGGCTCCGGCAGTGGCAAAAACTTCGACTAAAAAAGAAGTAAAACCTGTGATTGTACCAGTCACCGATGACCGCCTCACGATTGAACAGCTCAAAGCAAAACTTGATTCAGGAGCACAGCTTCTAATTCTTGACGTGAGAGCCTTAGAAGGTTGGAACACCAGCGCCAATAAAATCAAAGGTGCTGTGCGTGTTCCCATGGAAGAGGTAGACAAGCAAAAAGGTGAGTGGAATAAGGCGACGGAAATCATCACCTACTGTAGCTGACCAGACGAAGCTACCAGTGCCAGTGTGGCACGGACATTGAAACGTGATGGATTTAAAAATGTGAAGGCGTTGACAGGCGGTTGGAAAGCGTGGGAAAACGCCGGATTTCCGGTCGAGCCAAAGTAAGATAGTTTGTGGAGGGTCAGTATTTTTCGTACTGACCGTTTTAGTTAGTGAGATCAACGTTGAATTCCCGCTCTTGATAATCAAACCAATCGAAATCCGCTGCCTGGCTCGTTCCCGCTAAATCCTGACAACACATTCCGACAAATGCGCACGTAAAATTCGGCGGCCCCGGCGGCACTGCTTCATCAGATAAAATGCTAGCGTCGAATTGTTCTGGCAACCACTGCCAGTCTTCGCTGTTCACGTGATAGGCGAAGCGCAGGCGTTCGTAATCCACTTCCATGCGCAAATAGACAGGAGCGTGTGCCGCCAGCTTAATCGGCGCAGTGAACGCATCTGGCAATTCAGGATGACACGTCATCACGCGAATGATGAATCTGTACGCCGGGAAACCATTCAAAAGTCGAAGTAGCGATGTAATAATCATCGCCGACGCGCACGATGGACGGATCGGGATTGAAGCCGCGCAGGATTGGGTTTTTAATTTTGGGGTTATTTTCTGACATGGTAGATTTAAAATTCGTCGCGCTGCGACACAAGAGGAAGACAACCTTATGAAACCAGTGGTTCCGTTTGCTCTCTCACAACTGTCCACAAAATGATTGCGCCGACAATATCCAGTAATCCAAGGCAAATGAAAAACGGCGTATACCCAATCTTCAGCACCAGTGCGCCAATCAATAGCGAGAAAATCAGCAGCCCTGCATTCCCGAACGTTCCCGCCACCGTAGCGACTTCGTTTTTCCTGAATAAATCTGATGACATCGTAATCACTGTCACAGACAAAGTTTGATGCGCAAAGCCCGCCAGACTCAGCAGGGCAATCGCCGCGTAAGGGCTTTGCACAAAGCCGACAAAGCCCACGCCTAACATCGTAACGGCTCCCAGTGTGAAGGCCGAACGCCGCGCATTAATCAAACTCAAGCGCCAATATTTTTGTAACCACAAGCTAAAGGTTCCACCAAAAATGCAGCCGAAATCCACTGCGAGAAATGGCAGCCACGCAAACAAGGCAATATGCTTCAAATCCCAGCCGCGTGTTTGCGAGAGATACAGCGACATCCAGAATGTCAGCGTTCTCCACGATGGGGTGCATCGGTTGCAGCCGGTTTTGCAAATGAGTAGGCGTCATTTGGGACTGCAACCCGAACGCTGCGGCGCCCAAGTGGCGGACTTACTGGAGGCGAGCGAGGGCGGAGCAACTTTGAGTCTTGATGCGACGGAAAGACTTTTGCAAAGACCTGTCAACGAAGAGAAACAAAAGGAAAAATATAGCGGCAAGCGGAAAACGCATACGGACAAAAACCTGTTACTGGTCAACGAGAATACGAAGAAAGTAGTCTATTTAAGTGAAATGGTGGCAGGCAAAATGCACGATAAAAAGTTAGCCGACCAGAGTAAAATCAGCTATCCGAACAATGCCAGTTTGACGCAGGATACCGGCTTTCAAGGCTATCAC
>JAYVRW010000304.1:0-14018 GCA_043775925.1 Blastocatellia bacterium
GTATTTCGTTCAGACCGGATAAGCGCAAATAATCGCCGCAATTCGGGCAGGAGTGCTGTGGCTTCTTCGAGGGTAAACAATCGCATAATGAAGAATTATTTTCGGTGACGAAGGTATCGTACCAAGTATTCTTCAGAATAAAAACGCTTGAAGGCATCAATGACATTGCCGTCAAATTGCGTTCCGCGTCCACCTTCCAAAACTGCAATGACCTCATCGTTAGGCATCGGATCACGATAATGACGCTTCACCGTTAAAGCATCAAATACATCTGCGACCGAAATAATCAACGATCCTAGCGGAATTTCTTTGCCTTTCAATCCACTTGGGTAGCCTTTCCCATCTGGTCGTTCGTGATGACAACTGGCAACAAACGGAACGTCGGTCAAGGCATCGCTGAATTTAATCTTGGAAAGAATGCTTAGCGTAAAAGCCGGATGCTTTTTGATTTCTTCGTATTCCTCTGAAGTAAGCTGCGTCGGTTTGCACAAGACATCATCGCGGACTCCGATTTTACCGTAGTCGTGTAGCAATCCGGCATAATAAATCAGCCGTTGTTCACCAGCCGATAAACCCATATAACGGGCAATTGCCGCCGAATAATTGGCGACGCGCCCCGAATGTCCGGCAGTGATTTCGTCGCGTGCATCAATTGTCAACGCCAACGCCTGAATCATATTTTCGCAGGTTCGTTCCTGCTCAGCATAGAGGTGTAAAGACTCCAGGCTCCCACCTGCTTGTTGTCCAAGTGCCACCAACAAATCCAATTCATTCCGCGAAAATCGCCGCGCTGAAGTGGCGTAAACTACCCCGTAAATATTTCGCCCTGAAACCAGCGGCACAGCTAAATAGCTTAACTCTGGCAACTGATTCGGAAGCACTCCCCGGCGCGCTTCGCCCGTCGCAAAGACAGTTTCAATAATTGTCTTAAAAATTGGAGGCACAGTCGCTGCTGACAATTTCTTCATCTTCAGGTCATAAAGTTGAACCTCGCACTGTGCTGTAACATTGATAGACCTGAAAAATCTGGTTAATTGCACTGAGACTTCGGCTTCATCTGTGCATTTTGTTAGAGCTTGGTTGAACTGATTCAGGAAGTTCAAACTGGCAGGTTGGGCGTCTAAAGATTCAGGCGCAATAAAATTTACCGCCGCACTCTGAAGAGTAAGGATTGCTCCAAACTCATCGGATTCATGCAGGGTGCTGATTTTTTGCAACTGAGTAATTGCACTGGTTGAATAAAACAAGGAAGCACCAGACGTATCGCTGCGAAGCTCCAAGGGGGTTTCAAACGACATTTATTTTCCCACGTTCGAGGGCAATTTCGGGCGCATTGAAAGTTGCCGTAGAGGTCTTTTCTTGTATGGCTTACAGGGCAGTAATGGGTGAGTAACACAACACACAAAAGAAAAAGACAAGTTGGGGGACACCAGTTTATAAACAATTGTGAGTGTGAATCAGGGTTTAAGCAAAGTCAAGTAGACAGCTTAAAAAACAATAATTTAAACCATCTGGTTTAATAAAAACCTTTAATGTTTAACTATTTGCCTATCGCCGTCGGTTCTTGCTGACAGCTTTTTGAGAGATCTTTAATTCAAGAGCTTGTTCTTCGGCAAATTTTTGAAAGATGGCGTAAAAAGCGTCTCGGTCACGCGCCGTAATCACCGCCGCTGCGTCTGCCGATTCTAAAACATAAGGATAGCCATTTCCGACTATGATTTCAGCGCGAATCAGGTCTATCACTTCATCAAGTAATCCTTGTTCCTGAATCCATAACGGGATTTCCAACCGTGCCGGCGGGGCCGCTGAATGTGTTTTCAAATACGTGAAACCAATACCTCGTTCGTACTCCTGAAATAATTCCAATACGCCTGCTTGTTTTTTATCCGCGCTGCCTCGTGCACAAACAAACAGCGGAGTCCGGTCTCCCCATTGCAACAAATGATTAACGAGCTGCGCATCGTGAATTTTGCTGGATTCCGGCAACGCAAAACAATTTTCCAGTAGATGTGTCAGGTCTTTGGAATAACTGGTGTCTACATATCCAATTAGCGGAACGCCGGTAGATTCTGAACATCGCAAAAGCTGTAAAACCAGCGCGACATAGTTATCGCGTTGCTCGCCCTGCAAACGATCCACAAAAGAAATCACTAATGAACTATCAAACAACGCCAGTGGCAAATTTTTCATCTGCTTCCGATCATTGGAAATTCGTTCCATCAATCCACACAACGTAGCAATTTCCAATTCAAATCGTTTCAGGTTCACAGCCTGTTCCGAAATATTACGATCACCGTTGTATTCGATTTTTAATTCTTCCGGCGCGAGGACTTCAAACGTCGCAGATTTTTCATAATTTCCGTCAGACGTATGGGCATTCAAGAACCAGGCAACCTGAATCGCGGCAACCGGAATACTGAAGTCTTTGACGGGTAAAATCTGGCTGCCGTCAGCGGCGAAAATCGTATGGTTTAATACCGCTCCGTGCGCCCAATAACGGGCTTCTTCGTGATTATGAAAAGTTGGTGGAAAACGCAGCGAAAGCCCCTGCGCCGAATCAAACTCATTCGTCGGAATCGCACCCGGCGTAGCGATTTCTTCTATTTTCTCAAAGATTTCTGCGCTGCTTAATTGGGCAAATTTCTGGAGCGCCTCGGTATATTTTTGCGATTCTTCCTGCGCATCAACATTGAAATTACGAAAGCCATCGCGCTTCGCCTGAAGCTGCGCATAAATTTTTTCACGGACGATCATAAAATTAATTCGCCAACGTTCGCGCTACGATTTCCTGCGCCTGAAGAATAATCGCAGCCAAATGATCCTCACCTTTGAAGCTTTCGGCGTAGAGCTTATAAATATTTTCTGTCCCCGACGGACGCGCTGCAAACCATCCATTTTCAGTGACGACTTTTAATCCGCCAATGGTAGCATTATTCCCCGGAGCCTTCGTCAATTTTGCAGTGATGGGTTCACCCGCCAACTCCGTCGCAGTGACGTTTTCAGGTGAAAGTTTTTTGAAAGCAGCTTTCTGTGCGGGTGATGCTGGAGCATCAATGCGTTGGTAATACGGCGTGCCAAATTGCGCTGTCATTTCAAGATAATGTTCACCCGGATCGCGTCCGGTACGCGCGGTTATTTCCGCCGCCAGCAATCCGAGAATGATTCCATCTTTATCTGTTGTCCACACGCTTCCGTCCTGGCGTAAAAAACTCGCACCGGCGCTTTCTTCTCCGCCGAAGCACATTGAACCATTCATTAATCCGTCTACAAACCACTTGAATCCAACCGGGACTTCGACAAGTTTTCGATTCAGGCTGGCGACGACGCGATCAATTAAATTGCTGCTTACCAGTGTTTTTCCAACTGCGGATTCAACCGACCAATTTGGGCGATTGCTGAGTAGATAACGAATTGCGACGGCTAGATAATGATTCGGATTCATCAGACCAATCGAACGAGTCACAATGCCGTGACGGTCAGAATCAGGATCATTCCCCCAGGCAATATCGAAATCATCTTTGAGTTTGACCAGCCCCGCCATCGCGTATGGAGACGAGCAATCCATCCGAATTTTCCCGTCGTGATCAAGCATCATAAATCCAAATTGCGGGTCAAGATTTGGATTCACAACCGAAATGTTTAGCCCGTAGCGTTCAGCGATTGGTTGCCAGTAATGAACTGCCGCACCGCCCAGCGGATCAACGCCGATTTTTAATCCGGCTGATTTGATGACATCAAAATCAATCACATTCGCAAGGTCGCTTACATACGGTGCGATGAAATCCTCTTCGCGTGTCGTCGCAGCTTTCAGCGCAGCTTCATAGTCCACCCGCTTCACTTCACGATTGCCATCACGCATCAATTGATTCGTACGATCCTGTACCCAGCCCGTGACATCTGTATCAGCCGGGCCGCCATTCGGAGGATTATATTTAAAACCACCATCGCGGGGCGGATTGTGCGAAGGAGTAATAACGATGCCATCAGAAAATCGTTCGGTGCGTTGACGATTATGATTCAAAATCGCGTGCGAAATAACCGGCGTCGGAGTCACGCCATCATCTTTTTGAATGACGACTTCAACGCCATTCGCGGCGAGAACTTCCAACGCATTACGCTGCGCTGGAGCCGACAGCGCGTGCGAATCTTTGCCCATAAACAACGGACCATCAATTCCCTGCTGCCAACGGTACTCACAAATTGCCTGTGTAATAGCGAGAATATGCGTTTCATTAAAAGCTCCGTCGAGCGATGAACCACGATGCCCGCTCGTCCCGAAACTTACCTGTTGTGCAGGGTTATTCAAATCCGGCAGAAGCTCGTAATAGGCACGTTCAATTTCATCAAGATTAATTAATGTGTCAGCAGGTGCTGGCTGTCCGGCTAATGGGTGAATGCTCATCGGTTGTTTCTCCAAGTAATTTGTCGCGTGCAGAATGCCAATGAAAGCTTTCAAGCGCAAGGAAGTCAAGCGACAAAAGAGCCGACGCCTTTCATTGATAATTTACCAAGAGGCGAAATTTTGATGAGGCTCTAAAGAAAGATTTGCACAACTAATTGAAAGAAGTTTTTACCAACCACATTATCTGGTTTTCATTCAAGTCAAATTTCAGTAGTATTACTTCTTTCTTGATAGTACAAATCTTCGTAGAGGAAACCCTTTCAGCAATATCACTTTAAATATGAATTTCAGCGCGATTTCACAACGTGTAAGAGATTCGTTACGAAACATCGGTTATCGTGACGATCTACTCCTTTCGAATTATGAGTATGCTGATAGCTCAAGTGAGGCTCATCCTTTGCGCCAAATTCCAATTGCTGGCTTTGCACAAACACCACCAACCTATCGAAATGCCTGTGTAGGTGTAGTTGTCGCCAACGGGCTTTCCGGCATAGACCTAATCAAAAATCATCGCTCATTAGGTGCGCCGTTAATATTTGAGACTGGTTCCACTTTTGTAAACAGATGGAAGATGACTCGTAGCGGCGACCCTGAATTCATTGAACGAATTGAGTCTAGGTATATTGAAAATGCTTTTGCAAAAAATAAAGAAAAATGGCTGCCTGAAAAAATATTCAGAGCCAAATCCATTAGTTTAGACATCTCTCCTTATCAATTGGACTTTATTGACATTGGATTAATGCCCGCACTGGAAGGAACAATCCACAAAAAACTGGAGCGGTTATTAAAAGAAATTTTTGCTGCAATTATCAAGCTCTATGAGCGCTACAATCAAAACACACCTCCACCTGAATATATATTTCGCCTGGTCTTTCGCTTAATCGCAGCCAAAGTTTTCCGTGATCGTAAATTTCCTGGAGTATGGGAATCGAACGACGCAGCAAATGTACTTAGAGCAGTAGAGGCTCATTACAATTCTGACTCTCAAAATGTACTGCCGTCAATTCATTACCGGCGAGAAATTTTATCTCTCGCTTGGGAGCTTATTTCATCGGCATTTCACTTTCAAAACCTGTCGGTAGATGACCTCGCTTTCATCTACGAAAATACTTTCATTACTGACAAAACTCGAAAAAAATATGGCACGCATAGTACTCCTCCCAGCGTAGCCGAATATATCGTTCGTAAGCTGCCATTTGAAGAATTATCACAAAATGATCGGCACGTTTTAGAACCATGTTCAGGACATGGGATTTTTCTTGTCTCGGCAATGCGACGACTTCGAGAACTGTTGCCTGCTGACATTTCAGATAAACAACGGCATCGTTATTTTGTGAATCGCCTTGTTGGGATTGAAGTAGATGCCTTCGCGCAAGAGGTTTGCAGGCTTTCGCTGATGTTGGCAGACTACCCCAACCCTAATGGCTGGCGGTTGTATAATGAAGATGTTTATTCAACCAATCATTTAGCGCAAGAATTGAAGTGCGCCGACATCGTTCTTTGCAATCCACCATTCGAGGATTTTACGGATGAGGAGCGTACAAAGTATGGGGAAACAATTGAGCGTGTTCAAAAGCCTGTCGAATTGTTAAGACGTGTCTTACTGAAGCCTCCGCGTCAGTTAGGTTTTGTTTTGCCATTGGCTTTTAATACAGGTAATTCATATCGAAACTTTCATCGCCAACTAGCAGAATCTTACGGGCAAATTGAACTAGCTGAATTACCTGAAGTATTCAATCACTCAGATGTTCCTACCGCTTTGCTTCTTGCGTCAGATCAACGCGAGCAAAATAAAATGGTAGCTGTTTCCTGCCGAAGCTATACAAAAGAAAGCTTTGAAGAGATTTCTAAAGGTGGGAAAGATGTTGTAGCTAGGTCAGAGCTGCGTACCATTTCTGAAATAGAGAGTAATGCTTTTTCCTTATGGATACCAAAATTATCCAAGCTTTGGAATTATCTTACTGATTACCAAATACTTGGAAGTGAAGTTGAAATCCATCAAGGTATAAACTGGAAAGGAAGGTCTACAACTTTTAAAAGAGGCGAACGCCGAACGGATATTATTTCTGATTTAGAAAAACCTGGATTTAAGCAAGGAGTGGCTCGTGCTGAAGGATATCTGCGTCAATATAAAATAGAAGGAGTTCAGTGGCTATCAGTACGTGAAGAGGATCAGTATGATAATGCGTATTTACAGCCCTGGGAAAAACCAAAAGTAGTTTGCAATGAGGCACGATTAGGGCGCAACGCTTGGAGAGTCGGGGCTATAGCAGATGCAGCAGGTCTTGCATTTTCTAAAAGCTTCGTTGCTTTTTGGCCCAAAAGAAAAGCATCTATTTATGCATTAGCAGCAATATTAAACTCGCCATTAACAAATGCTTGGAGTTATTTTAGGGATTTGCAAATACATAACCATATCCGTACTTTTCGCGTGTTACCGATTCCATTATCTGAGTTCTTAGATAATGGAGGAGAAATAGATTTACTTTCACGTCAATTACATCAGCAAATCCAACGGAAACAAGACACGCTTTTGTTTTTAGATGATGCCGAGTTTAAGAACCTTCTTCTCCAAATAGATGCCGCTGTGTTGAAGGCTTATGATTTACCACCTGTTTTGGAGAGGGAATTACTTGATCTGTTTCAAGGCGTTCCGCGTCCAGTGCCGTTTGAGTTTAATGGATACTACCCACCTGATTTCGATGCTTACTTACCATTGCACGAAATAATTTCTGACGAATTTCAAGAAGCGCGTGTAGATCATTTTCTTAAAAAATTTCAGCCTATCAATGATCCAGTGATTTCTGAAATGTTTGCCTGGATAACAGGAGAATAGGTAATGGCGGCTTATTTGCTTGATACAAATATTGCATCTTGGCTTCTTGATGCTCAGCACAAGAAACATGCAGATGCTTTGGGGTTTGTACGCAATGTTGGTGGTGATAGCTATATCTTTATTTCCCGCATTACAGTTGCTGAAATTAAATACGGATACAAACTTTATACCAATGTTGATCTAGCCCGTAAGCAGCTCATAGAACAGCAAATGGAGAAATTCCATATTCGTGAAATTAACCGTCACACAACAGAGCCATATTCAGATATACGGGCTACACTTTTTCAGCAGTTTGCAAGCAAAGCCAAAAAAGGGAAGGCGACAGGAAGAAGTCCGGAAGAACTGCTTGATAACACTAGCGGGAGAGAACTTGGCATTCAGGAAAACGATCTTTGGATCGCAGCAATTGCTGTTCAGTACAATCTCATTCTGGTAACGCAAGACAAAATGAAGAATATTCGCCAAGCTATTCAATCTCTATACCCTCAATTCAAATTCGTTTCGTTGCCCAATTAAAATGTGATGTCTCCCTTTTACAAATTTCTGATTATATCTCTACGCCTTCGCAATCAATTGCCGCAACACATACGGCAAAATTCCGCCGTGCAGGTAATATTCAACTTCAATCGGCGTATCAATGCGCAGCGTGACGGGCACTTCCTGCTTGTCTCCGTTGGCGCGATGAATTACCAGCGTCACATCCATCATTGGTTTGATGCCTTCAGCGACACCCACTAAATCAAAGCTTTCCGTTCCATCTAATCCGAGCGTCTGTGCGTTCGTGCCTTCTTTGAATTGGCACGGCAGCACACCCATTCCGACTAAGTTGGAACGGTGAATGCGCTCGAAGCTTTGTGCGATGACTGCGTTCACGCCCAATAAAGACGTACCTTTCGCCGCCCAATCGCGTGAACTGCCTGTGCCATATTCCTGTCCGGCTAAGACAATCAACGAAGTTTCTGACTCCTGATATTTTATTGCGGCGTCATAAATGCTGAGTTGTTCGCCGCTCGGTTGTAACTTCGTCACGCCGCCTTCGACACCAGGAACCATCAGGTTTTTGATGCGAACATTCGCAAAAGTTCCGCGCGTCATAATACGATCATTGCCACGCCGTGAACCATACGAATTAAAATCCGTCGGAGTCACACCGTTGGCCTGTAAATATAAGCCAGCGGGCGAACTCGCTTTGATCGAACCAGCGGGCGAAATGTGATCCGTCGTAACCGAATCGCCGAAAATTGCCAGCGCACGTGCGCCTTCAATATTTTTCGCTGTACCAGCGTCCATCCCGAAATTTTCAAAGAATGGCGGTTGCTGAATGTACATCGAATTGGCATCCCAACTGTAAACGTCCCCTGTTGAACTCGGAATTTCATTCCACAACGGATTTTCTGAAGTGAAATCGCTGTACAAACGACGATAGGTTTCAGCATCCATCGCCGCGCCCATTACGGCTTTCACTTCAGCAGTGGTCGGCCAAATATCTTTCAGAAAAACATCCGCGCCGTCGCTGCCTTTGCCAATTGGTTCCTGACTCATATCAATGTTGACGCGGCCTGCGAGCGCAAATGCAACAACAAGCGGCGGCGACATCAGGAAATTCGCTTTGATGGATTGATGCACGCGGGCTTCAAAATTGCGGTTGCCAGAAAGCACTGAAGCGGCGACCAAATCATTTTTGACGACAGTTTCTTCGATTCCCGCGTCGAGCGGGCCGGAGTTGCCGATGCAAGTTGTGCAACCATAACCAACCGTATTGAAGCCGATTTGATCGAGGTAGCTTTGCAATCCAGTTTTGTTCAGGTATTCCGTGACTACACGCGAGCCTGGGCCGAGCGAAGTTTTGACGGACGGCTTTGGTTGCAAGCCTTTTTCGACAGCCTTTTTCGCTACTAAACCAGCGGCGAGCATTACGCCGGGGTTGGAAGTGTTAGTGCAAGAAGTAATCGCCGCAATCAAAACTTCGCCGTGTCCGATTTCTACGGCCTGCGCGGTCGCGGCGTTATCGCTAACAGTGGCGGCAACTTTTTTGCTCAATTCTTCAGCGGGTTTGTTGTATCCGCTTTCGCTGACAGGTTTGCTGAACAAATCTGTGAACGACGATTTCATGTTGGTTAGCTCAATGCGATCTTGCGGACGTTTCGGTCCCGCGACGCTTGGCACAACATCAGCCAAATTCAATTCAAGCGTTTGGCTATATTCGATGTCGCCAGCTTTGGGCATTCCGAACAAGCCCTGCGCCTGAAAATAATTTCTAAATGAATCAACTTGTTCATCGGTGCGGCCTGTGGCTTTCAGGTAATTACAGGTTTCTTCGTCAATCGGGAAGAAGCCCATCGTCGCGCCGTATTCAGGAGCCATGTTCGCAATCGTAGCGCGATCCACCAGCGATAATGAAGCCGCGCCTTCGCCAAAATATTCGACGAATTTGCCGACGACTTTGGCTTTGCGCAACATTTCGGTGCAAGTCAAAACCAAATCGGTTGCCGTCACGCCCTCTTTCAATTCGCCATGCAAGTGAAATCCAACTACATCAGGCGTCAGGAAATAAACCGGCTGACCGAGCATTCCGGCTTCTGCTTCAATGCCACCAACGCCCCAGCCAACAATGCCGAGACCGTTAATCATTGTCGTGTGCGAATCGGTTCCGACCAGCGTGTCAGGATAATAAACGCCGTCTTTATGCAGCACACCTTTAGCTAAATATTCGAGGTTGACTTGATGCACAATACCGATGCCGGGCGGCACGACTTTGAAGGTGTCGAACGCCTGCATGCCCCATTTCAAAAATTCGTAGCGCTGACGGTTACGCTGGAATTCGATTTCCATGTTTTTCGTCAGCGCGTCTGAAGTGCCGAAATAATCAACTTGGATCGAGTGATCTACGACAAGGTCAACTGGCACGAGCGGTTCGACGACTTTGGGATTTTTGCCAAGCCCGGCGACGGTCGAACGCATCGCCGCCAAATCCACCAGTAGTGGCACGCCGGTGAAATCCTGTAAAACTACGCGGGCAACCACGAACGGAATTTCAGCGGTGCGCGTTTCGTTGGCTTTCCAATTCGCCAGCGTGCGCACATCATTTTCGCTGATCTTGAGGCCGTCATAATTGCGCAGTACTGATTCCAGTACGATGCGAATGCTAACGGGCAATTTTGAAATGGCGGCGACGCCTTCTTTTTCCAGTTGCGGGAGCGAGTAATAATTAGCAGATTGACCTGCGCCATTCGTGAATGACTGAAGAGTATTAAAAAGATTGTGCGACATACGACCTCGTGGGAAATAATTGACAGTTCAATGAAAACAGCGAGTGTATAAGCTGGCGTGAGATGGCGTCAAGCAGCGAATGGAAAACTAGACTTGGGAGGTAGCAATTGAATTATTTATCGCCTTCCATCACCCACTCTTCATTAAAATGTGCATGCTTAATGGTCTTGCGCATTTCTTTGCCATCTTTGTCGAGGCTCACAATTTTTTTATTCAGGTGCAGGCTATAACTGGCGTGGAGGCTGCCGTCTTTCGCTTGAATGATGGAAGGGTAATGATAGCGACCGGATTCGGTGCCTGCTGAATCAAGTTCGAGATGGCGTTTCCATTTCCAGATTTTACCTTCGTCGTCGGAAATTTGTACGGCTAAGGAATGGCGTCCGTCTTCGGTGTCATTAGAAATCAAAGCCCAGTGTCCGTTGCGAAGCCCGATGATTTCGGCTCCTGATCCGGGATTGGGATGAAGGCTGTCGGTCACAGGAGTCCAGGTTTCTCCGTTGTCTTTTGATTCGCTTTGATGCAGGCGTTTTGGCGCGGGGCCGTTATCACGCATCAGCGTATACAACGTGCCGTCTTTCTTGCGGACAATGCTGGGCTGAATATTTCCGCCGCCAACCAATGGCGTACTCGTATGCCACGTCTTCCCCCAATCATCCGAAATCGCCATCAACGAAATTGAAAATCCATCAGAATATAAAGGGACAATCAGCCGTTTATTATCCAGCACAAATGGATGTGCACGGGTCATCCATCCAAGCCGTCGCGTTAATTTATCGCCAGCCATTTTGCGCATTCGTGCGATGTAGGCGTCGAGTTTTTCCTTTGGATATTCAGACGAAAGTGCGTTCGTACCTTGCAGTTGATCCATCGCCTTGTTGACACCATCAGCGAATTCCTGACCGGGGGTGACGTGCATCACTTCCTGCACATCCCATTTCGGAACGCCATCACTCATCCAACGTGAAGAAATTTTGTATTTCATTAAAGCACTTTCCCATTGGTTCGCCAGAATCGTCGGCCACATCAGCCAGAGCCGTCCCTGCGGATCAACGAACATCGTGCAATTTGTATCAGGATAGCCGGGAGTGTCCGCCATCGTAAAACGCGGAGACCATTGTTTGGTGCCTTTTTTCAAGCGTGCGCCTTCGACAATGACGTCATCGGCAGTCCGTTCGCCGGAACCGTGAAACCAGCAAACCAGCAAATCTCCGTTAGGAGCTTCGACAATGCTTGAAGCGTGATTATGCCAATGTTCAAGTGGGAAAATTATTTCGGAAGTCAGAAATGGTTTGGATTGCCCAAAGGAAATTGAGGCAAGCAGGAAGCAATTAAGAACCAGCGCAATAAATACTTTCATAGATTGTTCGAGTTAGAAAACTAACGCCATAACACACCACTTCTAACTGGAGCGTTGAATTTATCTTGCCATCACTTTCTTTTTACGGACGAGCTTCGTAACATCACAGATTGTGATTTTACTGGTGCGGCGGCATAAATGAAACTCTCTTGATGAAAATTCAAAAAGAACGTCTGGATAAATTAATGGTAGCGCGTGGGCTGGCGGATACGCTCGCCAAGGCGCAGGCCTTCATCATTGCTGGAAATGTATTTTCACAACTGCAACGCCTCGACAAACCTGGCTCGATGATTAATGTCGAAGCTGACATTACACTGAAGGAAGTAATGCCTTACGTTAGTCGTGGCGGATTGAAATTGGTCGCGGCGTTGGATGAATTCAAGTTCGATGTTTCGGGTTTTATCTGCCTCGACATTGGCGCTTCAACCGGAGGCTTCACGGATTGCCTGTTGCAACGAGGAGCCGTCAGGGTCGTAGCGCTGGATGTTGGACACGGACAATTCGCGTGGAAGTTACGACAAGACTCACGCATCGAAGTCCGCGAACACGTCAACGCACGTTTTTTACAGCCGCATGATTTTCAGGAGAAATTCGATCTGGCAGTTTGCGATGTTTCATTCATTTCCTTGAAATTGATTCTGCCTGTCATTCCGGCGTTACTAAAAAGACCTGCCCATGTCATTACGCTCATCAAACCGCAATTTGAGGTTGGACGTGATGAAGTAGGGTTAGGCGGCATTGTCCGCGACGAAGCATTACAGCTTCGGGTCGTCAAAGAAGTCACCGACTGCGCCGAATCTCAGGGGTTCAATTTGCGTGGCGTGATTGATTCGCCAATTTCAGGTCAAGATGGAAACCGTGAATTTCTGGCGTGTTTTTCGTTGAACCTTTAATCTCACACAACGACACTAAGCAGAAATCGGAGAGCCAGCGAGCGAAGCAACCTAAATTTTTTTCTGGATTATGTCATTTCGGTCGTCAACATTTATTGAAAGTCACTTAATGTAGATTAACGACAAATGGTAGTGAATCAGGTATTAGTTGGTTGTTTTTACCAAAAAAGGAGAGGAATGAATAAAAAAGCTGCTGTGGTTGTTCTCGCTCTTACAGCCTTGTTGTCTATTGGGGCGGTAGCAGCTAGATCTGCCTATAAGAAATATTTTGATACGGTAGTTTCTCTCGGAGGTACTACAATAAGCAAAACTGCGATTTACCCAAGTGTTGACTCTGTCAATTTTACGGTTGCCGTTGCTACTGGCGCTAATGTACCTGCGGGAACAATGGCTACAATCGCTTTCAATGAGCAATCTAACTTTGGTGGTGTTACCTACACTATAGTCAATGGACGCTCAGGGACTGTTACGCTAGCAGGGACGGGCGTTACGACAAACGTAACATTTACGTTGACCACTGGACAAGGGAATACAGCTACTGGAACGATTATAAATCAATTTAAACTCGATTCTGTTGGTCAAGGAGCTACAGCGGGAAGTCCCTCAACACGCGATGTTAGCATAACGGTACAAAATCAGAGCGCAAGCGGGGGATGCTATGGACCTGGTGGCGCAAACTGCTTCTCCTCATCAAATGGATATAGCTGTCCATCTGGTACTGTTGCTTATCCGCCTTGCTGCTGTTACTGGTCGCCAATCGCTATTGATATAAATGGTGATGGGTTCAATTTTACCGATGCCACAAATGGGATCTCCTTTGATCTTCTGGATAACGGTACTCATTATCAAGTTGGTTGGACTGCTCCTGGCAGTGATGATGCCTGGCTTGCATTAGATCGCAATGGTAACGGAACCATAGATAGCGGGTTAGAATTGTTCGGCAACTTTACCGCACAACCATCAGCAGCGGAAACTAACGGTTTCCTAGCACTTGCTGTGTACGATCAAGCCAATCAGGGTGGTAACGGAGATGGCATAATTGACAACAAAGATACAATTTTTGCCAGCTTGCGATTATGGCGAGATACCAATCATAATGGAGTTTCGGAGGCCAATGAACTCCACACACTTCCATCATTAGGTATCACAGCTATCAGCCTTGACTTTAAAGAGTCAAGGAAAACTGACCAGCATGGAAATAGGTTTAGATACCGGGCAAAAGTGTATGACGTACATGGCGCACAGGCTGGTAGATGGGCT
>JAYVRW010000305.1:0-14003 GCA_043775925.1 Blastocatellia bacterium
CATTTAGGCTGCTTGCCTGGGTTTAGTTTTTTTCATCAAAAACTAGAATACGCTATTTTCTCTTTTTTTCTATTTCCACAACTTTCGATACTAACTCAAAAATTCCCCACAGATTTCCATCGTAATGACTTCGGCATCTGTCAGTCGCGGGGCCAATCCTCTGGTTCGCCACGAGTTGTTTTTTTGAATCACCCTCATTGTTTCGGCTACCAATTCGTAGACGTGAATGATAAATGTATCTCGTTCCATTGAGTTTTTCTCCTGTTGATTTCTCGTCAAAATCATTTTACAGGTCTAAGCTCTTTGGAACACCCTTTTTAAAGTTGCACACACGGTAGATTTCATAAATGTGAATCAGGGGTTAAAAACTAAAATTAAGAAGACAACAGCTAGTTTACCCCAGCAATAACGGGAATCTGTACCGGATGGATCATTCATTCCCAGTACCCAGCAGAATCGTGGCAACGGTCACGCGAACTAGCAAGACAAGCTTGTTTGGTGCGCACGGCTGGCTCTCCCGCGCCAGACATCATCCGTTCAATTTCATCCCACCGAAGCATCTCGCTCGTCCGATCAAGGTCTGATTCTTTCCTCCACTGAAAAGCCATAGGTTAAGCAGTAAATTCGCCACATCTTTCCTGATAATCAAATTTGTAGCCCTGAGCGATGAGAGAAAATATCTTTGACACTAAATTAATGACTGGACGCGGCAAATTGAATTGATTATGATCGCCATCAGTCATTTTAAACGATCCATTCACTGCCCCCCTCTTCCTCACGGAGTTTTCCATGATAATCAAGCGCCTTTCCGCCCGATTATTTGATCTGATTTTTAGTTGCTCATACGTCGAGCAATCGTCTATGTTTATTGAAGAAGGTTCGCTCTGGCGCGAAACCGTCTACGCCTGTCGTCGTTGCGGCAAGATAGAATCACTCGCGCAAAACCTGATTGACAGCGAAGAATTTTGGGATAGTGAAACGCCGTATTGCCTTTCGATTGATCCCCGCGAAAGATAGGCGCTGACTCCAGTTGAAACTTATCCGGTTCGGGCTTACAGTTAAGCTTGTCTTTGGGTCATTTTAAAATTGCTGGAGGTCACGCATGCCACGATTTGATCACGTCGCCATTAAATCTCTCAACGTCGCTGAAGATGTAGCGAAATATAATTCCCTCGGTTTTACGGTGGAAGCCTGCTTCGAGGATTGGGGAATGGTGCGGGACGCCAGCGGCGTCGGCATCGCATTGCTTGGTCCAGGTTCTCATCATCCCACCCATTTTGCGATTAAAGTTGAAGATTTGGGCGAACTGGGGAAGGCCGCCGCCGCTGAAAATCGTCCACTACAAAAACACCGTGACGAGACGATTTCGTTTTATACCAACGGCGCGCAGGGAATTGCGCTGGAATACATCTGGTATCCGCCGGAAGCTCCCGCCAAAACTGAATAACTTACTTTCTCGCTCCGGCTGAATTCTTAAGCGGGATAGCTTTCGTCACTATTTTCATCAGCTCCAAATCACTGATATTTTTCGTAAAATGTTCTTTAATTCCTAATTCCAAAGCCTGCTGGCGGTCAAGCCCCTCGTCGTCTGTGAGCATGAGAAACATGGGGGGATGGTGTTTTTCTCCGTATCCATGCCGAAGCAGTGAAACGGTTTCATACCCGTTAATTTCCGGCATCTGGCTATCTATCAAAATCAGATCATACAAATGCTGATGACTTAATTCCAACGCTTCCTTGCCACTGGAAACATGATCGGCCTTGTAGCCGCGCTGCTCCAGACATCGGGCGAGCATTTTCTGATTAATAATATTGTCATCAACGATCAGAACTCTCCCATTCCAAACGATGTTGAGGTTCAGCTTATTTTTCCGTAAGCCATCGGGTGGTCTGAGGACTAATTCTGTCAGTCTGGATTCACGAATAGGTTTTAAAATATACTCAGCGCCAGATAATTCTGCGAGCGAACGATCCTGCCGTCCAATCATTAACAAGCTGCGCGTATTTTCCAATTGCGGGTCTTCGTTGATTTTGTTAATTAAACTCAATCCATCTATGATCGGCATGTGTAAATCCGTCAGAACCAGATCAAAGGGTGCACCCGCAGCGACGGCATTTTTCAACAATAACAAAGCCTGCTGTCCACTTTCTGACACTGCTGAATCTAATTGATGGTTGAGCATTAATTGTTGCAGCCCCTGAAGGCTGGCGGAATTATCATCCACAATTAAGACGCGAATGCGAGGTAAAGCGCTGTCCTCAGCTTTTGCTTGATGATCCTGAAGCCGCAGACGCAAACTAAATTTAAAGTTACTGCCAACACCTGCCTCGCTTTCGACACTGATGGTTCCGCCCATCATTTCCACAAGCTGTTTGGAAATCGCCAGCCCTAAGCCCGTGCCGCCAAATCTTCTCGTCGTTGAACCATCGGCCTGCGTAAATGAATGGAATAGTTTCGCGCTGATTTCAGGTTCGATCCCGATGCCCGTATCCAGCACGGAAAAACGTAACAGGCACGAATTCATGTCTTCATATCTCACGCCCAGTTCCAGTTTCAAAACGATCTGTCCCTGCGCTGTAAATTTGATGGCATTGCCGACGAGGTTAATCAAAATCTGGCGGATTCGGGTGGGATCACCCAATAAATTAATCGGAGTGTCATAAGCGATATGCGTGACAAATTCCAACCCCTTGCCTTGCGCTTGCTCAGACAATAAATCTACAACTTCTTCAATGACGGAACGCAGGTTGAAGGGAATAGTCTCCAGGCGCATTTTTCCGGCTTCGACCTTTGAAAAATCAAGAATGTCATTGATGATTTCCAATAACAAATGAGCCGAAGTCTTGACGGTTTCGGCATAATCGCGCTGTTCTTCGTCTAATTCCGTATCAAGTAATAGAGAAGTCATGCCAATCACGCCATTCATCGGAGTCCGAATTTCGTGACTCATGGTAGCCAGAAATTCACTCTTGGCGCGACTCGATTCCTCCGCTTTAGCGGTAGCGGCGGCGAGTTCAGAGGTACGCTCCTGAACTTTGCGATCCAGATCGGATAACAATCCGCGTAGTTGCTGATTCAAGTCTTCGCGTTCCCGCAATGAATCTTTTAATTGAAAAGTGGAGCTTTGCAGCCGCCCTTCCATCTCACTAAAATCTTTGACTAACTGCCGTAATTCGGCGGGAGCTTTTTCTTCCAACGCTTTCAGGGAACCCGATCCCGTAGATGAAAGTTCTCCTGAAAAATTGAATCGTTTAATGTTTTCGACCAGATGTTCCAACGGTCTGGTCACCACTCTGGCCAAAACCCGCGCCAGCAATCCAGCCAGAATTGAGATGATCCCCAACCACACCAGATTGGTTAAGTAATACTTCGTAACTTCCTGGCGAATAATTGATTTTGGCTCCTGCACAAACACAGTCCAACCGGTGAGCGCGGATTTATCGTGGCCCACCAGAATTTGTTTTTGCGCTGAGGTCAGGTAGGTAAAAGCGCCCTTGCGCCCGGAATCCCCGGAATGCTCCATTAAAAGAGTTTCATTCAATGATTGCAGTGGCTCGTAAGATGGAAGTGAGGTCATCATCACACGTCCCTGACGATCAGAAACAATAATTCCCAGTCCTTCAAACGCACCTTTTTTGATGGCGTTTTCATTCAATTTCATCAGATCAATGGAGGCTGAAAGAACCGCCCATAATTCGCCATTTTGATAAATCGGACTGGTGACGACCACCACCGGCGCTTTAGAAACCCGACCCAAAAAAACTTCGGAGATTACTGATTTTCTAGTTTGGACGGTTTGCCGAAAATAAGGACGGTCCAGCACTGAAGGAAAAGAAAAGGCTCCGGCTTGATCTCCGGTTCCATAGTCTACAGGTTCCCGTGAAGTGATGATCTGACCTTGCAGATTCGCCACTGAAATCAAAGAAAAAGATTGATACGTGTGATTCCAATCATCAATCCAGGAATTCATTACTACCGTCTCAAAGTTGTGATTTTTCTCCAGCGTTTGCCCAAGCACCACCACGGCTTGTTGATATTTTATGATTTGATTATCCAGGCTTTCCTGGATCAACTGCGACGTTTCGTCCAGACGCTTCGACGCCTGTTTTTCCTGATACTGCGATTGACGATGACCATTGATGATCGTCATCATCAGCAACGGAATCACGCAGATAAAAACCAGCGCACGCCAGATTTGTTGTCGCAATGGAAGAGTGGTTAATTCCTGCTCAGAGGCTTTGATAAATTTTTTAATCGGAAGAATTAATAATAAAATTTCTGCCAGCCAAATATTCAAGATGCCATTCGCAGGTCCCTGAATGAGTTCTTCCAGAAAGGCTTCGCCGCTCAACAAATGCTGCGAGGCGAACCACAGAAAAATTACCGGAGCGACCCATCCTCCCCAATAAATGATCGAAGCCAGCATTGGATGGATTTTCTTTTTGATGAGCGCACCAATCACTCCGGCTTCACAAACGCCCAGCGCGACTGCGAAATAGTACGAACTCAGCAGGCTCACCTCACCACTGACAAACACAGCAACCATCATCCCGAAAAATGTTCCGCACTCAATCGTGACAATCAGCGTAGCGATGCTGCCAAAATAAAGCTTGAAATCACCCATCAACGGGACCGGGAAAATATTCAGGAGGAGGCCTACCACAGCCGCAACGACAGAAATGATAATTTTCTTATCTTTGATTAATTTCATTGAATCGTGCCGCCAGAAAGAGGCATCTGGCAGATGTAAAAAAGCTGGGTTGAGCTGAAAAAACTATTTGGCTGGGAACCAAACCAAGCTTAATTTATCACACAATGGCAGAAGTTCGTGCTGACAAAAGTTGTCAGGTCGTTGGCGGGAGCGCAAGCGTCTCGCTTGCCAGCGAACGCTTCAGTGCCCAGCAGGTAATTTCAAAAAATTACAGATCAATAAATTTTCACGCAGTATCACGCGATGCTGGCAAGCGAGACGCTTGCGCTCCCGTCAACGACTTAGGCCGCTGGCAGCAGCTTCATCAACCATCCATTTCAACTTTTGATTCCCGGGCTGAATCAATTGGCTGGGGAAAATTTCGGGCAGATAATCACCTTCGAGAACGCTTTGCAAAGCTGTCACTTTGTCAGCACCCGCGACTAAAAAAAGTACTTCTTTCGCCGCATTAATCGTCGTCGCGGTAAGTGTCAGGCGCGTCGCTTTCAACTTTTCCACATAGTTTTCCACCGCTATTTTATTGATTTCGGCGTGAAGCGCAGTTGTGCCAGGAAAGAGCGAAGCTGTATGCCCATCGGCTCCCATTCCTAAAAATACCAAATCAAAAACCGGAGCTGCTTCGAAAAAAACCAGAAGCGTTTCAGAATATTTTTGCGCGGCTTCGGCTGGCTCCAATTCGCCGTGCATCCGAATGACATTTTTTTCAGGGAGGTTCACCTTCGACAATAAAGCTTCTGAAGTCATGCGAAAATTACTGTCAGGATGATCGGGTGGTACGCAGCGTTCATCGCCCCAGAAAAAATAAATATTCGCCCAATCAATGCGGCTCGCCAACGGCTCTGCGGCGAGAATGGTAAACATCGCTTTCGGCGTCGAACCGCCTGAAAGCGCAACAGTGAAGCGTCCGGCTTGCGCGATATTTTCGGCGGCTGACTGCTCAAAATATTCGGCAGCAGTCTGCGCCAAAGCGGCAGCATCAGCGACCTTGATGATTTGAATAGTTTCTTTCATTGACATTGATTGCGTTCTCCGAAATATTGGTGTAGTTAGTTTTTCCCAAATAAATTTTCTTGAAAGGGCTTCTATTTTCAGTGGAACATTATTCCCCAAATACAGGTTGGATTGAAGTCATTGTCGGCTCCATGTTCAGCGGCAAAAGCGAAGAATTAATTCGCCGGATGCGCCGCGCTCAAATCGCCAAACAAAAAGTTCAAATTTTCAAACCCGCGATTGATGATCGCTACTCCGAAAGCCACATCGTTTCACATGCGGAGCGAAAGATCGAATCGTTCGCCGTCAAAACCGCGCAGGAAATCATCGAAGGCACTGCCGAAGACACTGAAGTCGTCGGCATTGATGAAGGACAATTTTTCGATCAAGCCCTCGTTGATGTTGCCAATCAATTGGCGCACGACGGCAAGCGAGTCATCATCGCCGGACTCGACATGGACTACCTCGGCAAACCGTTTGAGCCAATGCCGCTGCTGATGGCGATTGCCGAAGATGTAACCAAAACCCGCGCGATTTGTATGCAATGCGGTCACGCCGCAACGTATACACAGCGCCTGATCGCCAGTCAGGAACGCGTCGTCGTCGGTGCAGCAGGTTCGTATGAAGCACGTTGTCGGCAATGCTTCGTGCCGCATTTAGCGGAGAAAGAGGTGGAAGAAATTATGGTGAAGACGGGTGATGTATAAAATCTTTCAAAGAAAGAGGTATCGAAATGTTTGATCTTTTCAAAAAGAAAAAACCTAACGCTGATTTCCCTCCAGTTCCCGAATGGAGACCAACCATCCATAAACCTTTAGAACAAATTATTGAACGCTTAAAATACTATACAAATGACAAAAAAGATTTCGCAGTGTTTGAACATGGAACGTGCGTAATTCTTACCGATGGGCTTTTGGATCAAGAAGCCGAGGACTCAGCAAAAGAAATACTTCATAAAATTTTTCATTTTCACGTTGATATGAATCCAGTAAATATGGACGATGGAAATATTGTAGTTCAGTACAATCATCCAGCTCTTAATATAGTTCTAAACGATTTTACCCAAAACCACTGGGCAGAAATTAATCTAAATCATCAGAAAGCGTTATCAACCAGTGAAGTCTTAATCACACCACTTGGTCACAATGTTTTTGACGATTTTGGCAAGAAAGCTCTCTTCGGCAGATGCTTCATGTTTATGGATGCACAAGCTCCAAAGGTGGTTAGAATTATCCGCAAAACTCTTTAATATTTTACTCAGGACTACCATTATGGATTCAATCGGAATTGAACGTCGCCGCGAACAAAATCTGGTCTACAACTTTCTCCGCGTAGTCGAAATGGCGGCCATCGAAGCCGCTCGCACCATGGGGCGCGGCGAACGCAAATACTCAGATCAGGTAGCCGTCGAAAAAATGCGCTCCGAAATGGATATGATCCCGATGAAAGGGCGCATCGTCATTGGCGAAGGCGAACGCGACGAAGCGCCGATGCTGTACATCGGCGAACATCTCGGCATCGGTATTCACGAAGATAATCCAGACATTCCCTACCCCGAAGTTGACATCGCCGTAGACCCGCTGGAAGGCACGAACCTGTGCGCTACAGGAGCACCAAATGCCATCGCGGTATTGGCTGCCGCAGAACGCGGAGGATTGCTCCACGCGCCTGACATTTACATGAACAAATTAATTGTCGGTCCCGGAGCAAAAGGCGCAGTAGACATTGACGCTCCCGTAAAAGATAACCTGAAAGCCATTGCGCGTCGCCTGAATCGTGATGTCGAAGATTTAGTCATCGTCGTCATGGATCGTCCGCGACACGAAAAGCTCGTCCAGGACATCAAAGCCGCCGGCGCACGAATTCGCTTAATTACTGATGGTGATCTTTCGGCGGGAATTTCTGCTGCGGTCGGAGGCTCTGGCGTTCACGCCGTGATGGGCATTGGCGGCGGCCCCGAAGGCGTCATCACTGCCGCTGCAATGAAATGTCTGAACGGAGAAATTCAGGCGCGCTTCCTCACCAAAGATCAAATGGAACAGCCCGAAGACCGTGCCCGCATTGCCGATGACATTGTTGACCGCATGAAAGCGATGGGCATCAACGATCCGTCCCGCGTGTACGATACGAATGAATTAGCGCCGGGAAGGAAAATAATTTTTGCCGCTTGCGGAGTCACCGATGGAATGCTCCGTGGCGTCAGATTTTTCGGGAGCGGCACACGCACTGAATCATTGTTGATGACGACAGAATCGCATAACGTCCGCTTTGTTGATACGCTGCATCTGGAAGGCGATCCCGATGCGGTTGTGCGCTTTGATCGGTTTTGAATTTATGGCAGAAGCCCGACTGTTAAGGAGGGCGATAGTAGTGAGAAGATGCCCTCCTTAACAGTCGGGCTTCTGCCGTGAAGGCTTAAAATAATTATGGGCTTAGCACAAAAACAAGTCGAATTCATTAGCATTCCTGCGTATATGGACGGAGAGAATCTCAGTACGATCAAGCACGAATACCTCGACGGCGAAGTCTACGCGATGGCAGGTGCGAGTGATCGGCATAATCGAATTGCGGGGAATTTTTATAACTACCTGGATAATCACCTGGCAGATGATCCGTGCGAACCATTCATCTCTGACATGAAAGTTCAGGCTGGTGAAACTACATTTTATTATCCAGATGTAATGGTGGCATGTGATGGAATCAATGCCGATCCCTATTATCGCAAACAACCGCGCCTGATTATCGAAGTCACTTCGCCCAGCACTGAAAATATTGATCGCTCGGAAAAATTGCTGGCGTACAAACAAATCAAAAGTTTGAAAGAATATGTCCTCGTTTCACAGGATTCAGTGCGCATAGACATTTATCGCCGCATGCGCGGAGAGCGTTGGCAATTGGAAATCCTGACTGATATAAAAGAAGAACTAAAACTAGACTCAATCAACCTGAGGTTGAGCGTGGCAGCAATTTATCGGCGCGTAAAAGTGCCTTCCCTGCCACTGCGACCACAAGAAAGATAAGGACAATAATTTCTATCGGAGAAAATTATGCAACGACGAGAATTCATCACCACTACTGCCTTCACAGCCGCAGCCGCAATGCTGCCGAAAAATAATTTCGCCCAATCAGGTCAGCTCAAAAAAGCTGTGCTCATCAGTATGCTGCCGAAAGAGATGTCCTATCTCGACCGCTTCAAATTGGCCATTGATTGCGGCTTTGAGGCAATGGAAGCCCAAACCATTACTGACCAGAAAGAAGCTGAGCAAATCAAGGAAGCCGCCGACCAAGCCAAGCTCCGCATTCATTCGGTGATGAATATGGATCACTGGAAATATCCGCTTTCGAGCAGCGATCCGAATGATGTCGCAACGAGCTTGAAGGGGATGGAAACCAGTTTACGCAATGCGAAATTATGGGGCGCGGACACGGTGCTGCTGGTACCTGCTGTCGTCAATCCGACCACGACCATTCCGCAAGCATGGCAACGTTCTGTTCCCAACATCAAAAAACTGATTCCGCTGGCAAAAGAACTAAATGTCGTCATTGCCATTGAAGAGGTCTGGAACAAATTTTTGCTCACGCCGGCTGACCACGCCAAATATGTAGACGAATTCAAAAGCCCCTTTATCAAAGCCTATTTCGATGTCGGCAATATCGTGATGTACGGCTATCCGCAGGAATGGATTCGCACGCTCGGCAAACGGATTGTGAAATTTCACTTGAAAGATTTTGATACCAAAACCCGTAACTTCGTCGCCTTGCGCGAAGGCAGCATTGACTGGAAGGAAGTCCGCAAAGCCATTGGTGAAATTGGCTACAGCGGATATTTGACAGTCGAATTAAGCGGCGGTGATGCAGTGTATTTGAAAGATGTCAGCCAGCGCGTAGATAAAATTTTAGCGGGTGCATAAGAAAATTAAGTGTTGCGCACAAGGCAGAAGCCGGCACGGAGTAAGGGCGAAGATGCACAGCGGGGCGGCAGCGCCGGGAAGAAAACCCGAAGCTATTGGTTCTGTTTTTTTTTCTTGCAATCTCTTTCATTTTGACTACACTGATTTCGCCTCGGGTCGTTTTGCTAACAACCCACCATATTTCTCAGCTTATTCTTACGATGTTTTTTTGATAGTGGTCTGACACGTCATCAGCCTCCAATATTTTTCGGGCGCCAACCTGAAAACTTAGCTGACCAGACAATTTAATTTACCCACTTCAACTTTTCCGATCCTCTGTCTTCGGATGCTTCATCGTTAGGTTTTCAGCCCTGTCTTTTTTACGTAGGGGTACGTACAACATGATTTCAGCCAGCACTCTTAGCCGCCGAGCGGTTTCTTTGATCCATTCATCTTTTGTTGCTATCAGTCAGCCTGAAGCGCTCCGCCTGAGCCTCAGCCGCCTGATGATTGTACTCTTGTTATTGCAGCCGATGCTCATCAACGCCGCTCCGTTCGTGCGTGGAGCCGAAGCGACTGCCGAACGCAGTGCAGCGCAGCTCCGTTCCCTGCTGCCCAAAAAAGCAGCGGCAGCGGCTGTGCCAGTCGCCGAGAAGGCCATGGGCATTGATGAGTGGATGGCGGAAAATAATAATCTCTCGCAACCAGACCTGGCGACCAACAGTGCTCCGTCTCAAATGACCAATCAGTCCACCGACACGGAACTACTTGCGCCTGACTCCCTCACTGACAAGGCTGGCGTGACCGCTGACCTGTCTGCGACGGTTTCCGCTGCACCTGACAATTTAACAGTTCCCGCCACGACCGTCGCCAGTGCCTTCGCCCCAATTCCTTTTACTTGCGACGCAACTTTCTATCAAATAATTTCAGGACAGATGAATAGAGTTGATTTTTCAGGCGGGACGGCAGTCTATGTGCCGTTTGGTACTCCTTATTCGACAGCCGTAAATTCAATAGGTTATAGAACGCAGGATAATTTCATCTATGGGCTGGATAATCTTGGTGGTACTGGCGACATACTCAGAATTGATGCCAGCGGAAACGCCACCAAACTGGGGTCTCTCGCTGCTCTGGCGGGAGGAGGTTTATTAGGCGATTTTGGCACTGATGGTTTTTATTATGTTCATAACCTCGTAAATTTGTACAAAGTTGATGTCACCACCAGTCCACCTACTTTAGTCAGTACCATTCCCTCAGCTCTTAACGCAGCCGACTTTGCGACTAATCCGATTGACGGCATGCTTTATGGAGTAAAGCAAAATGGTCCGCTGACGAGGATTAATCCGGCGACAGGCGCACAGACCGCTATTGGAGCAAATCATGTCGGACAGTTCGGAGCAACCTATTTTGATAGTCAGGGGAATTTTTATGCCTTTAGTAATCCTAACGGTACATATTCCAAAATTGACCTCACTACCGGAGTTGAGACCCTCATCTCCACCGGAGCTGCCAGTGCCAACAATGATGGTGCATCATGCCGTAACGCGCCTTCGGCGGTTGTCAGTATTGACGGTTTCAAATCAGTCAAATTAACTACTGATGTCAATGGAAACGGGGCCATTAATCCAGGCGATACTGTCACTTATACCCTTCAATACACGAACAGATTGTTTAGTGCCTCGAGTTTTCAGGTCAATGATGTATTGCCAGCCGGCTTAACTATTTCAGCCACCGGCGCACAAACTGTCACTGTTTCCGGCGCCGGCACTTCCGCTTCCAAAAATGCTGCCTACACGGGAGCCGCAGCGGGAGCTGTTTCAAACCTTCTGGCGGCAGGTGCCGTTTTAGCCAGAAACGGAACAATTACCATTTCAATTCCGGCAGTGGTCGGAGCAGGCGCGAGCGGAACGAAATCAAATCAAGCTACTGCCAGTGGAACTGTTACTGGAGGAATTGCTTTTACGGCTCTCACCGATAATATTGGCGCGACGGCAAATTATCCGAGTTGGGCGAGCAGCGCGCCGTTTAGTTTAACCGCTCCGGCAAGTTCAGTCGCGCAAACCATCACTACCGCAATTGACCCGACTACGTTTTCAATCGTGGTACCTGTTAGCATTGCAGGTACGGTGTTTGAGGACACCATTGGTGACCTCCTGGCGGATGGCGCGATTGGTGGAGCGAACAATCCGGCGTTGTCAGGCTATACGGTCCGGCTGTTCGATAGTGCAGGCACTCAGGTCACGACCACCGTATCTTCCGCCGCCGGAGCTTACTCCTTTGCCGGGCTTGCGCCGGGAACCTATTATGTGGCAGTGGATGCTCCAACCAGTGGCATTATTCCTGAACAAACTTATGCTGCCGCAGGTTCAGGGAATGGCGGAACAGCAGGTGGCACAACGGGCTATGGACCATTGTGCGTGGTGGGTGGCGGCAGTAGCGGTTCACCAACTTATACGCAAATGGGAGCCACCACCACCACCAATTCTGCGTCAAGCAATGCGAATGGTTACTGTTATGGCGGTCAACACGGGGCAACCGCAGATAGTGGCACGACCACGCTTGACACCAAAGAACACGTCACACGGGTTATTTTGTCTGCCAGCAATGTGACAGCCGTTGATTTCGGATTCTCGCCGTATGTTGTGACGAACACCAATGCCACGGCGCAAGGCTCAATCTATCAATTCAGTCTCAACTATTCATTATCAGTGGCAGGTGGGACTTACAATATGCGCTTCGTTCCAGCCGTTGCCACCAACGCCAGCGGTGGCGCTGGTAACTGGTGGGAAGCCACTCTGACGACCGCAGACGCCTCCAACAATGTTTTGACAGGAGTATCTAATCGAGTGGTCAATTTCAACGGGACAGCGCGCAGTAATACCAATGGCACGAGCATCCTTGACACCATACCAGGCGACATGGTGTCGTCCGGCACGGCAGTGGGTAATCTGGGGCGAACCCTGGGTAGCATCCCCAGACCTGAATTTGCGATTAACTATACGGGACCTGTCACGGTCAACACTGTGATTATTAGCCTCAGTTCAACAGCTACGGCGGGCAGTTCAATTCGCAATATGGCGATGTATATGACCAATAATGGTAATTCATATACAACCCTCAACGGCGGAATGGTCACCGTTGATCAGAATGTTTTCGGTGCGAAACCGGACGGAACAGCGGCTACCGGACGCCCCTCATCAATTTTGCTGAACAATAATATCGCATGGAACGGGGCGATCACTCTCACGCATAATTACCTTGCTAAATCATCGTATGCCATTCCAATTCGTAACCGCACACCCGGCGTCGCCAATGGTTATCTGATTCAGGGCAATTATATTACCGACAATAACGCCACAGGTATAAGTCTTGAAGGGGACTCGGCAACGGTTCTGGGCAACTACCTCACGGGCAACACCGCTGGTATTTACGATTTAATCGTGATTGGCACTCAAAGTACACTCAACACAATTTCCGAAAACACCGTCACGGCCAACTCCACCAACATCCTACTGCAAGGACCGTCGGAAACGGTGACCAATAACGTTCTGACCAATGCCACCGCGCAAGGCGGAATCCGGGCGAATACCAACAACAGCATCAAGATTAGCCAGAATACTTTTGGCGGAAATAATAGGAACTCAATTGACTTGAACAGTAATGGAGTCACGACTGCGACCGCAACAGGAGGCAACTGCCCGACTTCAGGAACAGCCAACGGGGGTTTGCCACGCCCGAGCTTGACGCGTGCCAGCATCAGCGGAACAACCCTGACCGCCTCGGGATTCTTCTGCAACACTGGCACTTACACGCTGGAATTTTACAAAAATGTCAGCGCCACAGGAGATACCGGTGCGGATAGTTTGAACGCCGGCGAAGGCGTTTTATATCTGGGTTCGATAGCAGGTTTAAGTGGAGGCGCCTTCACTAATCAAACCTTAACCTTCTCCGTTGGAGCCATCACCACCAGCGACAAGATTTCAGCCATCGCCATCAGAACGGATGGTGCAGCGGGAACCACGCTGGGCAATACCAGCGAGTTTAGTGCAGAAATAGGTTTATTGCCCATTCTTGCTGCTTATAAGTCGGTGATGCTCACCACGGATGCCGACAGCAGCAGTTCCATTACACCCGGCGATACGCTGACCTACACCTTGCAATATGCCAACACGGGCAGCGTCGATGTCAATGCCTTCCAGATCAATGATGCCCTGCCAGCCGGTCTCACCAAAGCTGGCGCGATTACTGTCACGCCCACGGGCACGGGCACGGTCGCAACTGCCAATGCTTCCTACACCGGAGCCGCCGCTGGTGCGGTCTCTGATTTACTCGCCGCCGGGAGCGTCCTGAAAGTCGGCGGCGTCATCACCGTCACCATCCCGGTCACCATCAATGCCGGCGCCACTGGCAG
>JAYVRW010000306.1:0-51996 GCA_043775925.1 Blastocatellia bacterium
TTTTCTCGCTTCGACAAACTGGCTCGCAATTATCTAAGCTTTGTTTATCTTGCCAGTGCTATGATTTGGCTCCGTCAACATGTCAACAGAACCTAACAATCCTGTCATTATTGCCGATCCATCTTTTGGTGAGCCGGAGCAACCGCAAATTGCGAAATCAAATTCTCGCGCCCAAAAACGGCAGAGCGTGACAACCGCAAATGATTTGGGAACGATCTACTTTGCGCCGCTCAGCGCCACTGCGCCGGAAGCCAATACGATCCGTACGCAATTTCCGAATTCGATTTTGTTGACAGGAACGAATGCGACAGAAGCGGCGTTGAAGCAGGTGGCAGCGCCGAAGATTTTGCACATCGCTACGCCTGGATTTTTCCTGACGGATAATGCGGCGGAAGCGAATGTAAAAGACACGCGCTCCATCAATGCCAAAGCGAAAATAGAAAATCCGCTGTTGCGTTCGGGCTTAGCTTTAGCCGGAGCGAACCTTCACAAAAGCGATAACGAAGACGGGATTCTGACTGCGCTGGAAGTTTCGGGCTTGAATTTGTGGGGGACGAAATTAGTGACGCTCTCCGCGTGTGATACCGGCATCGGCGAAGTGAAAAATGGCGAAGGCGTGTACGGATTGCGTCGCGCGTTCGTTCTCGCAGGCACGGAAAGCCTGGTGATGAGTTTGTGGCCCGTGAGTGATTTTGTGACGCGTGAATTGATGACGGGATATTACAAAGGCTTACAACAAGGACAAGGCAGAGGCGAAGCGCTGCGGCAGGTGCAGTTGCAAATGATGAAAAGTAAACGCCACGAACATCCATTTTTCTGGGCAAGCTTTATTCAATCCGGCAAATGGGCGAATTTGGATGGCAAGCGGTAAAAGTCCGACGAACTTCAGTTTGTCGTTGTTTACGGTGGGAATTCAGTTTTAAAAAGATCAACCAACTAAAGTTTGTTGGACTTCCAGCCACGAAGAATTTTCTTCGTGGCTTTTTTGTTTTTTCACTGGAAAAGATATTTCAAAAAAACATGAAATGTTTTCACCGAATTATCTTAATCATTTGAAAGACGAATTAGATTTGAAAAACCTGAAGGAGAACAATATGAAAAAAAATCTTACTGTTTACATCACAATTACGATCATCACACTTTGCTTTGCAACCAATGGCTACGCGCAACTTGGCGGCGTTTTGAACAAAGCAAAAGATGCCATCAACAAGAAAACTGAGAAGAAAGAACCTGCGACGCAACCGACAAAGCCGCCGACCGCTGCTGAACAGCCTGTTAATACAGGTTCATCAAGCACTTCAGGCAATAATGCTGCAAACGCGCCCCGCCCTGAAGCCTCAGCGTTAGGCACAATCTATTTTTCAAATAAGCCATTTACTGACGGAACGGAAGGCGGCAAAACAACTTTTTCGTCGAATGAATCTATCTACGGTAAGTTAGTTTTGAAAGGAGGAACTGTGCGTGAGGTCTTAAAGCCTGCTGCGCCAACCCAAAAAATTAAAGGGTATCAATTACCATTTAGAATTTATCGAATGGATCGCGATGGTGACAAGCATACTTTATTTGTCCTGGCAACGACTGCTGTTTTATCCGAGGCTGATCTTGACAAATCCTCCTGGAGTTTTGATGTGTTCCCCCATCCAGATCAAGCACAGACTCTGATTTACACTGGCATGAATCCAAATGATGGCTATAACCCAACCGATAGCGTTTACGTTTTTTTGAGTAATAACACCACCAAAAAAAGAACGTACAGACTTGGCGTTGAGATGAAAACTGCCGGAGTAGATTTTCGGGGAAATCCTCTTCCCGAATCGGAGCTACAAAGCATTTCCGGGGATTTTTCTTTTACGTTTCAGGGCGCAGATTTTGCAGCTATCAAAGCGAATTCCGATAAACTTAATAACACTTTTTTCAGTCGCTACAAAAATCAAAAGATGGCAAATCAGGAATTGCCAAAGGAATGGAAGCTCACCACTAATCCCATCATTGGCGGTCAAACCGAACTAAAATTGAAAACAACTTACGTGAATAGTTTTAGCAGTGGCGGCGGAGCCAATCTGAATATCCTGAAATTTTACGCTGCCCCGCCAAAATCACAAACTCCGTGGATAGTATTAAATAATGATCTTGGGATTCCGCTGTATAGATACTCAGCGCAATGGTACACAGTCTTCGTCAAAGATAAGAGTAATGACGTTTGTTTCTTCCAAGGTTTTGGGCTGAGGCAAAATTACTCTGGCGGCGGAACTTTCAGCGAAGCTTTTGTAGATCATGGCGACTCACATCTCTATAACTGCGATAAAATGAACGCGAAGTGATTTCTAACTAAATACTAAAGATGATCAAGAGAAACCTTTAGTTGGAAAAGTTCTCTTAATTCTAACTACTGATAAGCTTTATCAGATAACTTCTGTGAATACTATTCTCTCACATAAAGCTCTTGATGCTTTCTTCAAATCATTCAAAGTAGAAAGCCTAACTACCATAAGTAGGACAACAAAATAAGTTAGTTGGCAAAGAAAACTTTAACTCAAGTCAGGGCGAATTAAAATAACGAGAATACTACTATGTCGAAAGCCTGGGACGCGATTAAATGGATATTGTATTTGTGGACTCCTGCTATCTGTGCAGGATTTCTCCTGAAAATTTTCGCCCCTCAGATGATTGTGTGGTTGTATATTGGGGTGGCTTGCATGCTTCCATTTGGCTTGTGCGTATTGGTGAGTGATAAAGTTCCCACATACCTGCTGCCAGTTATTTATATTGTAGCTTCGGTAGCTATCGTTTGGTTTTTGTATGTGGCGGGGGATAGTTTGCTACCTGAAGAGGCGTACTACACGACAAGCGGTGGACGATCTAGCGGTAGCTCTATCTCCCGCACACACGAGGTAACAGGCAGTTATTTAGCTGCCTGGACGGGCTTAGCATTATTTTTTTTTGGAGCGATTGGGGCGTGGGTAATGTTAGGGGATGCACTGGCAACATATCGGAAAAAACATACCCCCTCCCCACTCGAAGCACCGAAAAAAAGCCGCTTGCCTAAATAATAGACCTCTTACCATGAGGAAGGGAGATAGATTGAGAAGATGGGGTTATCAGAAAAGGGTGATTCTGTCTTTGAAATTTTGATGTCTTGCTGGATTTTCCAGTCGAGTGATTTATTCGGAGTTAGTGAAGCAGTGAAGGTGACAAAAGGTCATAAAAATAAGGCGATGAAGGGGAGACGTTGGGTTTTCATAAAGGCTCTATTTTTTGGGAGGTTGGCTACGTTTTCGTTCCAGACTGCGGACGGCTAACTCTAATCCGACGCGATCAATTTTCTCCAGCGCGGTAACTTCAGTTTCACTCAATCCGAAGCGTAGCGCTACTTCACGCGGAGCTTGTAAAAATTCCCGACGAGCATTTTCGTCCACATAAATTGTAGCGAGGAAGGTTTCAAATTTCGGCGAACTCATCGGGTGCGACCTTTCGCCAGGGCGGTACGCGCACGATCAAGCTGATCCAATAAAATTTCAATCGCTGGATATTTCCCATCGCGTTCCAGAATGACTGTTAAGGGCTGTTTTGTCCGCGCTCCGATTTCGGTCAGCAAGTTATAAACAGGGTCAGGTACGTCGTGTAAATGATCGTCCAGCAAACGTTTTTCGCCAAAGGCTTCGACCCAGCGACCGCCTGCCAAATGAATAGCGTGGATGCGATCCATCGGCAGCGCATCCAAAAAATCAGGAATTTCAAATTTGAAATTAAAAGCATTCGCATACAAATTGTGGAGATCGAGCAGTAAGCCGCTCCCTGATTTTTTCAGGATTTCATTGATCCATGCAGCTTCTCCATAAACGCTGCCAGGAGGTTCAATCAACGTCGCAATATTTTCAATCAATGGCAACGAGCCTACAATTTTTTTGGCAGTTTCTAAATTGGCAACCGCGCCATCAATCGTTTCGTTGGTACGCGGCGGAGCCGAGAGGTGTCCAATTTCGATGCCGCCTCCGCGCACGAAGGCGAGATGTTCTGACCAGTATTCTGGCTGAATTTCTTCGCATAAACACGCCGTATTTTCGAGTAATTTTGTTGGAACAGGAACCGCTGAAGCCAGACCGAGCGTGACGCCGTGGAGAACGACAGGAATCTGATTTGACAAGGTTTTCAACGCCCGTCGCTCATTTTTGGAAGCTTCAAAATAATCGTCGCTGATGACTTCTAAAACGTCAATCCGATCAAGATTTGCGAGGATGCCCACCGCGATTTCTTTGCGCCATCCCAGGCCAAAACGATCCTGCATTAATCACCTCCGCAGCCGCCACACCCGCCGCCACATCCGCTTCCGCCATCTCCGCCACTGCTACAGGAACTGCCACAGCTTGAACCGCAACTGCCGGAGCTTGAGCTGTTGTAAGCCTGTGGAAACAATTGTTTCGTGTAGCCGTAATTATCAATTGGCAGCGCCGTCATTCCAAATACCGCCGCCAGCATCATCGCTTCAGTGGCGGGCGTATATTGATGGCTGCGAGCTGCGCCGTAAAGCTGTCGTAAGTCTTCGAGAACCGCCTTACCTTTGGCGGTTAAGCGAGGAAATGTCACTCGATAGGCGATGAAACTTGCTACCGCTGTTAGTCCGATAAGAAAAAGTACGTTTGAATGACCTGTCGCTAATGCGAACAAGATTTTCCCGACCCCGAAAACGAATAGTGCAGCTAGCGCATTGCCAAAATATTTGGTGCGCTGCTTATTTATTTCGCTATTCGGGAGCAGTTCCAGTTTTTCGAGATAGGCTTGATACGTGCGGTCACAATCAGCGATCAGGTTTTTATTCTTGAAGATCGAAGCGGCTTCAGCAGGTGTCGCAAAGGCTTTGATAATTCCTTTTTCAAGTGGCGTTTTCGCTGCATCAATCGCCTGCAAGTGGCTGGTTCTAAGGCTGGTATTTTCGACTTGTAGCAATCCATGATCTATCAAATTGATCATCGCTACCCGGAGTGTTTCATTCGCTCCACCGCGTAAATAGGCAATCAAATAAGGGTCTTGCAGATTTAATTTGGGCGCATCACCTGATTCCGACTTAACACGGAGTTGATGTAGCAAGCATAAAACTACGCTGCTGAGAATTAAATAGAAGGCTAAGTAAGCAGGACCACTGAAACTAAACATAAGCAATTTCTCCTTTGAAATTTAATGTTGTCAACGTGGTGCGAACTGCAACGGGTGTGATAACCGTTTGGTGGTATACGCATGAGTGAGATCAAAAGTTCTCACGAAAGCAGTGTAATTAGAATTTTTAGCGTGGCAAGTAAAATAGTCAGAACAGATTTCGAGGCCAACTTGCGGCGACTTGCCTGTTTGTGGTAAGTAAGTACTTACTTTTTTAATTGGAAATTAGTTTTCGAGTTTTTATATGCCTAAACCTGTCCGCATTTTATTGGTTCTGATTGTTCTTGGTGGCGCTGGGTATTTTGTTTGGAATAAATATTTCCGCGTCAAAATTGATCCTAACAAAATTGAAGTCGCCGGACGCATCGAAGGCGACGATTCGACGATTGCTTCCAAAGTTCCCGGTCGCATCAAGGAACTCAAAGTCCGCGAAGGCGATAAAATTAAAGCTGGTGACGTGATTGCTTTGCTTGACGATGATCAGATTCGGGCGCGTGAACAACAGGCAAAATTTGTCGTTGAGCAGGCGCAGGTTCGCGTCCGGCGAGCGCAGCAACAAATCGCAATTTTTGACGAACAAATTAAAGGCAGTCAGCTTGGCGAACAGCAGTCAAAGGTTGATGCCGAAGGCCGTGTGCGGCAGGCTGAGGCGCAAGTTGCTTCTGCCGAAGCTGCGCTCGCTCAAGCGGAAGCTTCCTTCAAATTCGCCAAGTGGGATGAAGAAAAATACATTTCGCTCAGAGCCACAGGCGATGTTCCAGAGCGTCAGATGGAACAAGCGAAGACTACTGTAGCGGCGCAAGCGGAAGTTGTGAGAGCCGCAAAAAAACAGGTTGAGGCGGCACGTGGTGGATTGAATGCGGCGCAGGCGATGCTGAAAAATCCCGTCATTCGCGCTGCCCAAACTTCGACGATTCGTCAGCAAATTAATCAGGCAAATTCTGACATTGAAGGCGCACAGGCGGATGTGGCTCGCGCCAAAGCGCAGCTTGAAGAAGCGCAAGCGAATCGCAAAGATTTACAAATTATCGCGCCGTTCGATGGCACCGTCCAAACCCGCGTCGTCGAACCCGGCGAAGTGATCGGAGCGGGAACTGCGATTATCACATTGATTGATTTAGGTTCGTTGTATTTGCGCGGCTTCATCCCCGATTTGAAAATTGGTAATGTGAAAGTTGGACAGAAAGCAAAAGTCTGGATTGATTCATCAGAGCCGGGAACAAAAAAGAGGATTGAATTAGAAGCCGAAGTCATCCGCATTGACCCACAGGCTTCGTTTACACCTGAAAATACTTACTTCCGTGATGATCGCGTGAAGCAGGTTTTTGGAGTGAAGTTGAAGCTGAAAGGGAATTTGAATAGCGCTAAGCCGGGTATGCCAGCCGACGGTGAAGTGATGGTCAATTAAGTTTCGAGTTTTGAGTTTCGGGTTTCGAAGAGAAAGAGTTTCGAGTTTTGGGTTTCGAGGAATAAGTAATAACCGTTTTCATTGAAATGAAAAATTCGAGTATTAAAAAAGAAATGCAAAACCAAATCCTCGAAACCCGAAACCCGAAACCCAAAACTTTTGCAATACAAATTCGTGACCTTAAAAAAAACTATGGCGCAGTCGAAGCCGTGAAAGATATCAACCTCGACATCAATGCCGGAGAAATTTTCGGCTTGATCGGGCCAGATGGAGCGGGGAAAACTTCGACGTTTCAAATCCTCGGCGGTGTGATGAAAGCTACTGCTGGAACTGCCGACATGTTCGGAGTTAATGCGCGTGATGCGCGGCATTTTGTTGGCTACCTCACGCAAGCCTTCAGCCTGTATCAAGACCTCAGCGTCAAGGAAAACATTGAATACATTGGCGAATTGCGGCTGGTTGATCGTCAGCATATTCAAGAGCGCGGCAATCGTTACCTGAAACTTTTCGACATGGATCGTTTCACGGATCGTCTGGCGGGGCGTTTGAGCGGCGGGATGAAACAAAAACTTGCGCTGACCTGTGCGTTGATTGCCGAGCCAAAAATCCTGTTACTGGACGAACCTACGACGGGAGTTGATCCTGTTTCCCGCCGCGAATTTTGGGACGCGCTTGCCAATCTCGCAGCCGAGGGAATGACGATAGTTGTCGCTACGCCGTACCTCGACGAAGCTGAGCGCTGCAACCGCGTAGCTTTGATGTTTGACGGCGAAATTCAGCAAATCGGAACTCCGGCGGAGCTGAAAACAAACCTCGGTTTACAGCGTCTCGAAGTCCGAGCAGCGGATTTGCGTCGCGCTGATGATGTGTTGAGTAGTGTCGAAGAAATCCACGATATTCAACGCTTCGGAGATCGTTTGGATGTGATGGTGAGTGACGTGAAAATCGGCGAACAGCGGACCCGTGAAGCATTGGGAAAGGCTGAAATTTCCATCATCGAAATTCGCAGCGGGTTGCCGACGCTGGAAAATACATTTGTTTCCGTGCTGCGAAACTTGCACCCGGAAAAACCAATTCCGCCGTTTCCAGTTCATCGGGAATTTCGTGAACGAAAGCCTGGGGCCATCGCTATCGGCGCAAAAAATCTCAACAAAAGGTTTAGCGAATTTCACGCCGTCAAAAATATCAACCTTGAAATTAAATACGGCGAAATTTACGGCTTGCTCGGTGCGAACGGCGCAGGCAAAACGACGACGATCAAAATGCTGTGCGGATTGATCGAAGCCACGAACGGCGACATGACTTTGGCGGATGAGCAGGGCGGTTTTCGTTCAAGTTTGGTGCGGCAACGCATCGGATATATGTCGCAGAAATTTTCGCTCTACGATGACATCACAATTGGCGAAAATCTTGATTTTTTCGCGGGAGTCTACGGTATTCCGCGTCAGGATCGGGAAGAAAAAAAACGCTGGGTGCTGAATTTTGCCGGACTCGAAGACAAAGAAAATGAAATGGTCGGAAGCTTGCCGGGAGGCTGGAAACAGCGTGTTGCCTTCGGCGCAGCGATCATGCACGAACCAAGCGTTTTATTTCTTGACGAACCGACATCCGGCGTAGACCCGATTGCGCGTCGTCAATTCTGGAAGATGATTAATTCGCTCGCAGATCGCGGCGTAGCGGTGCTGGTGACTACGCATTATCTGGAAGAAGCTGAGCAGTGCAATCGTTTGGGATTAATGGTAGCGGGCGAATTAGTCGCCGAAGGAACGCCGACGGGAATCAAAGCCGAGCAGGGCGGACATCTGATTGAACTTTATCCGAGTGAGCCGCAGAAGGCTGCGAATTTGCTGAAAACGAAAATGGATCGCTGGCGCGTTTCACAATTCGGCGACCGCTTGCACGTCATCGTTGACGAAGAGGTGAACGCAGGAATTGCGAATCTTACAAAGGAATTGAAGCAGGAAAATATTCAGGTCTTGCACGCGAACGAAGAAACCTATTCACTGGAAGATGTGTTCATCGTCGTCGTCGAAAAAGCACGAGCGCGAGGAAAATATGTTGGAGACTGAATTTTATGCTGCCGCGTAATCGGTATATTGCCGGACACTGGGATGCTGGAAACCAAGCACAATATCGGTTTTTGGAATGCCTGCTTCTTCCAGATCATCGGCAATTGGAAGATCGGTGTTATTTTCCTGAATCCAGACTTTACCGTTAATGATTTCAAGGTGAATGATCGCGTGATGAATACGATGATTTTTCTCCCAGCCGATGCGTAAAAACAGATAACTGTCGGATTTGCGATCATACAGAGTGCGATAATCACAGGTATCTGAAGAACGTGGATAGGAAGAAATTTTAGTCAGTAATCGTTCGATGATTTCACGATAATTATTTAAGGTATCCATTTTATTATCTCCTGTTTGGATGGATCATAGACGATCAGTTTGAGGTGAAAGTTGACACGCAACGCTTCGACCGCTGGATTAGAAAAAAGATTATTATAAGCAATCTCAGGTATTGCCAGCCAAAGCTCACGATCAGGTTCCGAGCTTTGCAGGGTGAAGTCATACATCAGGAATTGCCCCAGCGCGGCTTGTAAATCAGCAATGTTGGATTGACTCAAAAAGCTTTTGACTTCAACGGCAATTTTTTTGGTTCCCTTATGCGCTGCAATTAGTTTCTCTGCTCCAAGGTCAATCTGTAAATTGGTTGTTCCAAATGGAAGCAGCAGCGGATCCTAGGTAATTGTCCAGCCGTCACTGACGAGCGCATTTTTAAATTGAGGATGGAATTTATCTCTGGCCGCCATGTTGATTTTGCTCCTGATCAGAAATATTTTACGCGCAAGCCTTAATTAACTCAAAATCTATGCGAAGAATCATTGCCCAAGCTAAAAAAGAACTCCGACAAATTTCGCGTGACAAGCTGGCGCTGGCGCTCGCTTTTGTTTTACCTGCCTTCTTGCTCGTCCTGCTCGGTTCGGCGATTTCGTTGACGGTATCGAATTTGCCAATCGTCGTGCAGGATTTGGACTCGACTTCACTCTCACGCAAATATGCCGGAGCGTTTCGGACTTCACTCACTTTTCATATCGTTGAATTACCGCCTTCAGAGCAACCGGAAGAGGCCTTGCGCAATAATCAGGCGCGTGCGGCGATTATCATTCCTGAACATTTCGAGCGTGATGTGCTGCGTGGACAAAATACTGAAGTGCAAATTTTAGTAGATGCGACGGAACCCAATACGGCAAATTTAATGCGTGGGAGTTTGGCGGCGCTGACGCAAATTTTCATCCGCGCCAACGTTCCAGCAGCAGCGAAAATTCAACCAGCAATCAAAGCCGTCTCGCGTTTATGGTTCAATCCCGGACGTGAAGCGAAAAAGTTTTTCGGGCCTGGAATTTTTGTGCTGGGCTTGTCATTGTTCCCGCCGTTATTGGCTACGTTGGCGATGGCGCGTGAGTGGGAGCAGAAAACAATTTTGCAGGTTTATGTTTCCAGCATTTCCGCACACGAATATCTGCTGGGCAAAATCATCGCCTTCACGATCATCGGCATCATCGAATGGATGATCGGTCTGGTAGTGTTGTTCGGAATCTTTGATCTGCGCATTGTCGCCGACCCTTCGCCGTTTATTGTTGGCAGCTTTTTGTTTATGACCTGTGTCGTCGCGTTCGGCGTAATGGTTGGCGCAGGCGTTTCCAATCCAGCCGTAGCGATTCAGATTCTGGCGATTGGTGGATTTATTATGGCGTTTTTGCTGTCAGGGTTGATCTTCCCCATTGAAACAATTCCCAGAGCTTTGCAGCCAATTTCGAATATTGCACAAGCCAGATATTTTGTCGTCATTGTCCGCGATGCGTTAATTCGCGGCGGCGGATGGCCTGCGGTTTGGTGGGCAGTGTTAGCTATCGGAGTGATTGCTATAGTTTTTTACCTACTGGCTTGGAAAAAAATGAGACTCATGCAACTGGCTGATTAAGAGGTGGACGGTAGTAAAAACACTCATAAGAATATGTTAGAAAAAATTCTCAATGCTCGCATCTGGACGCTCATAGTGAAGGAGCTAAATCAGATCAAACGAAGCAAACAATTCATCATTTCGCTGATTTTCCCGCCGACGATTCAGGTCATTATTTTTGGCTTTGCGCTTGATCCGGCAATGACGAATATGAAGCTCGGTGTCGTAGACGAATCGCGCTCCGTTGAATCCCGCGAACTTGTTTCTGCCTTCACTGCCAACCAAGCTTTTAAATTGCAGGGGTATTTTGCTTCAACTGATGAATTAGGCAAGGCTCTGACAGAAGGAAAACTTGACGCCGCGATTGTGATTCCTTACAAATTCTCCGAACAGCGAACCCGCAAAGAAACGGCTGAAATTCAAATGATTTTCAATGGCGTCAATACGAATACGGGGACGATTGCGCAAGGCTATGCTTCACGCATTGTCGCGGAGTTGAACCAAAAAATCGCGGGGCAATTGCGTGTGAATCACTCTGAAGACGCCTTCCCGATTACGCCGCGTGTCGCGTTGCTTTACAATCCCGGCTTGATTAGTTCGTGGTTTATTGTCACCGGAACGTTCGGAGTTTTGTTAATTCTCAACAGCTCTTTAGTCGCCGCCGCTGCCTTGACCAAAGAAAAACAGATGGGAACCGTCGAGCAATTATTGATGACTCCGGCGGGAACTTCGGAAATTATCATCGCCAAAATTACTCCGTTATTTACGTTGTTGATGGGAACGGTTTGTATCGTAATGCTGGTGATAACGCAGGTTTTTAATGTGCCAGTACGTGGGAGTTTAAGCTTGATTTTTCTGGCGGCGGCGTTATGTGTGATGTGTGGAATTGGGATTGGAACGTTTGTTGCGACGTTTACGAAAAACGCGACACAGGCGCAGTTGCTGAGCTTTTTTATTAATCCGCCGATAGCGATGCTGTCAGGTTCAGTGACTCCGATTGAAGCGATGCCGGAGTGGATGCAGCCATTTACCTATCTGAATCCGGTGCGACATTTCGGCATTATCGTGCGTAGCATCCTCTTTAAAAATACGGGATTCGATGCGCTATATTTACATTTTCTGGCGCTGCTGGTAATCGCTGTAGTACTGGTTTCATTGAGTGTTGGACGCTTTAGAAGGCAGTTGAGTTAAGGCAGAAGCCCGACTGTTAAGGAGGGCAATCGTTTTCTGGAAATAGCTTGCTCAGCATTGTCGCCCTTCTTAACAGTCGGGCTTCTGCCTTTATTTTTTGTTATCCAAATAATCCAGCAGCACATTCGCCATCACTTTGACGCCAATCACTAATGCTTCTTCATCAGCCTCAAAATCCGCCGTATGAATCATCGCCGTGATGCCTTTACTGGTATTGCCCACGCCGAGAAAATAAAAGAACCCCGGCACAATTTTTTGATAGAGCGAAAAATCTTCAGCCCCCATTTGCGGCAGCGGAGTTTTGATATTCGCTGCGCCAATGATGCGTTTGATCGTAGGCAAAGTCGCTTCGACTAATTTTGGATCGTTGTACGTCACCGGATTATTTCTACCCCACGTCAATTCAAATTTCGCGCCGTAAGCCGAAGTAATTCCTGCCAACGTTTGATTCATCATCGCCATCGCGGTCGTGCGAACTTCTTCGTTAAGTGTGCGCATCGTGCCTTCGATTTTGACTTCATCAGTGATGATGTTGAAGCGGTTGCCACCTTGAAAACTACCAATGGTGATGACTAACGGTTCCTGTGTATTAATGCGGCGGCTACGAATGGTTTGCAGCGCCATCACGCATTCAGACGCGACTACGATAGTGTCAATGCCGTCGTGCGGATAAGCGCCGTGAACTTTTTTGCCGCGAATCGTAATCATAAATTTATCGGACGAAGCCATCGCGGAGCCTGAGTTCACGCCGATTTCTCCGACCTGAATGTTCGGCATGACGTGCAAGCCGAACATTGCGGAAGGCTTTGGATTTTCCATCGCACCTTCTTCGATCATGAATTTTGCACCGCCCTTTTCACCTTCGGGCGGGCCTTCTTCGGCGGGCTGAAAAATAAACTTGATTGTGCCGTTGATGAGGTTGCGATTTTTGCTGAGGATTTCCGCAACGCCCAATTGCACAGTCATGTGCAAATCGTGTCCGCAGGCGTGCTTGACGCCGGGGTTTTGTGATTTGTATGGCACGTCGAGCGATTCCTGAATCGGCAACGCGTCCATATCAGCACGAACGGCAACGACTCCGCCGGGCTTTGCGCCTTTCAGAATTCCTACGACGCCGTATTTTCCAACCTGCGTTTTGACTTCATCAAAGCCAAATGAGCGGAGCTTTTCCGCCACATACTGCGAAGTCTTTTCTTCACGGTTGGAAAGCTCTGGATGCTGATGCAAATAGCGGCGCGTTTCAATCAGTTTGGCACGCATTGCTTCGGCGGCTTTGGCGATTTCTGCGTCATGGGTCGCCGTAGGTGACTGTCCCATTGGATTGATTGGTAAAAGACAAAGCGCAACGACGAGAAAACGATGAATTATTTTCATATTGTAAAGGTACGATAAGTGCCTCGCCTATCGCAATAATAACTTGATAACGTAAGGAAAATAGCCATTATTTCCATTTCCATTTCCATTTCCATTTCCATTGTAATTGTATTTGACAAACGATTAACCAGCGTGATTACAATGTACACGGGACAGATAGCAACAATACAAAGTAGATAGTAAGAGCGCAACTATCAGAGGAAAGCAATGAGCCATAGTTGCTAAAATTTTTCAGCTATCTGATTCTGGTCAGCGAAGCACAACTGATTCGATAATTATTTTTCCCCAGCAATGAAATAATTATGTTTCCCCTTAAAGACATAAATTTTACGCAGGTGTACGAGTTTGTAGAAACACGGTCAGGGATAATATATGTCATCAAACACAGATTTTCTGGATGTTATTCGAGAGGTAGGTTCTCAGCAAACCATCGCAGCAGGCACTCAGCTTTTCCGACAGGATGATCCGATTCGAGATATTTACCTGCTCGAAAAAGGTCTGGTGAAATTTCTTTATATAGAAATGAACGGGCAGGAAATGATTACTGAAATACGCTCGGCAGGAAGTATTTTAGGCGCAGCATCGGCGGTTGCCAATCAACCTGCTCCGACGACGGTTGTTGCGGTGACGCCGTGTGAAGTCTATTGCATCGCAATCAAAGATTTCCAGAATATGGAAAAGACGAACCAAGTATTTTCTCACGAGTTGTTAGAATTCATCTGCCGCCAGCGAAACGAGCAGAATATTCGATACGCGCAACTCGGCACTCTCTCGGCTCGTGCTCGACTGGGACGGTTGCTTTTGCAATTTATGGATGACTTCGGTGTTGAGAGAAATGGACAGAGGCAGTTAGCGTTACCCCTGTCCAAGCAGGACATTGCCGGATTGTTGGCAATCACACCGCAACGTCTGAGTGTTCTTATCTTTGATCTCAAAAAAGCCGGCTTGATTATGGAAAATAACGGGTGGATTATCTGTAAAGACACGCAGAGATTGATATATGAATTAGGTGAAGGTAGAGACTAGAGAGGAAATCTGAGAACATGTACTGAGCTTAATATATATTAAGGAATATGCAGTCCAAATGGTATACTAATTTGCCATCGTTTTCACTGTTACCTAAAAATTAGATGAAAGAATTAAGTAATTGTGAAGAAAATTTGGTCAACGGTTCCACCTTGAGGAGGGTACAATGTTAAGTATTAAAGTATTAAGCGGTTTTTCATCGCCCAAGTGGGCAGTAACTTTGACGATATTGTGTTTCTTTCTTGTATCGTCAACGTCGTCTTTAGCTCAGGGCTTAAGCCTATCAGTAAAGCGGTTTGGGAATGAACCTGTAGAATTTCACGGACTTACAGTAAAAGAGAATCAAAAGGATAAATCAGTAAAGTTTGGAGAAGCATTAACGTCTGATGATTCTGATATTAAATGGTTGAAAAACGCTTCCTTTAATCTTAGGAGCAACTCACGTAAGACTATAGTGGGAGTCGCTGTTGACATTGTTTTTGAAGCGGCTAATAGTGATACCCCTTATTCAAATACAATTATGCGAGGGGGCGTTGATAAACAGCTAGGAGCTAACTTGCCTAGTGAAATTTTAAATGTAGAGTTTGGCGACTCACTTCGTTTTGATATATCAACCGAGCGAAATCAAGGAATTCTAAATTTTCTTACGAAGTTATATGGGAGTAATTTTAAGTTGAAAAAGATTTCTCTTTCTCCGCAATTTATTATATTCAGCGATGACACTATGTGGAGTTATGGTTTTAATTTTAAGCGCGACCCTGACAGTAAGGAGAGATGGTTGATTGACTCCTCTGAAAATGTGACTCCCGAAAAAATCTCATACAGCCCTAATATACTAAACACTCGGGCTAAATGTCTGACATTGGCCGAAACTAAAAAAGCATCGATTTCTCCTGTTTCGTTATCGAAAAAAACGGCTCCTCCTGCTTTCGTTACCTGCTGGTACCCAACCTCTGCTTCTGTAGCGTCTTGTGGTAGTAATGGATTAGTGAATTGTAAGATTTTTAATATGAACTTTGGTGAGGCGGCGCGGGGTATTTTTTAAAGTCACGAGTATCGAAACTGTTTTTCTGATTACAATGGAGTTAATAATAATTGCTGGATGGCTAGTTTTGTTGATGTACCTGATAATACTCAATGTACAGTGGTTGAACATAGAAAAAAACAGCGGACAAATAATGTCGCTTCAACTCAGCGAATTGCTTCTGCTTCTAAAAAAGAAAAGCCAATGCTAATAGGCATTGCAAGTATTGATGAACACTCAGCCGAAATAATTCACTAAGTCTCTATTAACAATTTATGAATTGAGAGGTGTGTTTGTACGACCTGACAAGAGTGTGCGAAGTTTTTGCCCACTAAGCTTGTCAGGTCTCGCGCACCTCTAATTTATTGGCTGAGACTTTACTTACACAAGTGTTTCAAAAATTTAGTAGGAAGCATGGTAATTTCCTCCCTCAGTGTTTCTATGATAAAGCTCACGAAAGGCTTCCAAATATGGTGAATGCCCATCTTCGGATTCACGCATCTGTCGGATGATGGGATGCGCGAATTTATTGACGATTCCGTTCAGCATTAATTGCAAGGCTTCTTCCTGCTGAGGTATCAGCTTGCCTAATTTGTTACGCCAGCACGTTCTAACTCATCATTAATTGTGCCTGTCAGTATGCAATACCACATTTTCCAATCTCCCATCAACGACCACAGCGGATAGCTGAAGCTCGCGGGTTTATTCTTCTCAATAAAGAAATGTCCGACCCACGCACAGCCGTAGCCAAACAGAAATCCTAACGGGATATACCAAAAATTCAGCGTATACAAAAACATCACGAACGCGGCTAAGCTCAGGCTGGAGCCAATGAAATGCAGCAGGCGATTGGTTTCGTCACGATGTTCGTTGAGGTAGAAAGGCCAGAATTCTTCAAAGCTGGTGAGGCGACTGTTGGAAGTCATCGCAGTGCTCCTTTGACTGATAATTTATTTTCACGAGGGAGTGTGAATAATCGGGGCAGTCCATTGTCTACGATAATCTTAAATTGACAAAGGCTACCTTGCGCCTTACCCTTAACTTTTTATTGAATTATTAACTTTGCCCGCGTCAATAAAGGCTGTCACCCACGTATGACTGGAAACGAAATTAGAAATATTTTTTTCAAATACTTTGAGCGCAATGGTCACAAAATCGTTAGCTCTTCACCGCTGCTACCTGTGAACGATCCGACGTTGATGTTTGCGAACGCGGGGATGAATCAATTCAAGGATGTCTTCATTGGCGCAGAAAAACGCGATTACAAACGCGCTACAACTTCGCAGAAATGCGTTCGCGCCGGAGGCAAGCACAACGATCTTGATGAGGTAGGCAAGACCGCGCGGCATCATACGTTTTTTGAAATGCTCGGCAATTTTTCGTTTGGCGATTACTTCAAAGAAGACGCGATCAAATTTGCGTGGGAACTCCTCGTAGACGAATTGAAAATTGATCCGAAGCGTTTATGGTTTTCGATTTATGAAGGCGACGCCGAAGTCGGAGCCGATGAAGAAGCAGATCAGCTTTGGCAAAAAGTCGGCGCTCCGGCGGAACGGATTTTGCGCTTTGGTCGCAAAGATAATTTCTGGCAAATGGGCGAAACAGGACCTTGCGGACCGTGTTCTGAAATCCATTATTACATGGGCGAAAACCCCGGCGATCCGAATTTCAATAAACCGGAATTCGTCAATGGCGAAGGCGATGACACGGTAGAAATTTGGAACCTCGTGTTCATGCAATACAACCGCACTGAGATTGAAAAAGGGAAGTACAAACTTGATCCCTTGCCCGCGCCTTCGGTGGATACAGGCGGAGGATTGGAGCGCTGGGCGGCAGTGCTGCAAGGTGTCAAGACGAATTACGATACGGATTTGATTAAGCCGATTATTGATTTTACGGCGGAGCTTTCGGGCATCGCTTACGAATATAATTCACAGGAAGGCTTTGCGATGCGCGTCATTGCAGACCACGCAAGAGCCGCTTCATTTTTGATTGCAGATGGAATTTTGCCCGGCAACGAAGGTCGCAATTATGTGCTGCGAAAAATCATGCGCCGTGCGATTTACAATGGACGCGAAAATCTGAAATTCAACGGATTATTTTTCTCGAAGGTCTGCGAATTCGTGATTGATTTTATGAAGGATGCGTATCCTGAATTGAAAGCGCAGCGCGGCTACATTGAGAAGATGGTGCGACTTGAAGAAGAGCGTTTTGCTACCACTCTCACAGTAGGGCTAAAGAAATTGGATGAATTGCTTGAAACCTGTGAAAGTCGTCGCATTCACAATACTGAAATTTTTCTAAACCAGGCTCCTCAATTTATTAGTCAGGGATTAGCTCTAAGCGTGTCTGCAACTGAACTTGCGCATCTATTAGATACCTATGGCACTCCTATTGACCTAATGTTTGTAAGGCTTCGAGGCGTGGATGATGTGGTGTTAGAGTCGAAGCCGATAAACGACTATGATGAGGAAACCTTTAGAGAGGTAATTCAGAACGCATTAAGAAATATTCAATTGCAAAGCGGGTCTGCTAAGAATGAGAGTATTAAAAATATTAAACCTGCATACGTTTCTCTTCAACGCCGTCACGATACAAAGACTGAATTCAAAGGCTACGAATCAACCCGCGTTGAAGGCGCGAAAATTGTTGCTCTTATCAAAGGCGATGAAAGCGTCAATGCCTTATATTCAGGCGATGAAGGCGAAGTCATTTTAGATCAGACTCCGTTTTATGCCGAGAGCGGCGGACAGGTTGGCGATGTTGGAAATCTTAGCAGCGCGGATAATTTCGCAACTGTTACAAATACAATTTCTCCCATCCAGGATTTGCGCATTCACAAAGTCAAAGTTGAAAAGGGAAGTCTGAGCGTAGGCGATTCCATCACAGCGCAAGTGGACGTAGAAAAACGTGATGCGACGCGGCGCAATCATACGGCTACGCACTTGATGCATGCGGCGTTGCGCGAAGTGCTGGGTACGCACGTCAAGCAGGCTGGTTCCGTAGTCGAACCGAATTATTTGCGCTTTGACTTCGCGCATTATCAACCGCTGACAAAAGCCGAAATCGAAGAAATCGAAAACCTCGTCAATTTTCATGTGCTGCGTAACGAACCAGTGCAAACCGAACTGTTGACGATTGAAGAGGCGATGCGTTCGGGCGCGATGGCTTTATTTGGTGAGAAGTACGGCGAAGAAGTCCGCGTCTTGTCAATCAAAGGAGCCGAAGATATTTTCTCGAAAGAGCTTTGCGGCGGCACGCATGTACGCGCTACGGGCGACATCGGATTATTTAAAATCGTGAGCGATGAAGCGGTCGCGTCCGGCGTCCGGCGCATTCGCGGAGTCACTGGTAAAGCTGCCTTTGAGCGTTTTCAGGCTGCGGAAAATGTGATTGCGGATACGGCGGCTCGATTGAATGCACAACCCAAACAATTGCCCGAAACTGTAGACCGTTTGCAGGATCAAATCCGTACGCAGCAAAAAGAAATTGAGCGCCTGAAATTAAAGCTGGCACAAGGCGGAAGCGGCAGCGAAGATCAAATCATCGAAATCAAAGGATTGAAATTGCTGGTGCGCAAAGTCGAAGATTTAGGCAAAGAAGGTCGTCGTCAATTGGGCGATTCGTTATCAAGAAAAATCGCTCCCGGCGTAGTCGTCATAGCCGATGTCGCCGACGGCAAAGCTTCGTTGCTGGTGATGGTTTCGGATGACGCTACGAGTAAGGTGCAAGCCGGAAAAATCATCCGCGAAATTCCCGGAGCGCGTGGCGGCGGCAAGCCTGATCTGGCGGAAGGCGGCGTTGAGTTAGATCAACTGGATACGGCTTTGCAAGCGGTTGAGGGTGTGATTGAGAAAGCGTTGGCTTGAGGAGATTATGTCGTATAGCAACTTTTCATTGGATTTACTGAAAGAACGTTTCAACCTGCAAATTAAGAACGACAAAGAATTATTTGCTGATGTTGAAGGCGTAGCTGTCAGCCACTGGTTGAAAGAAACGTTGCAGCAAAACTATCCATTAGCGATTGCGATTCATACTGAAAAAGCTCGCTCTGAAATGATTGTAGCGCCTGTCCTGATTGAAGTGCGCCGACAAATGAACAATCAAATCAGCTTATTTTCGGGAGTTGAATTTAATGTTGATGCTAAATTAGATTTGAAGGGCGTCTGTGATTTTATGTACTGCCTTTCACCGGAACAACTCTCAATCACCGCTCCAGTCGTGACGATTGTCGAAGCCAAAAATGACAATCTGAAAAACGGAATTCCGCAGTGTATTGCGGAAATGGAGGCGGCGCGGCAGTTTAATATTAAGCGCAGAAAAGAACTGAAAGAGATTTTTGGGATTGTGACAACAGGAACCTTATGGCAGTTTTTACGGCTCAAAGATCGTCACGTAGAAGTTGATACAATTGATTATCATATTAACGACGTAGACCGAATTGTTGGTGTTATTCTGAATTTTTTTGAACCCACAGCACAGTAAGCCAGACTTACTTCGTGCGTGTTTCTGCACTGCTTATTTGACGTGCACTACCATCAACGTCTGATCGTCCTGCGGATGAATTTCACCGAGAAAATTTCCGACATCAAGCATGATCGCATTCATGGTTTCAGTTGCACTCAATCCATCGGTAGTTTTCGTCGCTGTCAGCAAGCGGTCTTCGCCGTATTCTTCCTGCTCTTTGTTCATCGCTTCCGTGATGCCGTCAGAATAAAATACCAGAATGTCATTCGTCGCTAATTGAAGCGTTTCTACTTTTAGTAAACGATCAAACGTCTTCCCTGAATTTAATCCCAGCCCAATTCCTGAAGGTTTCAGCCACTTGTGTTTTGTCGCGTTGCGCCACAGCGAAGGATTATGTCCGGCGCGTGCATACGTCATCGTTTTTGTTTCAGGATCAAGGACTCCGAGGGCGAGCGTGACGAAGCTTTTTCGTTTGCAGACTTCGTACAAATGTTTGTTGACTTCGCGCAGGATTTCGCCCGGATCGGAACGCGTTTCGCTGATTGAGGTGAGCAAGCCTTTCGTCAGAGTCATGTACAAGGCAGCCGGGACGCCTTTGCCGGAAACATCGGCGACTACGATGCCGAGTTTGCCATCTTGCAATTCGAGGAAGTCGTATAAATCTCCGGCGCATTCACGAGCGGGACGACACAAGGCAGCGATGTCGAAGCCGGGTATAAATGGGGCTTCGGATGGCAACAGCTTTTCCTGTGCTTTGCGGGCGACACCGAATTCGGCTAACAGGCGGGCGCGTTCATCTTGATCTTCATCAGAGTTCGGCAGTTCTCGTTCGACGATTTCTTTGTCAGGTGCAAGTTGCGTCAGAACCAGAGAAACAAGGAGTCCGAGACCTAGCGCCACCAGTGCTTTGACTCCGGTGGAATGGACGAAGGGCGAAGGCTGATGATAGAGCGAAAGTGCTTTCAGGCTGAGCGTAGCGGCGGCATTGGCCGCAAGCACTGAGAAATAATCAAACTTCAAATACAGCAGAAAGAAAATATTAAGGATCACAGCCGCAATCACAAATTTGAGCACAAGCGAATATTTTGAAGTCAGCGTATTGCTATCAGTGAGAAAAAGTATTCCTAAAAAAACTATCACCAAGGCGAAAACCCAACGAGATTTCAAATAGACTCGCAAGACTGGGAATAAAAAAGAGAAGAGTAGCGTCAGGAAGAAAAAATTTCCTTGAACGATTGAACCAAGGGCTACGGTCCAAAATGGTGAGACAGAATTGTACGCATTGTTAGCATCTGTGAGCAGATGCGGCAAAGAAGATAAAGGCAAAAGAAAGGCGGTTAGAAAAGGAATGACGACTGTGATTCCGCCTCCGAAGAACCCTGCTAAGAGACTTTCAGCAAAGCGTTTTGAATACCAGTTTCCACGTAGGAAGCTGGTCATGACGGCGAACCTTCCGGCTTTATTTTTGGCGTGATAAGCTTCACCAGACGACCACGCTAAGCCCATAAACAGGGCAAATCCCAATGAAAAAGCGGCTACCGTCAAAGAGGCGATTCCCTGTCTGATGAAGGGTGAGATAGGCGGCCCGCCACCATCATTGACTCCGATGTCTTGTGAAACGTTGGTTAAGAAATTAACGATTAGCGTGATGAAGAAAATGATTCCAAAGAAAACCAGTGAAGCCCGATGATCTATCGCTTTGCGATTCAGGTTAAGAAAATAAAACACACAGGCAGTGATAAAAATCAGCACTAAAATTGTAATTGCCAGTGAATCAAGTGCGGCAGTAGATTTCGTGCGAGGCAGTTTGTAAGCGTCAGGAATATTGGGCTTCAAATCAAATTCGGTCAGCTTATTTCCCGTGTAAATTGCTTCGGCACGAATGGTGAGCGCCGGATCTTCAGACGAAGTATGTTTCCAACTGAATTTTTTTGATCCTTTTTCCGGTTCAGATTCAGAAATGAATTGGAAGCCCAGAGCCGTGTCACCAAGAATTTCATTAAAAGATCGCTGTGCTTCTGCTTTTGAAAACGAACTGGTGCTGGCTACTTCTTTAGGCGGCCTGGTGCCTACTTTCTTGAATCCTATGACCTGTCCCGATGGAGCCAGGAAAACATTGAGAGGGCGATTATTTTGAGAAAATTTGATTTTGAAGCGAAGCGGCGCGAGAATTTTCGCCTCTGTCTCAGCCAGTGAATGGGCTTGCAGATACGCTATCGTTTCTTCATCATCCTCGGTGCTGATCCCGGCATCCCAACCTGAAACATCGTAACCATTTTGGGTGAGAAATTCGGCAGCCTGAGCGATGCTTTGAGCGCGGTCAAGCTGGAGGTGGATTTTCGTAGAGTTGTCGAAGCGTGGAAATAAATACCACAGTAAGCCGTAGCCAACGCTGCCCAGAATCAGAACGCTGAAAAGCCAGAGGCGATTTTTCATTCAGAACCTCCCGTGTGAAGTTTCACGACGACAGCCGTGAGGTCGTCATTAACCTCGGGAATGCGCCGATGACCTTCCCTGAGCGCCTGCGCCAGCGAAAGGTTAAGCTGGATGGTTTGGTCGGAACCATTAATTTTTTCCCAGAACAGGTCACGCATCGCGGGCTGATTCAATAATTTTTGCGCTCCATCGGAAAGCAGCGTCAGCGTTTCACCTAAGCGAAGTTGGCAGCGTCCTTCCGTCACCTTAATAATACGTTCATCGGGGAGTGAGAATTTTATCTGCTGCTCTTCGCACTGAAGTTTGGCGTTCACGAACGGGCGCGGGAAATTTCCGGTTCCGGCGTAGCGTAAAATCTGATCGTCAGTGTCAAAGACTCCATAAATAAAGCCGGAAACGTCTTCTTCTGCCATCGTGCTGACCAGTTTTGTTTGCAAGCCACGGACAATTTCAGTCGGAGAATTATCGCCGTAACTATCACTTTTTAGACGTGGCATGAGGTAGCCTTTGGCATACGCGATCATGAGCGCAGCGGCTAATCCGCGTCCTCCACCATCAGCCATGAAGATGCCAAGTTTGTTGTCTTCCAGTTGAAACAGATCGTAATAATCGCCGCCCACTTCATGCGCCGGATGACAGGCGGCGGCGATGGTTAATTGTTTCAATTGCGGTAGGCGATCAGGCATCAGGCGAATTTGCGCTTCGCGTGCGGCATTGACTTCGGCGCGTAATGACAGGCGTTCGGCGAGCAATCCGGCGTATTGCGGACGCACCTCGTCTTCCAGATAAGTGCGGCCCCTGAAATAGAAATACAATGCGACAAGAAATAAAACTGCTATTATCACCAGCACGATCAATCCTGAATTATGGAGGGCTGGCGCAGGTTGTCCCAGCAGGTATGTCGTAAATTCGACGACACTGAAAAAACTGCTTGCCAAAAGAGCGGTGAGAATATCAAATTTAAAAAACGTGATGACCAGAATAAGAGCGGCACCAAGCGCAGGGACAAATGCGACCCACCAGGGGAAAATCTGTTGAAGATTTAGATAAGCATTGGTCAGAAAGGCGAGGAGCAAAACTGCACCAACGATTAATCGTTGATCTTTAAAATGCCGTCGCATTAGTGGTAACGGTAGCAGCAAGCTGAAAATTACAATGATCGTTCCAATTGAAATCCAACTTAATAGTCCCGTTGACCAGGGGAAAATCCCAAAGTTAAGTTCAAAACTGGCGATCCGCCATCCCCATTGGTTATGTTGAGAGAATAATGCCACGATTGACTGATTCAATAACATCAGCCAGCCACTAATGGCGGCTCCGAAGAGGAAGGCCTGCGCGACGTTACGCGAAGCCCATCTGGCACATAATAAAGCGTCCAGCGAAGTCAATTTGCCGGGATAATATTCGCGCAAATCACCTTCGCCGCTGGAATATGCTACGCCCAGAAAAAGACCTAGCGCGAGGAAGGGAAGACAACCTACCAGGATAAAAATTGAGAGCGTTTCCAGCGAAGTTAGGAGCAGAATTTGTTGGTAATTTGCGACATCACTTTGCAGCGTAAATCCGATGAACGGCACGGCTACACCGAATGCAATAATGAAGATGCGCACATAAGAAACTTCTTTTTGACGGACTCTTTCAGCAAAGCGAAAAATTCCAAAAACCGTCACGATCAATAATAAAATAATGACCGACAGAACCAGAAAAATCATGGGAAGCGGGCCGCCTCCGAAAGTTTTCCCAATGGTTTCATCCGTAATTCGGTACTTGATATCCTCGCCAATGATCTGATTTTCACGAACTGAAATGGTCGTGGTGTACTCAAGCTCTGGAGTGGCAGGCAACTTCCATTTCCACGCGAAATTCCTGATCGTTGCTTCAGAACTTCGATCTTCAGCACTGGATGGTTGATCCGTTGCTTCAATGTAAGCAGCTTCAGGACGAGCACGCAAAACTTTTTCAGCCAGACGGTGGGCTTCGGCTTCATTAGTTTCAATCGAATTAGGAGCTGTTACAAACCGGCTTTTATAACCCAACACCGTTCCATCTGGTTTGAATTTTACTTCAAGATTTTGTTTTTTTTCCGGTGACAGGAACAGGACATTCACGCCGGCTTCGTAGATGAATTGATGCGCCGCCTGAGTCGCTGCTGTGCCTTTGCTCTGAAGATAGCTCTGCAACCTGTTGTCGTCACGGGCTTGTCCTGCACTGAGGTAAGCGCTCCAATTATCAACGATTACTCCTTTCGACGCCGCAAATTCCCGCCCTTTTTGAATCGCGGTTGTGCGGTCAAGCTGGAACTTGATCGCATCTTCAGGGCTGTAGCGGTGATAGAGGGTGATCGCCGCAAAATAGGCAAGCGGTGATAGTAGAATCAAGGCAAGCCAGAGGCGATTGGCAAGTTTTACGGGCAAAGATTTGACGCGCATAAGTGTAGAGGTTCATTGCAGAAGCCCGCACGAAGTAAGGGCGTGACTTTACACAAAACACGCCCTTACTTCGTGCGGGCTTCTGCATTTCTAAACCTGTCCGGCTTCGACTAATTTACGCCGTCGTGATCGGGTTTGTAAAAACTCACGCGCTTCTTTGAATAAACGCATCCGGTCATTGTGATTCGACATCGCGCCTTTGACGATGCGGTAAATCGGTTTCGGACGGAAATAATATTCGTCGTAAAATTTATGCACCCAATCCAGCATCTCTGCGCCGGACAAATGCGGGAAGTTCGCCATCGGTAATTGCTGTCCCAACTCGTCCGACATCTTCGTATTCATGATGATGCCATTCGCCTTGAACCATTCGTACATTTCAGTGCCGGGATAAGCGTGGGCGACGGAAACCTGCAACGTCTCGGCGTCCATTTCTTTCGCGTAGGCAATTGTTTCTTTGATCGTATCGCGGGTTTCTCCGGGCAATCCGATGATGAAATCGGCGTGGACTTTGATCCCGACTTTCTTGCAGTTTTTGACAAATTCCAACGAACGCGCTGCTGAAATTCCTTTCTTGATATTTTTCAAAATCTGATCGTTGCCGGATTCAAAACCAACGATAAATAAACGGCACCCCGCATCCGCCATGACTTTCAAGGTTTCGTAATCCAGATGCGAACGCGAAGTCGAAGACCATTGAAATTTTAGCGGCTTAAACGCGGCGCTCATTTCGAGCATGCGCTTCGGATTGTAAGTAAACGTGTCGTCATCAAAGAAAATTTCCTTGAGTCCCTCGGGCTTGAAGGCATCCAGCGTCCACTCAACTTCGTTCTTCACATCCTGCACCGAACGTTGACGCCAGCGATGGTCGTCGAACGTCTGTGGCCATAAACAAAAAGTACAAAGCGCAGGGCAGCCCCGCGTCGAATAAAACGCGACAAACGGATTCAGCAAAAATGGGACGTTATATTTTTTGATGTTTAGATCACGCTTAAAAATCGGAGTGACCCACGGCAGCGCATCCAGATCAGTGGTCAACGGCTCCGGCGGAGTCGAAATCATTTTGCCGTCTTTGAGAAAATGGACACCGGGAATTTTTTCCAGTGGTTCACCATTCGCAAAGCGCGTGACGGTGTAATCGAATTCTTTGTGCGTCACAAAATCAATCGCCGGACTCGCCATCAAAGCGACTTCAGGATGTGTGGTGACGGGCGGGCCAACGAAAGCAATTTTTAACGAAGGATTCAGGCTCTTCATCATTTCGGCGAGCTTCACGTCATTGCCGAAGCCAACGTGCGAAGTGAAGAGAATGACGAATTCATAATCTTTCGCAATCTGCGCAGTTTCTTCAGGGCTGACGTGATGCGGCGGCGCATCCAGCAACCGCGAATTCTTAATCATTGCCGCCGGATAACCGAGCCAAACAGGATACCAATAGCTTTCGATTTCCCGTGTTGCCGGCCAGCGCGAAGAAGCTCCGCCATCGAACTTTTCAAAGGAAGGTGGATTGAGTAAAAGTGTTTTCATTGACATAGGATTAATTTTGGTTCCTTGCAAAAATCAAGAGTATAAGCCCGATGACGATTTCGCAAGTAAGGAAGGTGACTAAGCTGGGCGAAACTGAACGGAGCGCCATCGCCTTTGACGATGGATTCAAATATGTCGGTAAGCAGGTATGGCCTGAGCTTGCACGAAGTAAGGGCGAAAATGCACACTTACTTCGTGCGTGTTGCTGCACTGCTACTTCGCCAAAAATTTATAGACCGTTGTTGTATGGTATGTCTGCCCTGGTTTAAGCAGCGTTGTCGGGAATTCTTTTTTGTTCGGAGTATCGGGATAATGCTGCGTCTCTAAGCAAAATGCCGAACGCTTGGCATAAGGTTTTCCACCTTTACCTGCCGCGATATTGACGTGATTTCCAGTGTAAAACTGTACGCCGGGTTCAGTCGTCATTACTTCCATAATCCGCCCGGTCGTCGGTTCGGTGACACGCGCCGCCAGTGTTAACGATTTGCCTCCGCCGTTAATGACATAATTATTATCGTAGCCGAGTCCGAATTGAATCTGCTCGTCTTTGGCCTCAATGCGCGAACCAATCGCCATCGGAGAAGTGAAGTCCAGCGCCGTCCCTTTGATATTGACGATCTCTCCGGTGGGAATCATTCCTTTGTCCACTTTGGTCGCCTGATAGGCATTAATCATCAGCTCGTGTCCGAGAATATCTCCGTTGCCTGCGCCGGCCAGATTGAAGTAGGAATGATTGGTCAGGTTCACATGCGTAGACTTGTCCGTGACCGCTTTGTAATCAATTTTCAGCCCGTTATCATTGGTCAGCGTGTACGTCACGGTGACATCCAATTTGCCGGGATAACCTTCTTCCATGTCGGCACTGGTGTATTTTAATTCCAGCGTCTGACCTTCGGTGGATTTGCCGGATTTGGCTGCCCAGATTTTTTTATCAAAGCCGAGAGCGCCGCCGTGCAGATGATTTTCTCCGTTGTTGACGAGGAGCGAATACTCTTTGCCATCAATTTTAAATCTTCCTTTGGCGATGCGATTGCCGTAGCGTCCGACCAATGCGCCGAAGAACGGATTACCTTTGACGTAAGAATCAAGCGTATCAAATCCGAGGACGACATCGTCGAGCTTGCCGTCCCGATCTGGGGTCTTGAGCGACACGATGATGCCGCCGTAAGTCATAATTCTGGCTTCCATGCCTTTCGCATTTGTGAGCGTAAAAATATCAACGGGTTTGCCATCGGCAGTCTTCCCGAAAGGTTGTTTGGTAATCATAGGTTTTTTCTGTGCCTGGATGGTGAGAGCGAACAACGCCGCCATCATCAATGTGAAGGTGAATTTTTTCATTCCTCTTTCTCCTGAAAATATAGTGTTTTCTATCAGAACTGATTAATTGTTACTTGTCCATCAGCGATAGTATGAACATGTAGATCATATCCTTCTAACAGCGACATGCCGATTAGTATCTCTGATTCCAAGGCGTCAACTTCGATGGTGCGAGGCTGACCATCCCAAAGAATTGTCGCTTGAAATAGATCCACATCTACGGCATGTCCATCAGCCATGGTTAAGCGACCTGAAGCGAAAATTTCTAAATTGAGTTCGGTAAGGATTGATTGCGGCAAGGTTATAAATTCAGTGTACCCGGTATCAACGAGGGCTTCAAACTCCTTAGTTTCGCCATCTTTTGCCAGAATCGTAAGTGCGATGATAGCTTCTAATTTTGAATTAATATGACCAGTAATCATCAAATTGTGATTGATTATCGAATGCGATGCAACGAGGAAGAACCAACTCGTTGGACGAAAATAATTGCTTCAGGTTGCCGTATGCGTAATTGTTGAGCGCTGGTGATTGCATCAATAGCGACCTCAAATTCGCCAGTACGAACATCTATTGCTACAACGCGACCATTGTAATCCGCTTCTACTAAAGATTTAATTTCTCTCTCGTAAATCTCCTGACCTCGCTGTACGATTTCTTCTTTGGTCAACTCAATCGTTGTTGTTGGCATTTGTCTCCCTCACTTTTAGAAACTTTTTCCAGCGTGGCAGTATATCACTGTTGACCTATTGAGTGCGGTAGCTCGACACCGCTTAGGCGTTCATTACCAAATTATTTTCGTTGTTCGTTACAATAAAAATTGTCCAAGATGTGCGTTAGGATTATTCAAAGCAGTTCGTAATGCAAGCTCCAGCGTATCTCTGATTTCTTCCGGTGCGATGACTGCATCTACAAAGCCGCGTGCTGCGGCGAATTTTGCATCCAGTTGTTTTTCGTATTCATTGCGGACGTTTTGCATTTCGGCTTGTAATGTTTCGTCAGGCGATTTTCCGGCGGCTTTGAGCTTTTCAAGCTGTCCTGAAAACAATGCCATCACCGCAGATTCGCCTTCCATCACGCCCATTCTGCCAGTCGGCAACGTGAAAATAAAATCAGGATCGAAGCCCTGTCCCGCCATCGCGTAATAGCCTGCGCCGCTGGCGTGATTGATCGTCAAAACTATTTTCGGAACTGTTGCGGTCGCCATTGCTTCGACGAATCTGGCTCCGGCGCGGATGATGCCGGAATGCTCGGCTTCGACGCCGATCATAAATCCCGAAACGTCTTGAAGAAACAAAATCGGCGTTCCCTGACGATTACAATTTTCGATAAAATACGCGGTTTTTTCAGCGCTTTCGGTGTAAATAATGCCGCCGATTTTGGGAGGTTTGCCCGGTTCGCCTTTGAGCATCCCGCGACTGTTGGCGATGATGCCGACGCTGATTCCTTTGATGCGGGCGTGACCGACAATCATTTCCTGCGCGTAGTCCGCCTGAAATTCATCGAAGCTGTCAGCGTCGAAAATACAATCCAGCAAAGCGCGTGGATCGTACATTCCACGATGATCGTTGGGGATGATTTCGTACAAGTCTGATGAAAGGCGTTTGGATTGTACTGACTCCCGCGCTACGGCTATTGTACCGTTTGGCGGCAAATCCTTAATGATCGTCCGAATTTTTTGAATACATTCTTCGTCATCTTTCGTGCGGTAATGCGCGACTCCTGAAATTGCGTTGTGTGTGTACGCGCCTCCCAGCTTTTCGCCTTCGACTTTTTGACCTGTAGCGCCTTTGACTAAATTCGGGCCGCCGAGTCCCATAAATGAAGTCCCTTCGACCATGATAATGACATCAGAAAGAGCCGGTAAATATGCGCCTCCGGCGATACATTGTCCCATCACAGCGGAAATTTGCGGCACTTTCAAAAAGCGTCGCATGATCGAATTGTAATAAAAAATTCGCGCTGCGCCGTACTGTCCTGGAAACACGCCGCCCTGATACGGAAGGTTGACCCCGGCAGAATCTACGAGGTACACAATCGGCACGCGGCAACGCATCGCAATTTCCTGCGCGCGCAAAATTTTCTTAATCGTTTCCGGCCACCACGAACCAGCTTTGACGGTCGCGTCATTGGCGACGACGACGATTTCGCGTCCGGCGATTTGACCGATGCAGGTGACGACTCCGGCGGCGGGAGCTTGCCCGTCATATTGATCGTAGGCAATGAGCAAGCCGATTTCCTGATAAAACCCTTCATCAAAAAGCAGCTCAATTCGTTCACGCGCCGTTAATTTATTTTGGTCGTGTTGGCGTTGGATTTTATCTTCGCCGCCGCCGAGGATGAGTTTGGATTCAAGTTCGCGGAGTTCGGCAACCATTGTTTCGAGGCGGGGAATTGTGGGAGGTTTTGCTGAGAGTTTCATAGCGTTTACTAGGTGAAATTCTTTATGAATTGCCACGAGTTTCAACTCGTGGGCGGCTGATTATTTTCACAGGGCTTTAGCCAAAATCAATAAAACTTCTTTTTCCGATTCGCTTCAGCTAAAGCAATTCGGACTTTTATTTTTCTTAGATATTCGGCTAAAGCCTTATTTTATTGCCTGATCGTTCCACGCACTAAAGTTGCGTGGCAATTCATAAGGCATAGATTCAAACGAGGATCGAAGCTGTTTTAAGCTTATCGAAGTATCGAATAACCCGCATAAATCACATTGCTATCCATCCCTGGATTCACATTCGTAAACCGCGCATTTGAGAAATGATGCAATTTATATCCGACCGAAAATGCAGTGCGTTGACTGACAGGGATTTGAATTCCACCGCCGAATTCAAACGTGAAATTCCATCGCGTTGCGCCTAAGACTTCAATGGGCGTACCTTTCTCGAAGATCATATAACCGCCACTGATATTCACGAAGGGCTTGATCTTGTTCTGGCGATTAAAACTCACTTTCAAGCCAAATGGAGAGCCGCCGCGACCGCGTACTGCCAATTGTGCGCGTGGATTACCAACTCTGACCGAAGCTGGTTGATAGACCATTGAATACGGCACAATATCGCTAATAAATTCCCACGCTGTATTTTGGGTAGCTGCGAAAACCCAGCCGTGACGAAGTCCGACAATCGCTAATTTACGGTCTTTGACGGAGCCAAAAATTTGCGGGGAATTTGGCGAACCTCCCGCCCATACGCCCCATTCGTGCGTGCCTTTGTCAAAGCTGCCCGCGTCTTTGGTTTGCGCGAAAATCGAAACAGAAAAAAGGCAGAAGAGAAAAAATCGTAGTGTACTTTTCATAACAAATATTTCGTAGTTGCTTCCAATAATGATGCAGCCTCGCCCAGCAGGTTGAAGCTGTTAGGATCGGGGATGAGCAATTTCGATGAGGTGTTGACGAAAATAGTTGCACATCCGATGCGCGATCCGGCTTCCAGATCAGTCACAGAATCTCCGATCATCACTGAGCTGGCAAAATCAATTTCAGGGAAATCCTGCTGTGCGTTCAGAAACATCCCGACATCAGGTTTGCGGCATGAACATTGATTGTTATCGTGTGGGCAATGATAAATTCCTGAAATGATTGCGCCGGATTCTGCGAGTTCGGAGTTTAATTTTTGATGGACTTCGGCGACATCGGATTCGCTCATGATGCCAAGCGAAACGCCGCGTTGATTGGTGATGATAATTAAGCGATGTTGCGTAGCGGTGAGTTGGGCTAAGGCTTCTTTGACGCCGGGCAGCAATTCAAATTCCGACCAGTTTTTGACGTAATCATTTTCGAGCTTGCGATTAATCACGCCGTCACGGTCTAAAAAAATCGTAGAATATTTCATAACGATTTTGAAGATAGACCACAGATTTAGCGGATCAGGCGGGTCAACGCAGATCAGCGAAAACCCGCATCATCCGCTAAATCTGTGGTCTATTTCCTGAACATTTCCTTCTCGACTAAATCACACAAAATATGCCCGATCAAAATGTGTGCTTCCTGAATTCTTGGCGTATCATCCGAAGTGACACACAAACAATAATTCGCCATTTCTTTGAGCTTGCCGCCTGATTTTCCCGTCATTGCAATTGTAGTCGCTCCGATTGAATTGGCGAATTTCAGGCCGTTGATGACGTTGGGAGAATTGCCGCTGGTCGAGATTCCAAAGACTACATCGCCTTTGGTTGCCAGCCCTTCCAACTGTCGGCTAAAGAGCATTTCAAACCCGTAATCATTGGCGATGGCAGTCAGCGTCGAAGTATTCGCCGTCAATGACAGAGCCGGTAACGAAGGTCGCTCCAGTTTGAATCTACCCGAAAGTTCTGTCGCAATATGCTCCGCATCGGACGCACTCCCGCCATTTCCAAACAGAAAAAGTTTATGTCCGTTACGAAAAGCCGCGATGACCAGAGATGAAATTTGCGCGATTAATTCTGCCTGCGCCAGACACGAAAGTTGGATGGCGCTGCTGTCTTTGATTTGTTGTTCGATTTGGGACTGGTACGAATTCATGAAGGTCAGGATAACATGAAAAATGCTTCAAATGCAGAAGCCCGCACGGAGTAAGGGCGTATATTTTTAATGGAACACGCCCTTACTCCGTGCGGGCTTCTGCATTTATCGCTTCCCAACAATCTCAACCAAATCAGAAATCTTTTTCATCAGTGGCAGCCACCCGTAATGTTCCTCGACGAAGCTGCGGGCTTTGGTCTCTAACCGTTGGCGCAATCCTTCATCGCGCATCACTTTCAGCACTGCCTGCGCAAAATCAGGGATTTCGTCGGCAACTAATAATTCCTGATCGTGCGTCGCGCCGACTCCGGCATTGACGCTGGAAGTCACGACTAAGGCGCGACCGGAAGCCATTGCTTCGAGGGCTTTGTTTTGGATGCCGCGCGCGATTTTCAAGGGGACTACGCCAACGGTGGCGGCGGCGAGGTAGGGGCGCACGTCGTCTACAAATCCGGTGACGATGACGCCTGCGTTTTGGCTCAAGGCTTGTACCATTGGAGTCGGTTTGCTCCCGACAATTAAAAATTGTGCGTTCGGGATTTCAGCGCGAATCAGCGGAAAAATTTCTTCCGCGAAATAACGGCAACCTTCGGCATTCGGGTAATAATCCATCGCTCCCGTGAAGACGATGCGCGGCGCATTTTTGTCCTGCAAATGTTGCCGTTCATGCGCCGGAAGATTTTCAGGCGCGAAGGCCGGAAAAATATTTGGCTTGAACTTTTCAAGGTCTACGCCGTTCGTGACAGCGACCATTTTGTTTTCGATGGTTTCTTCGTCGAGTTCATCCAGCACGGCGATTTCGCGTTCGGTGGTCAGTACTGTGAAAGGGAATTGCTCGGTGATTTTGTATTCGTAAAGCCGCAGTCGCTGCCCTTCGATTTTGTAAATGATGGACATCGGGAAGCTGTGTTCATGGGCGTAGTCGCGCCATTTCTGCGAATCTACATCCACCATATCTACGACGCTGTGCGCGGTGAATTCGGGCGGTACGAATTGACACATCGTCGAAGAAAAGACGACCATCGCCTGAATGCCAAATTCTTTGACGATGCGATTGACTTCCCGATTCATTCGTTTGGATTCAAAGTACGCGCACGAGAGCGGGCGATTTCCCAGCAATCCAACCAATGCCTGATAATTTGAATACGCTTTATTGAAGGAAACTAAAGTCGCCGAGGCGCAATATTTTTCCAGCTCGATTTTGGTAGCTAATTCTTCGTCGTCTTCCGCAAACGCGATTAAGTGAACTTCATGACCCAACGCGACCAGCGAAGTCAGCATATTGAAAGGGCGAACCTGAGTTCCCTTATTTGGCGGGTACGGTGTACGGTGTGAAAAAAGTAGGATTTTCATTTGAGAGAGATTTTATGCTGTGGCGCGATTTCTTTAATCGCACAGTACACCAGGAAGACACTTGAAGTTCATGAATCATTATTTTGGAACGCGGGTAAAGAACCCGCGCCACATTTCTAAAGCCCGACAACCTGTAGCACGCGGCGGGCATTTTCAGTCCAGAAATATTTTCCATTTTGGATGGTGTCGCTGGCTCCGCGACTGACTTTGGCGCGGAGTTCGGCGTTGACTGCGAGCGCGGTCACGGTCTTCACAAAGCCATTCGGGTCATCTTTGGGGATGAATAAACCATTGACGCCTTCGGTGATGACTTCGTGTAAATTCGGTTGATCGGGTACGAGAACGGCTTTTCCCATTGCCATATATTCAAATAATTTCATCGGCGAAGCATACACCGGAATACTGGGCACGACGGTGATGTCCATCGCGGCGATATGTTCGGGAATTGCGTTGTGGCGTAACGCTCCGGTGAAATGTACGGCGTCGGCAATTCCGAGTTGCTGCGCCTGTTCTTTCAATCCCGGAATCGCGGGACCATCTCCGGCAATTAACACTGCAAAATCCTGACGATTGGGCAGGGAAGCGTAGGCTTCGAGTAATAAATCCAGCCGATGCCATTGTCGCGCCCAGCCGACGAATCCGAGGACGCAACGATGACCGAGCGAATATTTTTCGCGGACAGCCTGCGCGTTGACTCCCGTGTGAAAAAGCTGTGGATCAATGCCGTTGTGGATGACCTGGAATTTGTCAGCGTCAAAACCCTGCTTGACGTAATACCGCTTGAGGACTTCGCTGACAACAATGATTTTCGTGGCGGCGTTGATGACAGTTTTTTCGCATTTGGCGGAAATAGCTTTGCCCATCAGACTGCTTTCTTTCGCCATTTCGTCTACAAGTGGAGCGTTAATTTCAACGACGAATGGGAGCTTGAATTTTTTCGCCACGGTCGCTCCGGCGGTTAAATTCAAACTGTAGCGTTCATAAATAAAGGCAGGTCGGGAAGCGCGAATCGCCTGCTTTAATTTATTCACACCGTAAAAATTGTAGCCCAGCGACATCGCTTCATAGATGAGGCTGCCGAGTGCTCCACGTCCTTCGGAATGCTTGGCATTGGAATTATTTTTTGGTGCAGGCGCGGTTTGGTTCGGTTGACGACTTAAACTGACTTCGACGACTTCGTGACCTAATTCTGTCCAGGCGTCCTGAAGCGAGCGGATGTGGATTCCTTGTGCGTCTTCACCGCGTGTCCTGTGGTGATAGATGATTTTCATTGCAGCGGGTGAATTCAATCAGTGAAGAATTCAGTTATTAGTGACCAGATATTTCTCGTGCAGCGCTTGTTCCAGCACGCTTTCGACTTCAGACGCTACACTGTCCCAACTGCGCAGGCTGTTGGAGCCAGCAATAGCGGCTTTATTCCAGGGAGTTTCAAGCGCTAAGAGTAGTTGATTTTTCAAGGCCTCGGAGTCTCCCGAAGGGAAAAGGAATCCATTTTTACCGGGTTCGATGATGGCAGCATTGGTTCCTGCATTTGAGGCGACGACGGGCGTTCCACAAGCTAACGCCTCAAGTACGACATTGGGTGAACCTTCACGAAGACTTGCCAAAATTTTAAGATCGGCGGCATTGTTCCAGAGGCAAATTTTTTCAGGGGCAAGTTGTCCGACGAAGCGCACTATATCATTTAATCCCAGATGACGGGAAGCTTCTTCTAATTTCCTGCGATCCTCGCCTTCACCGATTAAGGCGAGCTGGATTTTCTGCGCGGTCAGTTGTTCGGCTCCAATTTTACCAAGAGCCTCCAGAATCAGCCATTGCGATTTGTTGTGATCCAGCCGCCCCACGCAGACAATTAATTTCCTGGCTTGGGTCAGACCCAGTTTCAGCCGTGCTTCCAGACGTGGGATGGGATGAAACGTATGGGTGTCAATGCCGTTGGGAATGACGTGAATTTTATCAGGATTAGCGCCGAGTTCGATGAAATCCTGTTTGATTTCTTCAGAGACAGCAACCAGACGAGTGGCAGCGTGCATCACTTCGCGCAACATCGGAACAATGCTCGGCATCAGTTTATTGCGCGTGATGTCGGAGCCGCGAGCCGTGACGACGACAGGAATTTTGAAAAAGTTGGCAAGCTTGATGGCCGCGAATCCATCCGGGTAGGTGAAATGCGCGTCAATAATCTGAAAATCGAAGCCTTGTTTTTGAATTTTTTCAATGGTTGGTTGAGTTCCTCGCGCCATCCAGTCACCGTATTTGACCATTCCAATTTTAGGAGTCACCAGATAGCGTGGATGTGAAACTTCAAGGCCGGATTGCTGTTCAAGGAGCGGGACGCGCGTCAATTTTTTCCAGTTGGCAGGGGCGGGGAAAAACCTTGGGAAATAAGGAATGGGGGCGACTACTTTCAGTTCGTGTCGAGTGGCTAAAGGCGCAACTCTTCGCGCGACAAAAATCCCGTGCTGCGGCATTTGAGAGTTTGGAAACAACGATGTAAACGTCAAAATTCGCACTTGTAATCGGATGCAGAAACACGCACGAAGTAAGTGTGCCTTCGCAGTACGAGAGATTCGCCCTTACTACGTGCGGGCTTCTGCAATTTACCCTAAAAATTTCCGCTGCCATAAGCGGAACATCAAAATTGTCCAGAGCGGATTGCCCAGGTCGCGGAGTCCGCTTTGATGGCGATCCCACATTTTTTTCACGGACGCCTGATTGAGCAGGGAATCATCCCGATCAAATAACAGGCTGTGTGCTAAATCCTTCAAATCTCCGCGTAACCACTCAGCCAGCGGGATTGAAAACCCCATCTTTGGACGATTCAAAACTTCCTCCGGCACGATTTTCTTGATCGCCTCTTTGAAAATATATTTGCCGACTCCATTTTTTAACTTCAAGCTGGATGGCATCCGCGCCGCATTTTCCATAAATTCGTGATCGAGAATCGGGCAGCGTACTTCGAGCGAAACCGCCATACTGGCACGATCAACTTTCGTCAGAATGTCGTCTACCAGATACGTTTTCATATCCACATACTGCACCCGCGAAAGCGGATCATCCGCCGGAGCACGATCATAAAAATGCCGAAATAAATCGAACGGGTCATACCCTTGCAGGCTGGCAGTCAAATCTCCGTCGAAGAGTCCGACACTTTCCCTGGCCATCAACCCATATACCGAATTAAAATAGGCCTGCGCGTGATCCAGTGAAATATTGGTCAGCGTAGCCTTGGCGCGCAATGGACGTGGTAGCCAATCAACCTGCGGGTAAAGCGCACCTGCCGTGCCGAAAGCCATTTTCCTGATCGAAGCCGGGATCATTTGCCGGATACGATTTTCAGCTACATCAAAACGGTAGCGACGATAGCCGGCGAAATTCTCATCACCGCCATCGCCGGAAAGCGCGACGGTCACGAATTCGCGGGCGACTTGCGAAACGTAATACGTTGGCACGGCGGAAGAATCGGCGAAGGGTTCGTCGTAGTGCCAGGCTAACTTTTCGACGACAGAAACCGCATCCGGGGCAACGATGCGTTCGTGATGGTCAGCGTTGACTGATTCCGCGAACTTTTTGGCGGCAGCCGCTTCGCTATATCTTTCAGACGTAAAACCAATCGAAGCGGTTACGACGGGGCGTCCGGTAATTTTCGTCATCATGGCGACGACGGCGGAAGAATCTACGCCACCGGAAAGAAAAGCGCCGAGCGGAACTTCACTCATCAGGCGCGTGCCAACGGCTTCGCGTAACGATGAAATTAAATTGTCCGCCCATTCCTCTTCGCTGCGATCTTCGACCTGATTGAAGTTTAGATCCCAGTATTCCTGCTCGCGGAGGCCTTGCGCATTGACGACTAAGTAGTGCGCAGGCTTCACTTTGCGAACGTGCTTGAAGATGGACTTCGGAGCCGGAATCGCCAGAAATGAAAAATAATCAGCGAGCGCCTGAACGTCAATTTCGCGTGGCATCTCAGGGTCTTGAATCAGACATTTGACTTCGGAGCCAAAACTGAATTTCCCTTTGTAATCAGCGTAATAAAGAGGTTTTTTGCCCAGACGGTCACGGGCTAAGAGCATTGAATTATTCCGCGAATCCCAAATGGCGAAGGCGAACATGCCGTTGAGCATGGCAACACATTTCTCACCAAATTCTTCGTAGAGGTGAACTATCGTTTCGGTGTCGGAGCGCGTTTGCAATGTGTGCCCGCGTTCTTCGACAAGCTTGGCAAGTTTCTGATAATTATAAATTTCGCCATTGAAGACGATGGCGACTGTGCCGTCTTCATTGAAGATCGGCTGATGTCCGCCGGCAACGTCAATAATCGAAAGACGGCGATGCCCCAGCCCGACCGTTCCTTTGACATAAAATCCGTCATCGTCCGGGCCACGATGCGCAATCACGTCCGTCATCTGTTTCAACAATGCAGCATCGGCATTGACCTTGTTTTCGTAGTTGTAAATCCCTGCAATTCCACACATCTTGACAATTATTTCCTATCCAGAGTTTTCCAAAATTGAATCGCAAGTAAGGTAAAACTTCTCTTCCAGAAAAGAAAACTTTCCTCACTGAAAATTTTTCATACTGCCTGGTGATGTACTTCAAGGAATTCTTGAAGTCATCCGGGTCGGGGTCAGTGAAAAAACACTGAGGCGTTTCGGTGTTGATCCTACTAAAGATTATTTAGAGAGCGAGGTTTTTAAATTCGCTACTTTAAATAATATTTCGGGGAATAATTCTAATCCAAACGCCAGGATTCGTCTTTTGAGACTCGGCTGACGAGCGATAACTTCGCGCAAGTCAGAAGCTGCTGCCTGAAAATTCCGCGCTGCGAATTTACGACGATAGCGTGCCTCATAATCTTCTGCCTCGACACGCTTGATGTAGCAATCAGCTAATTCTTTTTGTCTGGTCGTGAGGGTTGGATTGGCTTTTAACTTGGTCATTGCGGCAACGACATTTTGATAGAAATTTTCTGAACCGCTCGAAAGTGAATCGTCCCGTTTTCGGTATTTCGCCAAAACTTCGGTCGTGAAAGTAAAATTGTAGCCAGCCTGACAAATCCTCAACCATAAATCCAAATCTTCAGAACCCCGCAGTGAAATGTCGAAGCCTCCAACTTGGTCAATTATTTCCCGCTTGAAAACCGAAGAAATGAACACGTTACATTCACGGGAAATTAATTTATCCAGCGTCACCGGCAGACTGGAAGGGTCACGATCCATAAATCGTTTGCCATTCCAAGACGGCGTTCCAAAAAGTTCGGCATTCGGATAAACAAAATCAATGTTCGAATCTGTTTTGAAAATTCCAAGCATCGTTTCCAAATAGTGCGAGAGCCACAAATCGTCACTATCAAGAATGGCAAGGTAGTTTCCTGATGCCTGCTTCAACGCCGTATTGCGCGCCGCTGCCGGACCAGCATTTTGCTGTTCAAGCAAGACGATTCGTGCGTCGGAATAGGAGTGAACAATCTCCACCGTCTGATCGCTGGAACCATCGTTGACGATAATCAGTTCAAAATCAGTAAAAGTTTGCGCCAACACCGAATCAATCGTTTCGCGAATATATCTGGCAGCATTGAACGCGCACATCACGATGCTGACAATGGGCGTTCTTGAATCACTCATAAAAATAATTCCTCATCATTGCGATAATTTCTGAGTGGGCAAAAAGATTAGTTCGGGTAGAGAAAATCCTGTAATTGCAAACCTGATTTATGCTCAAATTGTTCTTTTAGTGAGGGCAGGTAATCATTGCTTTCGTCCAGCATGATTCGTTCGATGCGGCGTAATGGAAAGAAAATGGTTGACGGAAAAATTCCACTCTCATGCTTCGCCAGCATCCGAATTAATTCATCGAAGCTGTTGAGGTCAATGCCTCGCACGATGACTCCGGCTGAGTTGAGGTCTTCAATCAGCCCCCAGAATTTTTCTCTTGGTTCAGCTAAGCTGATAATAATGCAAGCGCCTGGTTCAATCTTCATTCAGTCCCTTTTTTATCAAATGTGGAATGCGGGGAGCAATTCCGAAATCTGAGTATACTAAAAATTTGAGGCTTGTCAGCTTTTTTCGCCCCGAAAGTTCAGTTCGATATTTTATCTGAATTATTTTATGTGAGCCTGACAATTGAATGGTTGGTGTGCTATTCTGCGCATCTTTTATCAGCAATTTTATTTTTCTGGTTAGCGATTGCAGAAATCGTTATTTTTGAGGAGGAAGCTTGAGCGTTTTAGTTGACCAAAATACTCGCCTGATTGTGCAGGGATTAACCGGCAAAGAAGGCACCTTTCACGCGCTGCAAATGCGCGATTACGGCACGAACATTGTAGGGGGCGTCACGCCTGGAAAAGGTGGAAGTACCCACGAAGGCTTTGCTGTATTCAATACTGTCACCGACGCGGTGAACAGTGCCGGAGCGAATGCGACCGTCATTTATGTGCCACCGCCGTTCGCCGCCGACGCGATTATGGAAGCTGCCGACGCGGGTCTTGCTTTGATCGTTTGCATCACCGAAGGCATTCCCACAATTGATATGATTAACGTTTATCAATACGTCAAAGCTCGTGGCGTGCGCTTGATCGGCCCGAATTGTCCGGGTGTGATTTCTCCCGGCAAATGCAAAGTCGGAATTATGCCCGCTCGCATTCACAAAGAAGGCAACATCGGCGTCGTTTCGCGCTCCGGCACGTTGACCTACGAAGCAGTTGGACAGTTGACCGCGCTTGGTCTGGGACAATCTACCTGCATTGGCATTGGTGGTGATCCGATTATCGGGACTTCGCAGCGTGAAGCGTTAGAGCTTTTCAATAGCGATCCTGAGACACACGCCGTCGTCATGATTGGCGAAATTGGAGGGTCGGCGGAAGAAGAAGCTGCCGAATACGTGAAAGAATTCATGACGAAACCAGTCGTCGGATTTATTGCCGGACAGACTGCGCCGCCAGGTCGTCGGATGGGACACGCCGGAGCGATCATTGCCGGTGGTAAAGGCACTGCGGCGGAGAAATTCGCTGCGATGGAAGCCGCCGGAATTCATATCGTGAAAAGTCCGGCTGACCTCGGAGCCAAAGTCAAAGAAGTACTCGGTTAGTCGCCATCAGTTTTCGGCGAGAAGAAAACGAAATCTTTTGCCACTGTTTTCTTCTCGCCATTCAAGTTTCTCCCCTTCGTTTTCTCCCCTTAATTTAACTCAAGCTAACACAAGGAGAATTGTGATGATGAAACTACGTTTCAAGTCTCGTTTCGTAATATCGTGGCTCCTCCTGAGCACGATATTATTTGCCACTTCCTGTACCGATTTAGGTCCCGTGCAGAATTTCGCTGATCTTGCCGCTGACGCTGGACGACGCTTTCCAGTTTTAGCGCGAGATATTAACGGTTCATGTCGCCGCCAAATTTATTATCAACATCTTCGGGATAATCGTTTTTCGCCTGAAAAAATGCAGATTATGGTTGATCCAACGGCGGGTAGGTTGGACGATGAGGCGATCTTTGCGCCCTGCAAAAATTATGTCGAGCAGGAACCGCGTCTGGTGCAGGCGAATGCAGTTTTGTTGAATTATCTGCAATCACTGGCGGCATTGGCTGCCAACGATACGACGGCTTTGGATCGCAGCCTAACCAATGTTACCAGCTCTTTCAACGAAGCTGGGATTTTCACTCCGGGCGAAGTCGGAACCGTCAAAGGCGTAGCTGGCTTTATTCTCAAGGCTGCGACGGGCGGTTATCGGCAGGCAAAAATTAAGGAAGCCGTACAGGAAAATAACGAAAACATCAAAGTTCTCACGGAGTCATTAAGCCGAATCGTCAAGAAAAATTATCAGTTGCAACTGGAAAATGAGCGCGATGAGTTGCGAAATTACTACGTGACCGGAATGCGCGAATATGCGACCTTTCAGAAATCGCTACCTCGTAGTTCGGCTGATACGGTCATTGATCCATTGCCGCTCATGACCATCAAGCGGCAGTGGGATGCAGAAGATGGCGAATTGCAAAAACGATTGAAGGCTGCCGCCGCGTATAGCGAAATGATGAGCGAAATCCAAGCCGCGCATCAGGAAATTTATGAAGGTCGCAACAAGCTTTCTTCGCGCGAAGTCCTGCACAAAGTGCTGGCTTACGGGCTGAAAATTAACTCACTGTCCGAAACTTTTCGGCGGGCTTTTTAGGAAAGGAGAATTATGCCAAAATTAACTTCAGATCAAATGTTTCAACTTGCAGAAAGCTTTCACACGTTCGCCCGTGAATATGGCGACTACCGTTTTGCGGAGTGGGATAATTTAACGGCTGCCCAACGCCGCACGCTGGAGGACAATGAGCGGCTCATGCGTAATTTTTCTTCCACGCTGAACGGTTTATCGTTAAAGATGGAATTAGATGATTTGCAGGGAACGCTCGATAAGATTACGAAGGCTTCCGGCAAATTACGGAAGGCGCTGAAAAACCCCGCAAATTTGAATCAGGCGCTGAACATCGCGGCGATTATTATTTCACTTGGCTCGGCTGTCGTGACTGCTAATGTAGCCGGAATCCTGACGGGAGTGGATCGCCTGGTAGATGTCTTATAAAGGTACGGTAGGTGTCCCGCCCGCTGAAATTTGACAGGCGGGACGCCTCTCGTAACTTCTCCAGCACTTGCAAAGTTCGTCACAACGCGATATTCCATGCACGGCTTATTAATTACATTGTAGAGGAGAATAAATGAAGATATTTGTTGATAGCGCAAATTTAGCTGAGATCAAAGAAGCCGTGAGTTTAGGCATCGTTGACGGAGTGACCACCAACCCATCATTGGTCGCCAAAGAGGGCACAGGCCTTGATTTTAAAGAGCACATGCTGAAGATTTGTGAGATTTTGAATAATCCCAAAGCTTCGGTCAGCGCTGAAGTTGTTTCGCTGGATTACGACGCGATGGTGGCTGAAGGTCGGGAACTGGTCAAAATTCATCCCAGTGTCTATGTCAAATTACCGATGACGAAAGCTGGATTGCAGGCGACGAAAACGCTGTCGAGCGAAGGCATTCGGATCAATCAGACCTTGATTTTCACTGCTGCGCAGGCGTTGTTATCCGCGAAGGCTGGTTCGTCTTTCGTCAGTCCGTTCATTGGTCGTTTGGATGACATCGGGACGAGCGGAATGAATTTGATTCAGGAAATTCGTGAGATTTTTGATAACTACGAAATCAAAACGGAAATTCTGGCAGCGAGTATTCGCGGCCCGCTTCATGTGATCGAAGCCGCCCGCGTCGGAGCCGACATCGGAACCATGCCATACAAAGTCATTGAGCAATTGCTCAAACATCCGCTGACGGATTCAGGGCTGGCGCAGTTCATGAAAGATTGGGAAAAATCCCAGGCTGCGAAGTAAGGTACGGTAGGCGTCTCGCCTGCCTCCTGAAATTATTTTTCTTTTGAAAATTCCGTTGCTGGATTGTGATCCGCAATGCAGGTGTCAGCATCAAGCCTGAGGTAGAGCGCAGCAGCGTGAAACCCCGGGCTTTTTGAATTTGCGGCTCCGTCGCCTGATGTATGGAAAGGCTCTGCCTTTCCATAGGGTCGAAGGGAGAAGGGCTGCGCCCGTTTTCAAGGCTTTTGTAAATATAGGGCAAAAATGTAGAACAGGCTGTCAGCCTGTTCAGCGGCGCATTCATGCCGCACTCCGGGCAGACTAACAGTCTGCCGTACATTTATCTCATTTGCTCTAGCGATGATTGACGGGCGCAGCCCTGAGTGTCTCGCTCCCGGAAAGGCACTACTGCCGTGCTATAACTTCGTGACCACCGAATACCATTGGTTCCTGACCTTTTTTATGTGGAGTGCGGGGGCTTGACACCGCTTTAGCGTTCCCTGGAAATTATTTCCAATGTTCCATTTTGGTTACGAACGCAAAGCTGCGACAGGTCGCAGCACTCTATAGATTCAGCGCTAGCGGCGCGTCATCTTGGTAGCAAGCGAACCAATTGAAGAATAAAGCTCCATCGGAGCGGCATCTAAGATACCGCTCCGATGGAGCTTTATTTTCTCGCCTTTATGTTTTCTACCAAGATGACGCGCCGCTGGCGCTGGGTTCAGCCTCTACTTGTGATTCCGCTAAATTCTGTCTATCCTCAGCAGTGATGAAACCCTTAAAAATTGGCATCACAGGAGTCCGCGGTATCGTCGGCGAAACGCTGACGCCAGAGTTAATCATCGAATTTGCGCAGGCGTTCGGAACCTATTTCGATGGCGGGAAAATGTTGGTCGGACGCGATCCTCGCCCGTCAGGATTGATGGTGCGCTCGGCAGTCATTTCAGGCTTGCTGGCTTCAGGCTGCGAAGTGATTGATCTGGGAATTTGCCCGACGCCGACGCTGCAATTAGCGGTCGAACATCTCAACGCCAGCGGCGGAATTTCGATCACTGCGGGACATAATCCCGCCGCGTGGAATGCGTTGAAATTTGTCCGGGCTGACGGGCTATATTTGAATTCGATGCAGGCAGAAGAGCTGCTGGATATTTATCACCAAGGCGAATTTCACAAGACCCGACACGATGGAATTCACGCCGCAATTGGCACGTTTTCCGCCGTAGAAAATCACCTCAACATTTTGAAAAAATCCTTCGACATCGAAGCGATCAAAGCACGGAAATTAACCGTCGCCATTGATTGCTGCAACGGAGCGTGTTCGACTTTTGCGCCGCTCTGGTTGCAGGAATTAGGCTGCACTGTACTGGCTTTGAACGATGATCCGACGGCGGCTTTCCCGCATAATCCAGAACCAAAACCGGAGACCATGGCGCAACTTCGCGCGGTCGTCAAAGCCGGGAAAGCGGACATCGGATTCGCGTTGGATGCCAATGGTGAACGCCTCGGAATTGTCACAGAATCTGGCGTACCATTATCCGAGGAACTGACGCTCGCAATTGCCACAGAAATTAAGTTACAAAAAAAATCCGGCGCAGTCGTGACGCATCTCTCGACGAGTTCGATGATTGAGAAAATCGCCGCACAGCATCACAGCCAAGTCATCCGCACGCCCGTCGGTCAGGCGTACATTTCTGAAGCCATGCTCGAACATCAAGCCGTTATTGGCGGCGAAGGCAACGGCGCGATTGTCCTGCCTGAAGTTCATTGCACGAATGACAGTGCGGCTGCGATGGGATTAATTCTGGAATATCTCGCCAAAACCAGTGAGAAAATTTCTGACCTTGTAAGCCGGCTCCCGAAAGTCGTCATGCTCAAACGAAATCTTCAAATTGCTCCACAGCAACTTTTTTCCAAGCTCCAAAATTTGCGTCAGGAAATTGCTGAGAGCGACGCTGTCACGACAGATTTGAGCGACGGAATTAAATTGAGTTGGCGCGATGGCTGGCTGCATTTTCGCGCCTCGAATACAGAATCAATGATTCGAATTATCGCCGAAGCTGAGAAGGAAGCACGAGCGCATGAGCTTTTCAATTGGGCGTTAGATCGCGTGAAGTAGTCAACGGGCAGGCTGCCTGTTATACGAAAGATTATGGGAATTTATTCACACCAAATTTTTCCACGACTTCTGGATTGGGCTTTGGGCAACCCGGAAGCACAAAAACTCCGCCAGGTAACGTTGACCAAATCGCAGGGAAACGTGCTTGAAATTGGATTCGGAACTGGCCTGAATCTCCCGTTTTATCCGGCTTCAATTAAGCATCTAACCGCGCTTGATTCTGAAAATTTTCTACCCGATTTAGTAGCGGAACGCATTGCAAAATCTGGCTTGAAAGTTGACCGTGTGCAGTTGGATGCGGCAGGGAAATTACCCTTCGAGGATCATCGTTTTGACACGGTAGTCAGTACCTGGACAATGTGTTCCATCGCCAATCTTGACGAGGCTTTGCTGGAAATGCGGCGGATTCTGAAGCCGTCAGGGAAGCTGTTATTTTGTGAGCATGGTCGCAGCGATGATGAGGATACGGCGAAGTGGCAAGACCGCCTGAATCCACTCCAGAAGATCATTGGCTGTGGCTGTCATATTAATCGTCCGATCAGTGATTTAATGACGCAGGCAGGCTTTGAAATCGTCGAGCTGGATCGCTTCGTCATGAAAGATTCGCCGCGAATGATGGGCGAAATGTATTGCGGCAGCGCAAAGGTAAAATAGAGAGATTTTCAACGCAAAGGGACAAGGGGGCAAAGGATCAAAGCTGCTTACTTGATGAAAATTCTTTGTTCCCTTGATCCTTTGTCCCTTTGCGTTAAGATTTCACCAATAAACTTTTTCCAGTCATTTCTTCCGGTTGCGCCACTCCCAAAACTTCCAAAATCGTCGGCGAAATATCTTCCAGTGCGCCGGTTGGTCGGAGCGTTCCTTTGAAGTCAGGATCGCATAAAATAAACGGGACGGGATTGCTGGTATGCGCCGTGTGCGGGCCTCCGGTTTCAGGATCAATCATCTGCTCGCAGTTGCCGTGATCGGCAGTAATCATGGCGGTTCCGTGCAGTATTTCAATGGCGCGAATCACTTTTCCCAAGCATTCGTCAAGCACTTCGACGGCTTTAATCGCGGCGGGTAAATTCCCCGTATGCCCCACCATATCAGCGTTGGCAAAATTGATGATATAGGCGTCAGTTTTATTTTCTGATAAGGCCTGGCAGATTTTGTCCGCTACGATATAGGCTGACATTTCAGGCTGTAAATCGTATGTCGGAACTTTTGGCGAAGGCACTAAAATGCGACTTTCGTGATCGAATTGGGCTTCGATGCCGCCATTAAAAAAGTAAGTCACATGCGCATATTTTTCAGTTTCCGCGATGCGCAAATTTTCGACTCCGGCTTTGGCAAATACGTCCGCGAGAATATTGGTGAGTGATTGCGGAGCGAAGGCGATTGGCGATGTGAATGTCCGGTCGTATCTTGTAAAAGTTGTAAAATGGAGCGGCGAAATAAATTCACGAGCGAATCCGTCAAACTCTTCCACGGTCAAAGCTCTGGTAATTTCGCGGGCGCGGTCGGCTCTAAAATTAAAGAAAATTACCGAATCATCTTCCCCGATTGTTGCAAGCGGTTTGCCGTCTTCGCCAATGATGGCAGTAGGTTCGATGAATTCATCCATCACACCTGCGCTGTACGACGCTTCAATTCCGGCGATAGGATCAGCGACTAAATTCCCTTGACCCTTCGTCAATAAATTGTAAGCGCGTTCGACCCGTTTCCACCGATTATCACGATCCATGACATGGTAGCGCCCACAGATTGAAGCGACACGACCTACACCAATTTCATTCATTTTTGCCATTAATTCACCAACATAACGCTTGGCAGAATTCGGAGCCGTGTCGCGTCCATCGGTGAAGCAGTGAACAAAAACGCGCTCAATCCCGCGTAATTTGGCGAGTTGCAGCAGGGCGTACAAATGCTCTTGATAAGAATGAACGCCGCCGTCTGACACTAATCCCATTAAATGCAGAGCAGAAGTTTTGGCAGCATCCATTGCGGCAACGAGTGTTAGATTCGTATTAAAAGTTCCCGCTGCAATCGCCAAATCAATGCGGGTGATGTCCATTTGCACGACGCGACCTGCGCCCATGTTGAGATGTCCAACTTCGGAATTTCCGAATTGTCCGCAGGGCAATCCAACCCGTTCACCGGAGCCTTCGATCAAGGTGTGTGGATATTTTTTGTAATATTCGTCAAGGTTTGGTGTATTCGCCTGCGCGATGGCGTTGCCTTCAAATTTTTCAGAATAACCAAAGCCATCAAGAATAATGAGTGCGACGGGGCGTTTTTTTAAAGTGATATTTGCCATGAGTTTGTTTGTCCAATTTATGAATGAGAATTGAATCGCGCATTGTAGCCTTGCCCGCCAATGTAGTGCAACCAGCCATGGCTGCGACAGCGTTTGCGCAGCAAAGGCTAATCTATGACATTTCTGAATCAATAGTCGAAAGTGTAGTTGCCGCCAGAGTTGTGATGAAGAAATAAGTTAGCCTCTGCGAAGCGCAAAGGCTGTCGCAACTTAGGCAGGATTGCGCTACATGGGAGCGCTCCATTTTACTTCAATCGTTTTTCTTATGTTCGGCAATGCGTGAAATAGCTTGTCCCCTGGACATTGCGTCCCGGTGCAAGCGCTTGATGCCTTAGATTCATTTGCTTCGCGATGCCCCGAAATCGTTGGTAAATTCAGTCGTGTACTTGGATGATAGCTTGTCCCGTTAGGTTTCAATCCAAACTCAGAACACTTTGCTTTCAGTAATATTACAAGGCTGTCGAGCATTTTTTTACCCGGCAAAGTTGAAGAATAATTGCCCAGCAAAGCAATGCCAAGCGTCCCCGTATTCGCGCAACTAAAATGGGTGCCGAGCGATTTATCTCCGCCCGCTTTGCCTTCGTAAATGACGCCGTTGGGGTCAATCAAATAGTGATAACCAAGATCGCGCCAGCCGTTGGTGGAGGCGTGAAAATTCCAGATGCAGCGCACCATCGCGGGATAGTCTTTATAATCATTATTCGTTGCGGTGTGATGAATAATCAGGTGACGGACGGGCGCATTTTGCGCTTTGATTTTTGGCGCAGTTTCTCCGTCTGGACAGAACCACGCGGTACGATTCACGATCTTATCTGGCGCGGGTGAAGTAAAAGAGCTTGGTGTCGCTCCGGGGCTGATAAATCTGAATTTCAGGTTCTTCAAAATCGGCGCGGAATATTTTTCATCACGCTCCATTTCGACGCGGTATTGAATGAATTTACTCTCTACCGGAAAGAAAAATAATCCGGCTTTGGTGCGCGGATCACCGTCGAGACTCGAAGCTTGCCATTCGCTCCAAACTTGCTTGTCTATTGATGATCGAACGCTGATAGTCAGTTTTGCTTTAGGATTTATCTCTGCTTGCCATTTCGCAGAAAGCGCAAGAAAGGGCGAAGGATCAGCCAGCGAAACAGGTAACGGTTCAGAGATAAAAGAAGCAGTGTTAGTTTCTTTTTCGAGGCTTACTCCGGCTGGCAAAATCTTCAGATTGGATTGTTCAGAAGTTGAAAATCCTTGCTTGAAATCAAGACTTAATTCTTCGGCGCGAACGGTTGGGTTTTGTGTGGCTTCGACTGTAGTCGCAGGGGGCGTTTCCTGGCTCTGCGGTTTCGTCGTTTCAGGCTGACGATTGCATGAAGCGAAAAAAAAGATGCACAGCGCCAATCCAAAAAAAGTTTTCGTCATAGCGGATGGAATATAAAGCAGCTTCGTGAAGGCCGCAAATAATTTTGATTGACGTGGGCGCGAAAGTGCATAGACTTTGCTGCGACAGCCCTGATTGATAGGAGTCAAAATTATGAATTATCCCTTGGAGTTTTCCTTTAAATTATTGGCTATTTCGTCGCAGATTTACGTGCGTGATAACACCGGAAAGCTAACCTGTTACGTCAAACAGAAATTGTTCAAGCTGAAGGAAGCCATTACTGTTTATGCCGATGAAGCACAACAGCAACCTCTGTATAAAATCAATGCTGACCGGGTGCTTGATTTTTCTGCGAATTACAACTTTTCAGATGCGCAGGGCAATCACGGCGGATCAATCAAGCGGCAGGGAATGCGTTCATTCTGGAGTGCGCACTACGACATTAATGTTGGGAACATGCCTGCTTTTACTGTCCGTGAAGCGAATCCGTGGATCAAAGTGGTAGATGCGTTGGTGGGCGAGCTTCCGATTATTGGAATGTTCACGGGATACTTGTTTCATCCGGCGTATATTGTCACGCGAAATAATGGGGAGGAGGTCATGCGGATTGAAAAGCAACCAGCGTTCTTCGAGGGAAAATTCAGAGTTGATCGTCTGGCAGAATTGAGCGAACAGGAAGAGCTTTGTTGTGTCCTGGGCTTGATGATGCTCGTTTTGCTGGAACGTGCACGCGGATAAACGTGCAATAAACTAAAAGTTTATCGTACTTCTGAGCCTAGCGCCTCGTATTTCCGCAGTTGAGGCCAGATGAAGGAGACCATGGCCACGACTAAAATCGTGCCAAGTCCCCCCGCTACGACGGAAACTTCAGTTCCGAAATACTCTGCCGTGACGCCTGATTCGTAGCCTCCGAGTTCGTTGGAAGTCCCAATAAATAATCCATTCACGGCTGAAACACGTCCGCGCATCGCATCTGGAGTTAGCAATTGCACCAGCGTATGGCGAATGATGACACTGATATTATCGAAGGCTCCGATGAGTACCAGCATCGCCATTGAAAGCCAGAACGAACGCGAAAATCCAAAAATAATCGTTGCCATTCCAAAGCCGGAAACCGCCAATAAAAGCGTTTTTCCCGCATTCTGCATCGGCGCGCGATGCGCGATGTAAAGCGACATCAGGACAGCTCCGATGGAAGGGGCAGCGCGCATCCAGCCAAGTCCGGTAGGTCCGACAGCTAAAATATCTTTGGCAAAAATTGGTAACAGGGTGACGGCTCCGCCCAGCAAAACAGCTAATAAATCCAGTGTGATCGTGGCCAGAATTATTTTTGATTCCCAGACAAAACGTAACCCGACAACGAATTCATGGAAGTTGAGTGGTGATCCGGCATCGGTCGGTTGACTGACTTTGATCCCGGCTAATAACAGCAGGTAAATGAAAGCAACTACGGCGATGATGGCATACACCCAGGTTGGTTTGCCGAGCCACGCGATCATCAATCCACCCAGTGCCGGGCCGGTAATGGTGGCGATTTCAAATGAATTACTGCCCCACGCAACGGCGTTGGCAAAGACTTCACGCGGCACAATCTGCGTAATAAAAGCCGAACGCGCCGGGCCTTGAAAAGCGCGCGCGAGTCCATTTAAAAATAAACAACCATAAATTAACCTGATGGAACCTTGGTGCCACGAAATCCAAAACAGTGAAACGCCAACGAAAGTGCTGAGCGTCAGTGTACACAGTAAAATTTTCTTACGATTCAGACGATCTGCTAACTGTCCGGCGGGCAAGGTGAAAAATAAAATCGGGAGGTACTGCGCCATCGCAATATTGGCCAGGCTCAGCTTTGATCCAGTGCGTTCGTAAATTTCCCAGCCGACTGCCAGCGTCAACAATTGATGCCCGATAATTCCGAGCATATTCCCGACAAAATATTTGCGATAATCCGGCAGGCGAAATACAGCGTAGGCGTTGTTGTCACTCATGGGGACCGCCTAAATTCAGCACTTGATCTGTAAAATTCTCAAAACTATCATCGTGACTGATGATGAACAATTGTTTGAATCCGGTAATGCGTCCGATTTGTTGCGCTAAATTTTTGCGGCGGTCTTCGTCCATATTAGTTGTCGGTTCATCGAAGAAGGCGAGTCCTAAATTATTTGAAAATTCACGAAGTAAGGCGAGGCGAACGGCTAACGCCGCAGCCATTTGTTCGCCTCCTGAAAGGTTGGAAAAGGGGCGATGATAGCCGCGCTCTTCTAAATTAATTTCGTAATCGTTGCTCCATTTTAGAGTGCAATCGAAGCTTCCGGTGATTTCGCGGTAAAGCTGATTCGCTTCAATGGAAATCGAAACCAGATAGGCTTCCGTGATGAATGGCGCGGCTTTTTGTAAGGTGTCGCGGATGAATTCCGTCGTCGTTTTTAACTCGGCAAGTTTGGCTTGTGCGGCTAACGATTCGGCGCGACGTTCGCGGACTTCGTTTAAATAATTGACCTGAACTGCCAGCTTGGAATACTGCTCACGGGTGTGTTCCAACTGTGTAGCGAGCTGCGTTGAGCGTTCGCGCAAGGCGTTAAATTGCAGCAAGATTTCCTGATGTTCACCTGCGTTGTATTTTTCTTCCAGCGCCACCTGTTGCGCGGTGGCCGCATTCAATGCCGATTCGGTTTGCGTTACTTCCTGCGCCATGGCCGCCGCTTCGGATTCTCTGGCGGTCACGGTGTCGGCAATTTTTTCGTTTGCAATGTAGGCTTGATACGCGGCTTCATTGGCAATCTTCAAAGCAGTCGTTTCGGTCAGGATTTTTTCGAGTGACGCGAAGGCGTTTAGCGCAAGATTTATTTGAGCTAGTTGCGCAGAAATGGTTGCTGCTTGTGCCTCGGATTTCGTGACTGAATCCTGCCATTCAGATGTTCGTGAGATAGTTTGTTCGAGCGCGTTGACGCGAGCGCGTGGATTGCCGAGGGCAGTAATCTGCGCTTCAGTTTCTTTGAGTAAAGTTTCGGAATCGCCAATGATTTCAAGTTTTTTGGCTAATTCGTCCTGTTCGGATTTTTTAATTTTTCCTTCTTCGCCCAGCGCCTCCACTTCACGTTGTAAGACTTCAGCCTGGGAAAAAAGGCGTTGCGCTTCGCGGGATTTTTTTAAAGTTGCCGTGTTTTCAAGCAACGCTTTTTCCAGTGTCGAAATTTCTGCCTGGCGTGTTTGCGATCCACTTTGAAAACGAGTTTCGAGCGTTTCTCCCTGTTTCAAATTGAGGCATTTTTCCGAGATTAACGGGCAGATGCCACCGCTGGCTAAAGCCGTAATCATTTCTTTGTCACGGGAAACCTCGGCGCGTAACTGCGCTAATTTTTGCGTGATGGTTTGCGCTTCTTCTTCAATCGAATTCGCGCGTTGGGCTAATTCCTGATGTTGCTCAATGGCTTTAATTTGCGTTTGCAATTCCTGATAACGTTCGCGCAATTTTCGTAATTCATTATCAAGGACTCCGACAGCTTTTCGTAACCCGGAAGCCTCGCCACGACTTTCACGAAGCTCGGAAATTCTTTGTTCGAGCATTTGCTGTGCTTCAGCTTTTGGGAACAGGGAAGCGAGTTCTTCACTCGCCTGTTCAGCTTCACGCAGGCGTAACGTTGCGCTTTCAATTTGAGCTTTGGCCGTGATTAATTCATGTTCGGCTTGAGCAGATTGCGTTCGCCAAGCATCAC
>JAYVRW010000307.1:0-13944 GCA_043775925.1 Blastocatellia bacterium
GCTGACGTGAATGACTTCCATAACAACAATAGAAGCAGTAACACGAGGACGCCGCATAGATATAGTGACTTCCGCAACAACTTCATACCTTAATTTCTAGTGATCGTGATGACGAAAAGTTTGATGCACAGATCATAAAACTATGGTTAAAATTTATGAGCGAAGATACGATGCGCCATTCACATCAATGATACTTCCGGTCAAAAAATCAGTTCCTTCAGAAGCTAAAAACAACACAGTTTTGGCAACTTCTTCAGGTTCGGCGACACGGTTGAGCGGGCTTTGCGAGCGATGCGAATCGTTGATTTTATCAGCTTGTCGTTCGGTCGCAACCCAGCCAGGAGCGACTACGCTGACGAAAATATTGTGCGGTGCCAGAGCCTGCGCCAGTGATTGCGATAATGAATGCAGCGCGGCTTTGCTGGCTCCGTAAGCGGGTGCGCCGGGTTCGCCGCGAAAGGCTCCACGCGATCCGATGTTAATGATGCGTCCACCGCCTTGTTGCTTCATCTGATGCGTGACGCAATACATAATATTCGCAACGGCGAGCAAATTCACGTTGATGATTTCATTCCATTCTGATTGCCATTGATCGTAGCTCACTTCCGTCAAAGGATGATCGGAATACACTGCGGCATTATTTACTAAAACATCAATCCGCCCAAATCGTGCGATGACGTTTTCGACCAATATTTTCACAGCTCTGGCGCTGCTGAGGTCAGATTGAAAGAGCGCATGCTGCTCGCCGTTAAGTGAAGCCAAAGCTTTTTCTGCTTCAGTCAGGTTGCTGTTGTAATGAAGAGCGACCGCCGCGCCTTCCGCAGCGAAAGCCTGTGCGATAGCGCGTCCGATGCCACGCGCCGCGCCTGTGATTAACACAATTTTATCCTCGAATTTCATAGATAAGAGGCGTTAAGAGTTCAGCCTTTAGGCTGCCTCTTCACAAGCTAAAGCTTGAACTCTTAACGCCTGTTTATGCAGCCTCGCGCATTGCAATGACTTGTTTGCGGTTGCGGCGTTCGGTGAAAAATTGATCTGCGAGGACGCCTAATAAAATCACTGCGCCCATCACCGCGAAATTCAATGAGCTTGGAATGAATAGCAAATTCACCAGATTTTGCAGTACTTGTAATAACGCAGTGCCGATCAACACGCCGATAACCGAACCTTCGCCGCCGCGCAAACTGCATCCGCCGAGTACTGCTGCTGCGATGCCATACAATTCATAAAAATTTCCGTGTGAAGCGGGTGAAACTGAGTTCGTATAAAAGGCGAAAATGATGCCCGAAATTCCGGTCAACATTCCCGCTAACACATACGCCATCGTGATGATGAGTTTTGTATTGATGCCTGAATACCGCGCCGCGTCTTCGTTGCGTCCCGTAGCAAACAGATAACGCCCGTAAACCGAACGATGCAAAAATACATACATGACGACTGCGATAATGAGCAATAAAATGAAAGGCATCGGAACTCCAAACGGAGTTCCATTTGCCAAAAATCGTAAGCTTTCAAAGCCTTCGGCGCTGCCGAAGCCTTTGGTTTCGTCATTCGTGATAAAACGCGCAATACCGCGATAAAACAGCAGTCCGCACAGCGTCACGATAAACGGTTGAATTTTCATTCCGGTGATTAGCCAGCCATGAAACAACGACAACGCCATCGTCAGCCCGACACACGCCAGCACCGCCAACACTGTAGGCCAATGCTTTTCGGTCAGCATCATCGAAAGCAAAACGCCCAGCAACGCCATCATCGAACCGACCGATAATTCGATTCCGCTGGTGATGATGACCAATGCCAAGCCCAGGCTGAAAATACCGAATGCGCCGATCAGTCGCCCCATATTTTGCAAATTGGTGGGATTGATAAAACGCGGATTGATGATGGCGACGACCACGCATAAGACCGCAAGTAAAATGAAAATTCCGAGTTCTTTTTTCATAGGGTAATTTAAATTTTTCAACACAAGGGATCAAAGGGACAAAGGATCAATGAGATCATTAAGATTTTCCTTGCTCCTTTGCCCCTTTGCGTTTTAATTCGCACTTCTGCCATCTAGCTTCCAGTTGCCAGTTTCATCACGGATTCTTCGTTGAACTGATCACGTTCGAGAATTCCGGTAATGCTTCCTTCGTGCATCACAGCAATGCGGTCACTGATGCCGAGGACTTCCTCCATATCGCTGCTGATGGCGATAATCGCTACGCCTTTGGCCGCGAGTTCGCGCATCAACGCATAAATTTCAGCCTTCGCGCCGACATCAATCCCGCGTGTCGGCTCGTCAAAAATCATGACTTTGGGCGAAAGTGCCAGCCATTTTCCGAGGACTACTTTTTGCTGATTGCCGCCGCTCAAATTTCCAGCCCGCATTTCGGGCGAAGGTGTTTTGATGTTGATGGCACGAATCATTTCATTGGCGGTCACGGTTTCTTTGTCCGTATTAATTAACCCTGCGCTGGCGTATTTTTTCAGCGCGGGCAACGAAACATTTTCCCGAATATTAAAATCTACGAGCAAGCCGGATTGACGACGATCTTCCGGCGCGAGAAAAATTCCTTCGCCGATTGCGTCCTGCGCCGAACGAATCCGTAAGGCATTTCCGCCCATTGAAATTTCGCCGCCGAGGATTGGATCAACGCCAAAAATCGCACGAGCGATTTCAGAGCGACCTGCACCAACGAGTCCGGCAAAGCCCATCACTTCGCCTTGTCTAAGCGTGAACGAAACCTCAGAGTTTGGATATTTTAGCGTGCGCAGATTTTTCACTTCCAGCCAATTTTGATCGTGCTGTGTATTGCTCTCCGGTTTTTCTGCGTGAACATAAAAATCTTTAAGGTCACGCCCGACCATCATTTTCACCATCCGTTCGCGGCTGATTTCTTCTTTCGCCAGCTCGCCCGCATTGCGTCCGTCACGCAAGCCCACGACGCGATCCGCGATTTCCAGCACTTCGTCTAGCCGATGCGAAATATAAATCACGCTGACATCATTCGCTTTCAAATCTTTGATAATTTCGAGCAAACGTTTGGTTTCGGTCAGCGTCAAACTGGAAGTCGGCTCATCCATAATGATGAGCCGCGCTCCGGCGGATAACGCACGGGCGATTTCGACCTGTTGCTGTTGCGCGATGGAAAGCTGCGACAATTGCGTGCGACTGGAAATATTCAAGCCGACTTTTTGCAAATATTGATTGGCTTCGGTGTAAATTCGTTGGCGATCAATCAACTTCAAAAATCCACCCGTAGTTGGTTCCCGCCGCAAAAAAATATTTGCCGCAACATCAAGATTATCGAGGACGCTCAATTCCTGATGAATAAATTCGATGCCAAGTTTTGAAGCTTCGAGCGGAGAACGAATTTCGACAGTGCTGCCGTTGACGTGCAGGCTGCCCGCGTCGCGCTGGACTACGCCGCCGAGAATTTTCATCAGCGTAGATTTGCCCGCGCCGTTTTCGCCAATGACCGCAATAATTTCAGCGGGCATGACATCCAACGAAACATTGTCGAGCGCGACTACGCCAGGGTAGCGTTTGCTGATACCTTTGAGTTCAAGTAAGGGTGATGACATTTTTTACCAATATTGATGGACTAACGGGCGAATTTTTGCCGTGTACAAATCGTGAATACGTTGCATCGTTTCGTCAGACAGGGCAGGCAACTCCGCCGCCGCAACATTATCTTCGACCTGGCTTGGACGTTTGCCGCCGGGAATCGCGCACGTCACAGCATCGTGCATCAAAATCCAGCGCAACGCGAATTGCGCCATTGTCATGCCTTCTGGCAACAATGCACGAATTTCTTCGACGGCTTGCAACTGCGTTTCGTAATCAATTCCCGAAAACGTTTCGCCTTTGTCGAACGCTGCGCCGTGCCGATTGAAAGCGCGATGATCGTCGGCAGCAAATTCGCTGTGCGCATTTAATTTGCCCGTCAGCATTCCTGACGACAACGGTAGCCGCGCTAGAATACCAACTTGTTTTTTCTTCGCTTCGGCAAAAAATAAATCTGCCGGACGTTGGCGGAACATGTTGAAAATAATTTGGACAGATTGTACGCCGGGATATTCGATGGCTTTAAGCGCTTCTTCGACACGCTCGACGCTGACGCCGCAATTGCGAATCTTGCCTTGCGCTACCAATTTATCCAGTACCTCAAAAACTTCGGGATGGTAATAAACATCGGTCGGCGGGCAATGAAGTTGTACTAAATCTAATGTTTCCGTAGCGAGATTGCTTAGGCTTCGTTCAACGAAGGCAGTCAAATTTTCAGCGTTGTAACCTGCTGTCACATGCGGATTCAAGCGGCGTCCGGCTTTGGTCGCAATGATAATTTCTTCTTTACGATCTCGTTTAAGCTGCGCGAGCAATCGTTCGCTGCGACCGTCGCCGTAGACATCTGCCGTATCAAAAAAATTCACTCCCAAGTCTACGGCACGGTTGAGAGCAGCCAATGATTCAGTATCTTCGACATCGCCCCACGAACCGCCAACCGCCCAGGCTCCGAAGCTGATGGGCGAAACACGAAATCCGGTGCGACCTAATTCTTTGTAATTCATTTCTTTGGACATGTTTTTAGACAGGATTGACAAGATTTGATTCAGGATTTACAGGCGGTTTCTGCCTAGAAAATAATCCTATTCATCCTGTAAAAATCTTGTCAATCCTGTCTAAATGTTTTTGTCTTAACTACGACCTCGCAATTTATTCAGCTTGGTTGTGAATTCTTCGACTTCTGCTTTCTTGATGGCCAGCGTCTCCACCACGATTTTTTTGTTCGCAGGAATAGCAGTTTTGTCACCGCGCAAAACCTTTGCCATTAATTCAATGGATTTGAATCCGAATTCAAAAGGCTGCTGCACAACGGTAGCGAAAATCTCGCCCGCTTTGATGCCAGCCAAAGTATCATCTTCTTCATCGAAAGCGACGATTTTGATTTTGCCAATTTTGTTCGCGGCTTTCACTGCGCCCAATATTGCGGGGCCATTGTATGACCACAATCCAACCAATGCGGCTACGTCAGGATGGGCTACCAGCGCGTCGGAGACATTGGCGCGAGCCTTCGCACGATCCGCGTTATCAGTCAGCGTATCAATGATGGTGATTTTCGTATCTTTAATTTCCTCTTCGATGCCTTGTTTGCGTTCGCGTGCATTGGCGGCATCCAATGTGCCGACGAAGAGCAGAATTTTTCCGCCTTGTGGTAAGGCTTCTTTGATGAGCTTACCCGCCTGACGACCTGCGGATACGTTGTCAGTGCCGACGTAGCAGGCGCGTTCGCTGCCTTCCGCGTCGCTGTCCTGTGTCACGACCATCGCTTGTTTGGCGGCTTTGTTGAGCAACTGCGTTTGATTTTTTGGATCAACCGGACTGATCGCAATGCCATCAATTCCGACGGCTAATAAATCGTCCACCAGGCGTTGTTGTTCCGCCGCCGTATTGTCAGGGTTGAGTTTGAATTCGACTTTAATATTCGGGATTTCTGCCGCTGCTTTTTCAGTTCCTTTGCGAGCAATCGTCCAGAAATCTGATGGATTATTCGTCACAAAAGCGAGCTTGAGTTTTTTGTTTGGATCGGCTTGTGCAGGTGAAGCGTTTGTTTTTGCTCCGGTATTTTCAGCATTGTTGCAGCTTGCGATGAACGCCGTCAGCAAAATTATCAAGCTGGTTTTTATGATGGAATGGGTTGCTTTCATTTATTCTCCTGTATGTTGAAGGGGTAATTGATAATGATCAATTGTCTTTGACTAAGCGGAATCCGACATTGTCGCCTCCGCTGCCGGGTTCGCCTTTGCCGCGCGAACCAACGTGGTAGCGGGCACAATATTGATCGCTGCACAAAAATGAACCACTCTTTTGCACACGTTTGGGAATTCCCGGTTCGTCAGGGTCAACGCTGTCTGACGGGCCGGTAGGATTTTTTACGGCGACCTTCGAATCACTAGTTTGGAAATAATCCGGGCGATACCAATCCGAACACCATTGCCAGACATTACCACCAACATCGTAGAGTCCAAAACCATTCGCCGGAAAATATTTCACAGGCGAAGTCGTAGACTTGAAGCCATCTTCACCCCCGTCTTTATTAGGGAATTTTCCTTGCCAGATGTTCGCCGCCCATTTGCCATTGGGTTTTAATTCATTGCCCCAGGCAAATTTATTTCGATCAAGACCGCCCCGCGCCGCGAATTCAAATTCGGCTTCGGTGGGCAATCTTTTTCCTGCCCATTTGGCGTAAGCGACTGCATCAACCCATCCGACCTGAACGACAGGATGATCCATTCGCTTAATGATATTGCTTTGTGGTCCTTCGGGATGACGCCAGTTGGCGCCGGCCTGATACTTCCACCACGCCAGCGGATTGTTGAGCGGGATTTCCTGATTGGGAGGGTTAAAAACCGCCGAACCCGCAACCAACTTAGAAACTGGAACGCCGGGGAAATCTTCTTTCTTAGGTTTAATTTCCGCAATGGTTTTATATCCGGTAGCCTTCACAAATTTTTCAAAATCGGCATTGGTCACGGGCGTTGTGTCCATCCAATAACCACCAACCGTGACTAGATGAACTGGTTCCGCATCGGGCATATTGCAATCATCGCAGCCCATCCAAAATGTGCCGCCTGGAATCCACGCCATGCCTTCAGGCGCAGGACTCGGAGCCGGGATTTTATTGATGCTGGCTTGCGCCGCGCTTGCCGCGTCTGGTTCTTTGGTCTGTTCAGAATGATGGTGTGACGCTGTTTGTTCGGATGCTGTGGTAGCTGTGCAGCCAGCCAAAATTATCGCTGTCAGGAAAATGAAAATTGAACGGAGCGTAGTCATTAATTCTTTTTTGTCGTTTTCCAATTCGGATCAGGCGTATGTGCCTGACGTAAATATTTCTCGGCTTGCGCGACGACGGTTGGATTCGATTTTGCGACATCGGATTTTTCTCCGATGTCTTTGCTCAGATCATAAAGCTGGATGGAGCCTGTCAACATTGGCTCTCGAATCGCTTTCCAGTTTTGAAATCGTACTGCCTGTTTACCTTCGCCTTCGTAAAATTCCCAGTACAAATATTCGTGCGCCGGATTTTTCTGTCCTTTGAGCGCCGCAGAAAAGCTGATGGAATCCAATCCATTCGGCAATTTCTGGTTGGTTAATTCACAAGCTAATGCAAAGAAATCTCCGAAATATCCAACGTGACTTGAAGTTGTTCCGGCTTTGATTTTATTCGTCCATCGCGCAATGAAGGGAATACGAATTCCACCATCTTTCATGGATCGTTTGATGTCGCTGAAGTCGCCACTCGATTTGAAAAAGTTCGGATCGTTGCCTGCTTCCTTGTGCGCTCCATTGTCCGAAGCGAAAATCACCAGCGTATTTCGATCAAGGTTGTCCTGCTTCAATTTCGCCATTAACTTCCCAACATCACTGTCCAGCCACGTAATCATTGCCGCTTTGCCTTTTTCCGGCTCCGGCCATTTTTCGTTTTTGTAGATTCCGTCATCGGGGACTTCGCTGCCGTTGCCAGTTCCGCGTGTTGCTTCATTATTGGCGTGCGGCAAGGTTGGCGAATAATACAAAAAGAAAGGTTTCTGATGATTCTCATCAATCCATTTTAACGCTTCGTTGGTGATAAGTTCAGGCGCGTAGTCAATTTTTTCTTTGGCATATCCGGCTCCAACCGTAGTTTCTTCCACCGGAATATTTTTCAATTTTACGATGGCAGAATTCCGAATCAGAAATGTCGGCCAATAATTATGGGCGTGCGTTTGATTCAGAAAGCCGTAAAAATAATCAAAGCCCTGGCTGTTCGGATGCCCCGGCATCCCGATTTCTCCCAGCCCCCATTTACCAATCAGCGCCGTAGCGTATCCCGCTTCCTTGAAAACTTTGGCGACCGTTTTATCTTCCACTTTGAGCGACTGAATTAATCCGCCTGCGTTACCGCGAACGGTGGTGTGTCCGGTGTGCTTGCCCGTCATCAGGACGCTGCGCGATGGAGCGCAGACCGTCGAACCTGCATAAAATGTCGTGAAGCGCATGCCTTCCGCCGCGAGCCGATCTATATTTGGAGTCTTAATAATTTTTTGCCCGTAGACGCCAACATCGCCATATCCCAAATCATCCGCCAAAATAAAAATTACATTCGGCTTGGATTGGGAGAAGGCAACGCTCGAAATAAAAATTATCAGAGCAAAAGTCAGCAGCAATTTAGTCATTTGTGTTACTGGATTAGTTTTGCCCACCCGCTACCGCAGATGGTACTGACCAATAAAATAAACGGCGCTTGGAATTATAGCAATGCCAAGCGCCGTTGAGTTTTATCAATCTGACGAAAGATTTAGAAAGTCAGTCGAAGCGATCCTTGCATAACACGCGCTGCACGCGCTGCTGTGACTTGACCAAAGCGAGTATTGACCTGGTTGCCAGCTGCATCAAATCTCGCCGTATTGTCTATGCCTGACCACTGCGTGTGATTGGCTAGATTGTAAATTTCCCAACGGAACTGGAAGTAACGTGATTCACTCTTCAATGGAATATTTTTAAAGAACGAAATATCCCAGTTGTGAGTGCCAGGATTGCGGAAGACATCTTTTGGCGCATTGCCAAAATCGCCTTTCGCCGGACGCGCAAACGCTGTCGGGTTGATCCATTGCAGGAATCCTGTTGTAGCAATCCCTCTTGAGCTTCTTCCAAGAGTGGGCTGCCCTGTGATGACGATGCGTCCACCATCTCCGCCGCCTGTGATGTCAGCGCCATCAACTAATGTATAGCCAACACCAGCGGGAGTGCCACTGGCAAAAGCGGTCAAGCCTGAAACCTGCCAATTGTCGAAAATTGCTTTGACTAGAAAATTATCAGCAAGTTTTGACGCTTTGGGTAAATCCCACGTGTAGTTGATAACTACGACCTGAGTTTGATCGAATAATGCTTTGCCGTAGTTCCAGATTTTCAAGGGGCGATAGGTGGCTACCGTTCCACGGTCATCATCGGAATAATCCATCGTCTTGGAATATGTATACGCCAGTCCGAATTGCACGCCGCGAATGAAGCGGCGATTCACCGCGATTTGCAGGGCGTTATAATTTGAGGTGCCGTTATTCTCAAAATAATTGATCGTTCCATAACCTGGGAAGGGACGAAGGAAATTATCTGGTAAGGCAGTTCCTGCGACGACCGGATTCTGATTGGCGGCGGCAAATCGTGCGCCGTAAGGTAGTAAATTCAGGTTACGCACTTGTTGCAAATGACGGCTTTGCGAACCGACATAAGCAACGTCCACGACTGTACCGAATCCAATGTCATGTTGAATTCCTAAATTATAATTATAAGTCACAGGAGTTTTCGCCGAGGCGTCAAATCCGGCCACGGTACCAGCGGGGAAGAGCGAACCTTTTGATGACAGCAGCGAGTCCAGATTGCCATAGAAAATCTGCGGTGTTTCCGAAATTGGCGGATTGCGGGAAACGTCATTCCAAACCGCATTCGCGCTGACACGAGTTTGGTTGAATTGACCAATGCTGCCGCGCAGCGCAGTTTTTCCGTTGCCAAAAATATCCCATGAAAATCCGAAGCGCGGTTGAATCTGGATCGGCTGTTGATTACGGAAGCCCCGTGGGTAGCTGCTATCGGTCGCCAGCACGATTCCGTTGTAAACGTTGCCTGTGCCAGGGACGAAAGCTCCCACCAGAACGTTGGGCAAAAGTTCATTCGTCACCGGATTGATGGCGCGACGACTGGCTGCCGGACAGACTCCCGAAGTTGGCAGAGCGACCGCGCAACCAGGTTGATAGAATTTAGGAGCCTTCGCTTTGCTATATTGATCAATTGCGACTGCTGCCGCTTTACCGGTGTCCTGATACCAGTGGTTGTACCAACTGAACCGAACGCCCAGTTCGATATTCAAGTGACGGGAAACCTTCCACGAATCCTGGGCGTAGAAATCAAAAATGCTTTGCCGACCTTCGCCGCTCGGACGAGCGTTGGATTCCTGATAGTTGGTGAAATTACCGAGCGCCGCATTCGCATAGGCATAGCCCGAATTTAAAGGATTATTCGTATCATTCGAGAAATTAAAATTTCCCGCGAACGTCGAAGTCGCACCTTCATAATTGCGCGCTCTTTCAAAATAAATTCCACCTTTCATGACGTGCGAACTTTTTGTCCAGGTCAGGTTGTCATTGAAGGTAATGAGCGTATCTGCGCCACGCAGCGGCAGGCGTCCGTCATAAGAAATCGCTGCCGCATTCGTGATTCCGCTAAACGAAGCTTGCGGAATAATTCCCAGCGGATTGATGTCGGGAAAGAATTGACCGAGATTGAAATTGTATGTTTTGCGTTGCACTCTGGCTAATTCTGCCTCACTGAGGAATGGGCCATCCTCGACGCTGTGACGTACACCGAGCGAGCCTTCATTAATCAGTGAGGGATTGAAAACGTGCGCCCAATTTCCGGTGATGCCGTTGTCCGTGAAGGTGTAATGCAATCCGGCTAACCCCCAATTCGCTGTTCCCGCCGGAACTGCATAGCCCTGATTATCGGCATACCACGTGGAGCCACGCACATAAAAACTGTCTTGTGCCGAAGGCTTGTAATCAATCTTGAAAAGATTCTGACGTTTCGGAACTTTCAGGCTTTCCTGAAAAGTATAATTGTAAGCGCCTTTGGTGATGGCAAGGTTAGTTGCGTTTGGCAAAGGGAAAACATTCATCAGCGCCTGACCGTTTTTATTGAGACGCGTCGTTGGAACCACATTTCCGGCAAAGCAAGCGGTTTGATCCGCTGCGCTGCAAGTTCCGGTTTTGAGCGGATCGCGGATGTACAGCGCAATCGGATTCAAATTGGCATCCAGGGACGTGTAAGATTTTGAAAAATCTCCGGCTCGCTCAAGCGCAGTTGGCACAGTCACCGTGCGCAAGGCTTGTGGATTGAGCGTCTGCGAATCCTCAAACGAATAGAAGAAAAATAGTTTGTCTTTAATTTTTTCTTTCGCAATTGGCAACCAGACCGGGCCGCCAAAGGTTGCGCCGAGCGTGCTGTAACGATAACGGGGCTTCGGAATGGTACTCGTGATGCCAGATACTGCCGAAGTCGTCACGGTTGCGTTATTGAAGAAATTATTCGCGTTGAATTGTTCGTGACGTTTATACCAATAGCCCGAGCCGTGGTAGCGGCTGGTTCCAGATTTCGTGACGATATTGATGGCGGCGGAAGAATTGCTGGCGTATTCTGCCTGATAGCTGTTGAGCAATACCTTGACTTCGCCAATCGCATCGAAGTTGACCGTACTACTGAAAACACTGGGGCTGCCCAAATCGTTGCCGCGCATCCCGTCTACGTTGATGGTATTCGTCGTATTGCGCCCGCCCTGAATGTTTGGGATACCGCTGCCGAAACTGCTACCCGCTGATTCACTTTCGCCCTGATAAGAAACACCAGGCAGAATTTTTATCAGTGAAGTTACATCGCGTCCGCGTTGTGAAATTAATTCTAATTGCTTCGAGGTGATTTGCGCGGAATGCTCAGAACTGGCGGTTTGCACCAGTGAGCCTTCCGCTGTAGTCGTCACCGTTTCACTGATTTCTCCGACAGTCAGTTGCAAGTCGCCGAGCGAAATTTTGTCATTCGCGGAAAGGATAATATCTTTCCGCTGAGCTGACTTAAAACCTTGCTGTTCGACTTTGACCGAGTAGGTTCCTGGTGAAATTGCCAGGAAATTAAAGCTACCGGATTCGTTGGCAATGACGTTGCGAGAGTCTCTGGTTTTCTCATTGGTGAGTGTAATTTTCGCGCCTGCGAGAACCTGATTGGACTGATCTACCACGGTTCCAGCCAGGCTTCCAGTGACGGTTTGTGCTTGAATAGTTAGCGCTACCATCAAAAAACACATGGATAGATAAACGAATCGTAAGAGTTGGGTTTTCACGATTTCCTCCTTAGGAAAGAGCTACAGTCGTAGCAGTTATGCTTAGTTTTACGTTTTACAAATAGAAGAGCTGCTCATTGAGTAATAGCAAGCAACACCTTACTCTCCGCCAGTGTAAAAAGCAATTTATTCCCTATATAGTCTGATGAATACTTTGTCAGACCAATTATGACTGATGATTAATATAGCATTAACTTTCAGTTTGTGCTGTTGATATTGGTCATTATTTCCGAAGAAAAAGACAGTTTCTTGATAAAAACTACCGCTCTGAAAACAGCGCAAACTAAAAGTTTATGCTACTGCGGCAGGGCATACGCTACATACGTTCCGCCGGATGGTGCGCCGCGCTTGCCTCCGCCGGCGGCAATCACGACAAATTGTCTACCATTTACCTCGTATGTCATGGGCGTCGCATTTCCTGCAAACGGCAATAAATTTTCCCATAAAAGCTTACCGTTCGTCACATCGAAGGCTCTGAATTTTCGGTCATAATTGGTAGCTCCGATAAAAATCAATCCACCCGCAGTCGTAATTGGGCCGCCATAATTCCAGCTTCCGGTGTCACGCATTCCTTTCGCCAGTAATTCTGGATATTCTCCCAGTGGGATTTGCCACGCGATGGTTCCTTTGTTCAAATCAATCGCATTGAGTGTTCCCCAGGGCGGTCTGATGGCGGGATAGCCGTCAGCATCAAGAAAGCGCGGATAGCCTTCCATCATATATTTTTGTTCGATAGGCGAAGGCTTGCTTTGTTCAGTTGTCACTTTACTGTCTTGACCCGTGAGCAGAAATTTAGTGACTGCCTGTAAGCTTTCAGCGTTCATCGAACCGCCGAAGCCGGGCATTCTTCCCATCCCGTTGCGAATGATGGTGAGCGTCTGCGTTTCGTTATATTTTTTTTGCAGACCGCTTAACGCCGGAAATTCCGGTGGCGTTCCGCTCATATCTTTGCCGTGACAACTGGCGCAATTTCGTTCATAAAGATTTTTTGCGGTAGCTTGCACTTCTTTTTTTGGTCGTTCAATGATTTTGGCAATGCACGGGACTTCGTTGGAATTGACGATGAGAAATCCTGATGCCGGATCGAATGCCGCTCCGCCCCAGCCGGGGCCACCATCGAAGCCAGGCGTGACAATCGTTCCTTCCTGGCTGGGGGGATCGTAATGATTTTTGCTGCGGAGCTTGAGAAATCGTTTCAGCACATCGGCATGCGCTTCCGGCGTGCGGGTCGTCAGGTCGGCTTCGGTCATAATTTGACGCGCAATGGGCGGCGGAGTCACGGGAATCGGTTGCGTGTCAGCGGCGAGTTCGCCGTCTACGACATTGGTCGAAACTTTCTCGTATTCAATCGGAAAAACTAGTTTTCCAGTGTCACGCTCGAAGACAAAAACGTATCCGGCTTTGGTGGTTTGCGCTACGGCGTCAATTATTTTGCCAGCTTTTTTGATCGTTACGAGTGCCGGTGCAGAAGGCAAGTCACGATCCCACATGTCGTGGCGTACCGTTTGAAAATGCCACTTTCGTTGACCTGTTGCAGCATCCAGACAGAGCAGGGTATTGGCAAATAAATTATCGCCGTGCCGATTCGCTCCATAAAAATCGTAGGTCGCTGAACCCGTTGGAGCAAAGAGTAAACCGCGTTTTTCATCCAGCGACATCCCACTCCAATCGTTCACGCCGCCGATGTATTGCCACGCATCTTTGGGCCAGGTTTCGTAGCCGAATTCGCCCGGATGCGGGATCGTGTGAAACGTCCAACGTAGCTTGCCCGAACGCAAATCATAAGCGCGAATGTCGCCGGGCGCGGCAGGCAAAGTTTCACTGACAAGGCTGCCGACAATGATTAAATCTTTAAAAATAATTCCCGGCGTTGACAGGCCGACGGACAAATCCTGCGCGGGGCGTCCCAGTCCTTCACGCAAATCTATTTTCCCTTGATTTCCAAAGCTCTCAATTATTTTTCCAGTCAGCGCATCAACTGCATACAGCAAATGGCGAAACCCAAAATAGATGCGTGGTTGCCCTTCACCGTCCC
>JAYVRW010000308.1:0-3910 GCA_043775925.1 Blastocatellia bacterium
CCGAACATCCATACGACCAATGCGACGAAAAAAGTGTGGACGTGAAAAACTTGCCGCGTGAGAAGTGTGAGCGAAGCAGTTTCATCTTTCCACTTGAAATGCCGATGAATAGGGAGGTGCGCCAATGCCAGTATCATCAATGCCAGTCCGACAATTTTTAAATGTATAATTAGCATTTTGAGAATTTGAAGGCACTCACAAAAGGAGTGATTTTAAGCTCCTGCGCCACGTGAAAATTTGAGCTACTGGCAGCCTTCATCCAATCATCGCGCTTCAGAAAATGAAAGAACCCCGGCCCGAATGCCAGGAAATTTGGCAAATCGCGCAGATGTTCGACGACGACAACTTTCCCGTTTGCCTTTAGAATTCGATTGACCTCACGAAAGAAAATAATTCTTGCTGCTTCTGTTCGCAATTCGTGCGCGGCAAAAAATATAAAAACTACTTCACAAGATTGATCGGGAATTGGAAGTTGCCGGAAATCACAAGGGATAGATGTAAGCTCAGGCGTAGTGATATTTCTCGCCCGTGCGATGGCAGGTTCGGTCATTGTCGCCTCATCATAAATATCTAAAATTTGCATGTTTGAAATCGGAAAATACTCTTTGAGGAAAATACTGGTTTCATCCAAACCAGCATGAATATTGATCCAATTCGCTGGCGCTTCATCAAGCAAAGAACCCAGCCACGTTAATTTGTAAAGCTGTGAGCGATCATAAACATAATGCGAAACGGCTAATGAACCGAATGACCAGAAAGCTGTCAACGCTATTCCTAAGATGCCAACTGCGACCATCCATCCAGGCATTGCGACATTTATTAGGGTTACAATTCCTACGATGATTACAATTATCGCCGCCGCATAAAATGTCCAATTGAACATCAGGATTTGCAGCGCGCCACGATATTTCTGTTGAATGGAATTCATTTGGATGGATGATCTACTACGCCGCGTTCCCATTGATAAGGAATGTCGGTAATGTAAAAAGCGCTGGCTAAAATTGGAGTGATTCCACGAAATTCAGGTTGATCGAAAAATGTACATTTGATGACGCGTGCCTCTACCATCGTTGGCTCCCACGCTTCGCGCAATCCGCGCACGATGACGATGGAATTCGTTTCTTTTTCATAACTGAAAGTATGCGGCAATGGTCCTGCAAATTTTAGCGCGTCCCTGATGTCTCTGAACGGCGAAGCTGCGGGCAGTTCTAAAGCAGGTTTTGAAATATCTGCTTTGACAATTAAATCGGCTTCGGCATGTGGCGTTGCAACTTGAATTTCAAAATCTTGTGGACGGTTCTTCGTAATTTCAATTTTCGCCAGACTGTAATGGTAGCCCGTCATTAGATTTCCCATTTTTGCCATCATCGCTTTGTCAGTATCGCTGCGTAGAATTTGCAATCCGCGCAGGTTTTTACCGCGACTGGTTTGGTAGCGGGTGAAAATTCGATACCCGGTCAGGAAGAAATCTTTGCCGATCCACGCAGGTAAAAAACTTGGACGAAGCTGCTTTGTTTGTACCATCGCAATCGCGACGAATCCATAGTCTCCAAAAGTGTCGAGCGTGAGTCCGGGAGTCAGTAACGGGCGCAATATTTCCTGCGGCAAAGCATAAGTCAGGACCAACGAAAAATCGAAATGCGCTTTGATGGGCAGGAAGTGTCGCTTGAGTAAATGAAGCATTTTCAGGCTCGACTAGATAGCTTGCGAAAATGCAGAAACACGCACGCAGTAAGTGTGTCGAGTACACGCCCTTACTACGTGCGGGCTTCCGCAATTTCTCGCCAACCAATTCTTGGTTGGTATAGATTTCTCACTTCACGTAAGCAAATTCGTTCAAGTTCAAAGTTGCCAGACACAAATCTACCCAGGCAGCAGCCGTGATTGGATCAATGTTTTTGGGTAATTCTTTGAATGTAGTGATTTCTTCGGCGCGAGCTTTTCGTGCTTTCAGAATGATAGCCTGTTCGCGCAGAAAAGTGTTGGCGGCTTTGATTTCTTCAGCACGCGGAGAGCGTCCCAGGGTTAGTTCGTAAAGTCTGGTTAATTTTGATTGTGCAGTTTTTGCTTCCCCTAAAATTCGTGTGGCGAGCGCTTTGCTTTGCTCCTGCATGAAATCGCTGTTCATTAAAGTCAGTGCTTGTAATGAATGAACGCTGACGTTGCGTGCGCCGCAGACGCTTTGTAAATCCGGCGTATCGAAAGCGACGAGCATGGGCAGTTTGACGTTCCGTTTACGCAGTAAATAAAGGCTCCGGCGCGTGTGTTGCCGTTTGTCAGGATGCACCGGCCAGAGGTTATCCGGTTCGTATTCCGTGAAAATCGTTTCGACCACTTCAGGTTCCATCGGGACGCGGATAGATTCACCACCGCGCTGTTCGGTCAGTGTTCCGCTTGCAGCAAGGATTGAATCGCGCAAAGCTTCGGCGTCTAATCGCTGACGGTTTGCTCGCCACAATAATTTATTTTCAGGATCAATTTTGGACTGTGAGGTGAGTTCGGATGACTGTTGATATATCGTACTGGTGAGCATTAATTTGTGGATGGCTTTCAGGCTCCACCCGCGTTCGATAAATTCTACTGCTAACCAATCAAGTAAGCTTTGATTAATAACACCTGAACCATTTCTTCCAAAATCATTAAGAGTAGCAACAAAGCCATGTCCGAAATGATGTTGCCATAAACGATTGACCATCACGCGGGCAGTCAGTGGGTTTTCGGGTGAAGTTAGCCATTCGGCTAATGAAATTCTTCGAGATTTCTTTATTGCTGATTCCGCTGGCTGGGAGATTTGTCGCAAAACTTTTGGGAAATCAGGCTGGACTTCTCGCAGTGGCGAATGGACTTCACCACCTTTAAAAAGGTATGCCGCAGGCACAGGGTCAAGGCGGTCAGCGACGGCTAAAGCTTTCGGTAAAGGCTTTGGTTCCTCCCGGACGGCATCATGAATTTTTTTTCGTAAGGCGGCGCGGGCTGATTTTATCTCGGCTGGAAGCACCGCTAATAATTCTTCAAATTTTACTTCCAGCATGCGTTCGGCATATTTGGCGTCTTCTTTTTGTTCAGGAGTGCGTTGTTCTTTGGGAATTTCCAGCGCCTGAAAAAAGCGTGGCTCAAGTTTACTTTTCTTGTCGGCTTTGATTTTTTCAATGAATGGTTTTTCGATTTCCGCGATTTGATCTTTGATCGGCTTTAGTTTTTCTTCATGTACCTTCATCGCCGTTCTGAAAGTTTCTTTAGCTTCCTCCGATGAAGGCGCGAAGTCAGTGTTGTCAGTCGCCGCGAAAAAAGCCTGAAGTTGGTAAAAATCCGACTGCAAAATCGGATCGAATTTATGGTCGTGGCATCGCGCACAGCCGACGGTTACTCCCATAATTCCCGAACCAATGCCGAGCATTGTTTCGGTTAAATATTCCTGACGCAATTCTGATTTGTCGAGGTTTCCAGCAACGACGTGTTGCGGGCCAGCGCGTAAGAATCCCGTCGCTACGTGCGCCTCAAAATTCTTCGGATCAATTTCATCTCCGGCGATTTGTTCCTGAATAAATTTATCGTAAGGCTTGTCGTTATTGAGTGCATTGACTACATAATCACGGTAGCGCCACGCTTGTGGGCGGTCTTGATCAAGTTCAAATCCATTGGTTTCTCCGAAGCGAACGACATCCAGCCAATGCTGCGCCCAACGTTCGCCGTAACGCGGGGAAGCCAATAATTTATCCACAATTTTTTCGTAGGCGTTAGGCGATTTGTCGCTCAGAAAAGCTGTAATTTCTTCAGGCGTTGGCGGGAGTCCGGTCAAATCAAAGGTGACACGGCGAAGCAGCGTAGCCTTATCAGCAGGCGGTGAAAGAGTCAGTGATTTTTTGTTCAGTTCAGCAATAATAAAAGCATCAATCGGATTCGTGACGCC
>JAYVRW010000309.1:0-3908 GCA_043775925.1 Blastocatellia bacterium
TTTTCATAAGTGAAATGTATTGATAAATTGCCACGAGTTTTAACTCGTGGCAGGCAATAAATGCCGCAAGGCTTTAGCCGAATATTAAAAAAAATCTTCTTCCGAATTGCTTCAGCTAAAGCAATTCGGATTTTTTCTTCACAGAAATTTGGCTAAAGCCTGTCTTGCTGCTTGATCGCAACCACGCCCTGAAGAGGCATGGCAATTTATAGACCATGATACCTATTTCTTCGGTGCAGCCGTCGGCATTGGCTCATCTTTGAACGGCTCAACATCGGGCAACACTTTGACGCCGGTCGTGAATTTTAGTGGAGCCGCCGCGATGCCGCTGGGATAAGTCAACTCAACCATGTACGCCGTAAAACCATGTGGGGGAAGCGGGACTTTTCCCACATATTTTCCATTGCCCTGATCCGTTAATTCAGTGCTTTTCCATTTCGCTCCAATGGTCGTCAGGCGGAAATCCCGCGCTCCAGGATTCGTCGCCTGCCACAATTTGACGATGGTCGGTTTGTCTTTGACCTGTACCGTAGTCGAGCCGTCTTTTTCTATTTTCCAGTCGTATTTTGGCAGTTCAGCCTTCGTGATGAGCGCATTGTAAAAGGATAACAATGAAATGTAAGCATCAGAACCGTTCATTGAATGTTCTGCATTCGGGACGTAGCGCAGATGCTTCACACCGGGCAAATCGTTGTAATAGAACTTCCATGAATCCGGCAGGAAGAATTGATCGCCAGTCGCGTTCATAATTAATTTAGGCATCGTGAAGCGATGACGATATTCGTACGGCTCGACGATTTTCAATAAGGCTTTATATTCAGGCGTTTCCGTTCGGCTCATAATGCCCATTGTTTCGTAGTCGCCGACCGCCGGAGCGAAATATCCATAGGAACGATAGTGATGCTGAAAGGACGGAATCATATTCAGCATATCAATGACAATCGGGACAATGCCGATGACGCGCTTGTCTACGGCGGCTGTGGTCCAGGTCGTCCATCCGCGTTTAGAGCCGCCTGAGACGACGAAGCCGTCAATGGTTAATTTTCCGCCTGCTTCGCTGCCTAAAAAATTCTGGACTGTATCCATGGCGCGAACCGATGCTTTAGTCATTGGCAACCGCAGCGGCCACGAATCATCACCAGTTTTCAGGAACTTGTCCCAAGTGTAGGCGATGATTGAATCTTCGGTGCGCGAAACGCCATCATCGCTAAAAGTCAGTGGCTCATTCGGAATCATTTTTAATTCTGAAATGACCGATTTTGAAGCGACGGCCATTTGTGCAATTTGTGCATCGGGGCCTTTGGGAGCCGGAGAATTGTTGCTGCCTCCGCTGATAAAAAGGAGCGATTTGGTTGAAGTTACATTGTCAGGCTTGATAACGATCATCCAATGTTTCCAGACGTTGCGATTAACTTCACTGGCAGAACGCCACGTCTGCGAAGTCATGTCAAGGATATACGTCGTATAGCCCTTGCCAGGAATCGTGCTGACCAATTCGTATTTATAGCTCGGGTCAGGAGATTCAACGTATTTGTCGAGCGCAGTTTTGACATCAGTGGTTTTAGGAGCTTGTGCGAAGAGTGTTGACGAGAGGCAAAGTAGAGTCAGTCCGAGTAAAATTTTCATAAATTTTAGGAAATAGACCACGGGTAAGACGGATCATGCGGGTTTACGCGGGTCTGAATTTTCTGATCCGCGAAGACCCGTAACATCCGCTCAATCTGTGGTGTCTTCAAGTTTCGTGCGAAATGATTTTCTGGGATTCGTAAATAATTTTCGCTTGAATTCCGGCTTCACGCCAAAATTTAGTAAGAGTCCAACTTCGATTTCAGTTGCTTTGAGATAGTTCATCAATTGCGCTTCGTGCGCTGGATGTAAGCTCTCGGCGGATTTTAACTCTAGAATTATTTTTTCTTCTACCACTACATCTGCGAAGTACTCACCGACCAACTGATCCTCGTAATACACTTCTAAACGTTTTTGACTTTCTACTTGAAAGCCTCTCGTGATGAGTTCAGCCGACAATGCGTTTTCATAAACTTTTTCCAGGAAACCAAATCCAAGAGTGTTATAAACTTTGTAGAAAGCTTTAATTATTTGGTCAGTTGTTTCTCGATGGAGTAACTCGATTTCCATAATTTATATGAATAGACCACGGATTTGACGGATCAAGCGGGTTCACGCGGATCAGAATTTTCAGATCAGTGTAAACCTGCATGATCCGTTAAAATCCGTGGTCTATTCTTTTATTTTAATCCGTCGCCCGAACCCAGCCCATCGCGGCGCTTTCGGTATGTCCACCGCGTTCGAGATACGCGATTTTCATTTTATCCAAAGTGTCAGCGGGGAGAGCGTTGCGTTTCGCTTTGACATCTACTTTATAAAGCTTCGCGGCGTTGAGTCCGAAAATTTTAGCTTTATCTTCTTTGGTGATTTTTTTGTAGCCAAATTTTTCGCACATATCATCGGGAATCTGGAAACGTTTGAAGGCGTCAATGCCCCATTGTGGTGATCCCCACCACAGGCAATCCGTCCCCCAGACAACGTGATCAGAGCCGTAATATTTGATGTTTTTTCCAATGCCGTGTGCGCACATCACTGGATCAATCACCGAAAGTGTATTGAAGAAGCTACCGATTTCACAGTAGACGTTATTCATCTTCGGATTACGTTTTTTGATGTCCATCAGGATGCTATGCCAGAGGAAATCACCTGTCGTTGGGTCATATTGATTGCTCTCTTTCCAGTTCGGTTCGTTCGAGCCATGCTTAATGGCCGAATGGTAAATGACAAAATTGAAGTCAGGATTTCTGAGTGCAGCTTTCTCAATATCTTTGGGATTGGCTAAATGTCCGAGCGTCTTTGATTGATATGAATATCCCTTGTGACAGCTAATTAATTTTAACCCCATCTTGCGTGATTGCTCAATGAAATACTGCGCATTGTCATCATCAACCTGGAAGCCGTTGCCAGTTTGTGCCGGATCGGTATGGCAATACCATTTCCATGATTTGATGTCATACAATTTCAATTCGCGTTCCATCTGCTCTGCCAATTGAGCTTTGTTCATCGTATTGGTGGCTTTGTCCCAGTAATGATTGGGGGCGCAATTGCCTTGATTCAAGGCGCGCTGTGAACCAGCCATATCGTTGATCTGTTTGCGCGCTTGTGCCATCACCCAGCTTGGTAAAACTTTTCCGCCGAGTCCGGGAGTGCGGGCTGCACCTTCTAATACTTTGCCATCTTTATCGCGATTGGTTTCTTTGCCGGGGACGCCAGAAATGACGACCAAATTCGTTTCGCTATCGAAGAACATTTCTTTGACGAAGTTTCTGAAGCCATACGATTCGGCATCATTCTTCAGGTCAAACCCCATATTCTTGATGAATTCCATGGTGCGAAATCCCGATAAGGGAACCCCGTTCGTGAAATGCGCCTGCACGTCAATGATGAAGTACTCGCTCTTCGGATATTTTTCCTGCGCGGGAGCGGCTTCCCAGGTTTCGATTTCGTCTACATCCCAGACATTCGATCCGAAAGCCTGATTGGAGGCGAGCAGGCAGGTTGCCATGCCCATTGATGATGCCATAAATGCGCGGCGATCCATGTTGAGTTTTTTGGCGCGCACTTCGGACATTTCCTGAATCAAGTGTTCGACGTTTTTTTGCGGTTCTGATTGGGGGCGCGGGTTAATTTCCTCGTTGGAAACTACCTGCGTAGGCATTGGGGAGATGACCCCTTTTTTGAGGTCACGTTGAAATTTGCGAATCCACATAAATGACTCCTTGCTGGTTAATGTCAGGCGATTTGATGAATCGCTTTACGTTGTTGAATTTGCTATTCTAGTCAAGAGTAGAAAGAAAATCTGCCTTGAAGTACGACTATGAAAACGAACATGAAGAAAAAAA
>JAYVRW010000310.1:0-3895 GCA_043775925.1 Blastocatellia bacterium
ACCGCTACGGGGATGAGCATCACACTGGCACAAATTCCCAAAGCCAAAAAAACCGTGAGCTATCCCGAAGAGCCAGTGCAGATTTTCCAGCGTTTTCGCGGTGAACACATGCTGACGCGCAATGCCGACGGCAAGGAAAATTGCGTCTCGTGCTTTTTGTGCGCAGCCGCCTGTCCTGCCGATGCGATTTACATCGAAGGCGCAGACGATCCGCGTCCTTATGCGGAACGCGAGACGATGGAAAATCGCTACGCCAAGGTTTACCGCATTGATTATGGACGTTGTATTTTGTGCGGATACTGCACGGAAGCCTGCCCCACAGACGCCATCAAGCACGGACATAATTTTGAATGGGCAGTCTACACCCCAGGCGAAATGGTGAAAGATAAAGAATATTTATTGAAGAATTTCGAGCGCGACAAAGATTTGCATATCGTGCTGAAATAGATTTTTCATCAGTCCAAAATGAAAGGCGCAGGAGTCATTAAACTCGCTGCGCCTTTTTTGTAAGTATGCCAACGCCCCTACCCCGTGCGGGCTTCGGCAATTTTTATTTCGTAAACAATTCCTTAAAATAAGTGACAGCGCGGTCGTCTCCGCTCTGTCCTAACCAAAAAATCGCTTGTTTGCGGACTGCCAGATTTTGATGTGTCTTCGCAATTTGAATCAGCTTCGGGATGGCTTCGGATTTCTGGCGTTGACTCAGCGCAAACACCGCTTGTTTTTGCACCTCTGTATCGCCATCATTTTTTTCCGCGACATCGCCTAAAAATTTCAGGCTGCGTTCTCCGGCTTTTTGCCCTAACCAGAACAAAGCTTTTTTCCGCAACTCACGGTCTTGATCGGAGCTGGCAACATTAATAAGAAAATCTACGGCAGCGTCTTTGTCTTCGCTGATAGAGGCGGCAAAAATAATTTGTCGCTTCAAATCGGATGGCGTCACCGAAGCATAGAGACTTCTTAGCAAAGACAAGGCAGCCTTGTCTTTACTGATCCCGATTCCAACGGCGGCTTGTTTGCGAACCTCAACTGACTCCTGCTCATTGCGCACAAAGTCTGCCAGAAATTCCCGCTCACCTTCGATATGCCCAAGCCAGAAAACCGCCGTCTTGCGGACACGTTCAGGATTTGAAGCCTTCGTCAAATCTTTCAGCATCGCACCAACTCGCTGATCGTCATGCAGTGCAATCGCCTGTGTCGCACGATCTTTCAATTTGTCATCGAATTGTCCGCCAACAATTCCTTTCAGAAAATTCAGGCTTTCTTCATTGCTCGCCCGACCCAGCCAATATACTGAAACACCGCTGTATTCGCGCTTGCGATCAAGGTTATAAATTTCAAAGCGAGTGACTACATTGCCGCTGGCTTCATGCAGTTGGAAAAAAGCCAGATGCCGCGTTTCAGATGGCGAATTAATTTCGATGCCATTGACCCAGGTCGAATTGCCATTAATGCTTACATCCGAATCCACCGTAATGTTCGGGCGCACATCAAACGAATACGCTGTCCAGAAACGTGAACCCCTTGCTTGACCTTGTTTGATAGCTGCTTCTAACCGCGTCTGAAGTGTAGCGCCTTCGATGGTTGTGAACGCGGCATTTGGAGTTTGTGAGTTGGCATTCTCGGCTAAGAACGAAACAATTATGACCAATAGAGCTACTATTTTCACAGTATTTTCTCCTTTCAGGCACACGACAACCAGATCAGACAAGGCCGAACTTGAAATCAATCTGGTTGTCGTGTAGTTGGATTACTTGAGTAATTCTTCCAGGAATTTGGCGGCTTCCGGGTCACGATTTTGACCAAGGTATAAGACCGCTCTGCGACGCAAAGTGATTGAAGAATCGCTCTTCGCTACCTGCATTAATTTTTGTAGTGCCTCTTTTGAATTGGCTTGGCTAAACGCCATTAAGAAATGATTCTTCAGCGATTCATCGGTTTCAGCATCGTATAATTGCAACAGCGCTTTGATGGCTTTCTCGCTATTTTTATTTCGCGCTTCCGTACTCTTACTAACCGGAGAAGTAGCGGTTACGCCTGAAAGTCCTGCGGCAGCGGGAAGGACTTTGTAATAGTTGCCGTGACCGCCGATCATTTGCGTCAGGCTGAAAATCGCCTGCCTCCGCACTTTCAAGCTTTTATCCGTTTGGTAAATTTTGACCAACTCGTCTACGAGTCCCTCATCACCCCTGTTATCAAGCCATTGAATGGCCTGTACCCGCACATCTTCGTTACTATTAGAGCGAGCAATGTCAAATAATTTCTGCCGCGCTTTTGGATTTGAACTACGAGACAGCGACTGGACGGCGTACTTCTTAACTTCAGGATCGGTATCATTTTCGTAAATCGAAATCAGACGCTCAATCGAAGTATCATCCTGACGTTCTCCTAAAAATAAAATCGCATCGCGGCGAACCAAGGGAGACTGCGCAGTGGAGGCCAGTTTCACGATCAAATCCTGCGCCTTTTGACTGCGATGCGAAGCCAAAGCCCGCAACGCCGCTTTTGAGATTTCGGCATCATCCGATTTCGTAGCCAACTCCGATAGCAAATCAAATACCTTGTCATCCTCGACGCTGCTTAGTGAGTAAATTGCTGAGCGGCGCAGCTTCGGATCAGATTGATTGCGCGCCAGATCAAGCAACATCGTCACGCTGTACGGCCCGCGAGAATGGCTCAGCAAACGAACCGCCATTTCTTTCAAGCCTTTGCTGGCTTTGGAATCATTTTTCAGAATTTCAGAAATGTACGGCAGAGCGCGTTCAGGATTCGATTGCATCAGGCTTTGCAACGCAATGGCTTTGATTTCATCTTTCTCATCCATTCCGCTTGAAGCCTGCCCCAAAATTTTCATCCCGCTAAAACCACCAAAATCTTGCGCGATAGCTGGCAGGGGCGCAATTGGAGCAAGCGCAATTCCCTGTCCTCCAGAAAAAATTATTGCGGTGGCAGGTTCGGGCGGTGCTGGCAGGTCTTGAACATCCGGGGTCGGAGCTACCGCTGGAGCCGGAGCAGCATTCGGACGAACACGCGGCGCGGGAATGGGGCTGATGACCTGCGTCACATACGCGACATTACCAACGCTGGGCGCGATTTCCAGCCGCAACGCTTTGGCATCATCAAGCCAGTTTGACTTCGGATATTCATTGTTGAGCTTCACCAATAACCGTTCAGCTTCCGCAAAATGCTGTTGTTTTTTCTGCGTAAACGCTAACCAGTAAATCGCAGCATCAGCTTCTTTGTGTTTCGGATATTCGCGCAAAAAATCGCGGAAACGTTTTTCGGCCTGCTCCCATTTTTCATCTTCAATCAAATCCCGTCCAACGCGAAAGACTTTCATCGCGCTGTCACTGGAATTGGTACTTTGGACAAAGCGATTCAGTTTTGTAAAATCGCTCGTCAAAAATTGCGCCGACACGGAAGTCAACGTGACGAACGTTAGCGTTGCCGTTGCTATAAATGTAGAAATTAAATTTTTTAATATCATAAGATTTACCCCCTAAAACAGAAGAGCTTTGGTCTTTGATTTTTGGTCTTTGTTTCGCTCCACAAAGAATTTATTTTTATCGAAGACAATTTCAAAAGCTAAAATTCCGGTCGAAGCTGGAACTTCGATGAGAAAAAACGAAGACCAAAAATCAAAGCCCAAAGACCCATCTTTAATATCAATCAGCTATCGTCACAGCCATTACCGGCAAAGCGTAAAATTGCAGCTTCGCCACAATTTCCTGTTTTTGCATCCGTTCTTTAATCGGATTCACATCATCTGCTGTTGCGTGTTCCGGTAGGTTGGCAATATCAATCAACAACGGTTCCAGATTGTTCAGGACTTCTTCCATTGACCAATCGCCACGGGTTTCCGCTTCGCGGCGCAGCAAAATATTCGCGTAGAGCA